>JABAAV010000045.1:0-3533 GCA_014238595.1 Myxococcales bacterium | reverse complement strand
GAACAAGGAAGCATGAATGCACAAGAGCGCAAAGATTTTTCTGCACTACTTCGAAACAAGGGTGAATGGAAAAAACTCATTTCTTTGTTGGAAGATTCTCTTTCATATACCAAACAGATTCCTGATAAAATTGAGTTGTATCAAGAAATAGTGTCCATTTATCAAGATTATATCCCTGATGATGCGTTAGAAATTAAAACACATGTATCAATATTGAAATTAAAGGACGATCATCTGCCCTCTCTCGAGGTATTGGCTACTCTTTATCAGAACAATGAACAATGGAATGATGCTGTAAAAATATTGAAAAGACATGCAGCGTTGATCAAAGATCAGGGAGCACCGTTGTTGTTAGCTGCCGCTGATTTACTCAGAGAAAAGTTAAACAATGTTCACGATGCATATTCTTTAACAAAACAAGCATTAGGGCTTCAAAAAGATTATCTTGATGCTATCTGTCAATTAATAACACTGTGTGAAGATAAACACGATTGGGAATCGGTTGTCTCGTATTTAGAAAAAGCAGCTGATATATCTTCTGACGTTGTAGATAAGGTCTCCTTCTATTTAAAAGCTTCTAAGATTTCTTTTGAGAAACTTTCTTCTAATGAAAGCACACTTGCTTTATGTGAAAAAGTGCTTGCGATACAACCTCATAATGTTCAAGCGATTTTTCGTGTTTCTAAGGTCTTGATTGCTCAAGAAAGACTGAAAAAATCTGAAATTTTGCTTATAGATCTTTATGCAAGATTTACAGAAAAACAAAAGCAAGAAAAAAAAGAATGTTCTCTATTATTAGGGAATATATATAAGCAAGAAGATCAGATTGAAGATGCCCTTTTTTATTATCAAGCTGCGTTTGATCTTGGTGAATCATCGATAGAACTCTTAGAAAAAATCGCGACAACCACATATGTTCTTGCGATGAAACATTCAACCAAGATTGCTTTATGGAAAAAAGCAGAAGATCTTTACCGTCAATTGATAGAAAAAAACGATGCATTGACATTTGAAACAGCACAAGAAGCTTGGTATCGCATTGGAGTTAGTGCGCAGCATATCAAAGCATATGATCGAGCCATAGTTGCGTTCAACACAGTGCTTGAAAAAGACAAAACACATGCTTTGGCATTGCAAGGATTAATCGAACTATCTGTTTTGACAGAGCGTTTTGATCTCTGTCAAAATAATATAGCGCTGATAGAAAAATTGCCCCAAGAACATTACGATGTTGTTATTTATACTGCAGATGTTCTTTATCAGAAGTTTGATCAAACCAAAGAAGCGATACGTCTGTTTACACTTGTGTTAGCCCATGATGGCAATATTTCATCACATTTTCTTCATAAACTTCTAGAAGTATATGTCAACTCTGAACAATGGAATGATGCATTAACTATATTAAACAAACTTATTCTTTTGACGACAAATACAAAGGAAAAAATAAAATATAATTATGCAGCAGCAACAATTGTTAGAGATCGATTAGGGAAATCAAAAGAAGCAATCTCTTATTTTAAAAAAGTTTTGGATGAAGATTTTAAAAATTCCAAGGCATTTTCTGCGATTGTAAAAATATTAACAGCAAACAAAGATTGGGTTCAATTAGTTCGCATGTATCGACAAATGATTAAGCGGTTTGATGCTTCTGATGTTGTCAATGTCGATCGATTATTTCATCTATGGCGAGATATGGGTGAGATTTGTTGGACAGGGCTTCAAGATGCTGAATCTGCGGTAACAGCTTTTCAAATTTCTAATACATTGTTACCGAATGATTCAAAAATCAAAGAAATTCTTAAAGACATTCAACGTCAGAAAGATCGTGTAGATTCTTCACAGTCTATTGAACGTCTTCATCACGAACTAGCAACTAATTCTGAACGGATTGATATTTATCGCGATCTTGCGATCCTATATAGAGATATTGATTGTATTGATGAATCGATGTGTTTGTTTCAAGCTTTGGAATTGTTGCGACAAATAAATGATGAAGAACGAAAATTTATTGCCCAACATCGTTCAGATGAATGGATGGGAGTTCGCAATAGAATCAGTGATTCTTTGAGAGAAGGATATATTGTTTCACCAGATCAAGATCAACGTATCGACACATTGTTGACTCTTATGGGAACATCAGTATCATCTGTATTGGCTCGTTCCACCCAAGAAATAGAATTGAATGACAATCATAAAGTTGATTTGAAACAAGACAAATCAGTATTGGTTCAATCGTTTGTTCATGCAGCACATTGTGTTGGTTTTGATACACTGCCTTCATTATATTTATTACCCATTGCTGAAAATAAAATTAATGCTTATACAACACAAGAAGGTCCAGTCGTTTGCATCGATTTAGAACGATTCAATCAAAGTACGCAGTCAGAAATAATGTTTTTGTTTGGTCGTCATTTAACCTATTTATTGCCACCGTATCATCTTGTGTCTTTAGCTCCTTCGGGCAAATATATTGAACAGATATGGCGTGTTTTGCTAAGTACGATGGGTTTTTCAATCAAAAATGATGGTAATGATAATATTAAACCTATTATTTCACGATTGAAAAAGACTATGTCAACGCCTGTCATGAAACAAGGTCGTGCCTTAGCTGAAGAAATTTTACAAGATTCCGCAAAAGATAAGATTCAAACATGGCGTCTATCTCTTGAAAAAACGGCAGATCGAATGGGGTTTATTTTAGCTAATGATCTTTTGAGTTCTGCAAAACAAATAACACAATACAATGATCTTGAACTGCCATGTGACCCCAAAGAAAAATTGCGACAAATTCTTTCTTATATGGTTTCTAGGAATTATTTTTATGTGCGTAATGAATTGGGATTATCCATCAAAGTTCAATCGTTTGATCAAAAAAACTAACCGCCATTGCGATTTTATGATATTTGTTGAATACGTTAGAGTTGGATATATATATTTTTGAGACGCATGAACTCTAAAAGAGCTTCTCTACCTCCCTCACGGCCTTTTCCAGATTCTTTATAGCCTCCAAAAGGTGTCGTATAAGGAATGTTGCCATAGGCGTTGATCCACACATACCCTGCTTCCAGAGAAGCAGCTGTACGATGTGCTTTTTTAATATCGTTAGACCAGACGCTTCCTGCTAATCCATAACGTGTGTTGTTAGCAATCGCGATCGCTTCTTTGTCAGTGTTGAACTTAAAGATAGAAACAATCGGTCCGAAAACTTCCTCTTGTGCTAAAGGTGAATCAGGATCGACGTTGGCAAAAATAGTTGGTTTTACAAAGTTACCTTTCGCAAAAATGCCATCGGTTTTTTTTGTTCCACCAAAAATTAATTGACTACCTGTTTTTTTTGCATTCTCAATGAACATCATTGTGCGATCGACTTGAGATTGTGAGATGAGAGGACCTAATACAGTAGATTTTTTAAGTGGATCACCCATAGGCATCATGGTAATGAGATTTTTAAATGTATTAATAAATTCATCATAAATAGAATCGTGGAGAATAATACGAGACGACGCTGCACAGGCTTGACCGCTTAATGCAAA
>JABAAV010000044.1 GCA_014238595.1 Myxococcales bacterium | reverse complement strand
TCTTTGCTTAATCCAAAGGAATCAAATCCAAATTCATTTTGATTGATTTCGAGTTCATCGATACGTTGATCAACTTCTGTGGATATCTCCTGATCAACTAGGCGGAGAATCCAGCGTTCTAATCGAGTTGTCGTACTCATAGATTCTTTACGGTATCACGAAAAGAGAATGATGATAGAGTCCGAATGATTTGAATTATATTGATTCTCCAACATATAGATATGACTGCAAAGATTCTGTCACAAGACTTGGCGTTGTGGAAAGATAATGGTATCTGCAAGATAAGGTCGCGTGATTTGTTTTAAAGGAAATAGAATCACAAAGGCACGGGGTATTGTTTAGAGACATTCAATGAATACTTCTGTAAGACACTCAAACGTGATTATGCCGCCGTCTCTTTCGCTCGGAGACAAGGTTGCTGTTGTTGCACCATCAGGCCCTGTCACCAAAGAAGGATTAAAAGAAGGACTCGATGCCCTATCTAAGCGGTACAGTGTTTCTTGGGATCAAACATTATTCGATTCTGATGGTTATCTGGCCGGACATGATTCTCGACGTATTGATGAATTTAATGGATGTCTTCGTGATCCAGATATCCGTGCTATTTTTGTTGCACGTGGCGGGTATGGTTCAATGCGTCTTTTGCCTCATTTAGATGCAGAGGCTTTGCGTGCTGATCCTAAATTGATCGTGGGTTTCTCTGATGCTACGGCATTATTGGCATGGACATTATCCTTGGGTATTGGTGCAGTACATGGCCCTGTGGTGAACCAGTTTCCTCTGTTACCTGACATGGATAAACAATGGCTGTGGAATACCTTGGAGGGGACTTTAACCGATGCAATACTGCCGATAACATCTTGTCATGGGTTTACATCCTCAATCTATGAAGGGCGATTGGTTGGAGGTAATTTGACATTGCTCGCACAATTAACAGGCACTGATTACAAAATGGATTTTTCCAACAGCATTGTTATTCTTGAAGATATTGCCGAATATGCGTATGCGATCGATCGATCTCTGACGACATTAAATCTCTCTGGTGCATGGGATCATGCGGTAGGATTTTGTGTTGGCGCGATGACAGATTGTCAGGACAGTTATGGTATCCAGCCACAGGATGTGTTTGATCGTTGTTTACCAACAATACCACATATGCATGAACTTCCTGTTGGACATGGCAATACCAACCGTGCATTTATGTTAGGAAGCATGGCAGTGATGGATCAAACACAGGCATGCATTCGTTTGATAGCGCACTAAGTACAAGAAGCGATGGCTTGTCGCCATGCTAATGCTTTGTCTTGAGTTTCTTCCCATTCACCTGATGCTGTAGAATCCGAAACAATACCACCACCCACATGAAGATGAAGTTTGTCATCACAAAGGTAAGCTGTGCGAATCGCAATCGAAAGATTGATGGCGCCTTGTGCACCGAAATAACCTATTGCACCTGTATAGATGGAACGCTCAACAGATTCTAACTCATCAATAATCTGCATGCTTCGAATTTTAGGGGCACCTGTAATCGATCCTCCTGGAAATGTTGCGTAGATGATGTCTGATAATTTCTCTTGTGACATACATGAAATGGTAGAGACTAAATGATATAATGTGGGAAGTTCTATTTGTTGTAGTAATGAATCAACATTGACAGAACCTATGGTTGCGATACGTCCTAGATCGTTACGGACAACATCAACGATCATCAAATGTTCAGCACATTCTTTTTCATTGGTCACAAAGGCTTTCAGTTGTTCTTCGGAAATGTTTTTTGAGCAGGTTCCTTTGATAGGATGTGTTTTTAATGGATCATTGAATGATGTTCGTTCTAAAAAACATTCTGGTGAATTTGAGATCAATGTCAGATGATCTGATTCCACAAAGGCACCAAACGCTGCGGGGGATTTTTTCGATACTGCGGTATAAATCCCTAAGGGGTCACCTGTTGTTGTTGTCATTGTCGATGTGAGTCGATGAGACAAATTAACTTGATAGATATCACCTTCAGTAATGTATTGTTGCACGCGTGTGAATTGTTCTGTGTATTGCTTTTGTGTCCAGTTAGACTGAAAAGGCGATAATGGATGCGGTGTTATCGCTTTAGGGTGTTGTATGGTTTCTTTGAGGCGTTCAAGACAGTGTTGTCTTGTTCCGATGATGGTTTGTTGGGTGGTTTGATGATCATAACGCCATAAAGCACTATAAAAACCAAACCATAGTAATGGGTGTGAGGGTTGATGGGCGTGGGATCTCTGAATCGATTGTAATGGATATCCAAAATCATATGAAATAAACCCTGCAACCATAGGAAAGGGTGCGTCATCGTTGTAACGATGAAACAAGTCGGTTTGAGATTCTTTGTCTATCCAATCTTCAATCAGATCAAAGGGATCGATAAAGGTATGGGCAATGCGACGTCCTGTGTCATCGTTGAGAACAAGTTGGTTGTTAATGAGGGTTAGTGTTTGTACAGGATGACAACTAACAAATGAAAAAGTTTTTTGTTGATTGTGTTGTGTTGCACTATGCAGTAAGAGTCGATGGCTTTGTGGTGGTAAGGCAGAGGCAATCTGGAGTGGTAAATCTATCATATGTTAGGGATATTATTCTTGGATGAGAAAACAGAATAGTGGTAAAATGTAAAATTCTACGATGCGTATTGATACTGATTTTCTCGTTTTAGGCAGTGGCGTTGCTGGGATGTATTTTGCACTTGAAGCTGCAAAATATGGCAATGTTATTTTATGCACAAAAAAATCCATGATGGATACTGCAACACGATGGGCTCAAGGTGGTGTTGCTGCTGTTATGGGCGGTGATGACAGTATTGAGCGTCATGTCGAAGATACCATCAAGGTTGGTGCCGGTCTTTGTCATCGTGACATTGTCGAAATGACCTCTGTAGAAGGTGCTGCACATGTTCAGCGTTTGATAGATATGGGCGCCCAGTTTGATCGTGATGGTGATGGTGCATTGTCTTTAGGACGAGAAGGTGGTCATAGCGTACCTCGTGTGGTGCATCATAAAGATATGACAGGATATGAAATACAACGAACTTTAATGAATATGATCCACCGTCAGTCGTCTAAAATTACCGTGTTAGATAATCACATTGCGATTGATCTGATATCGCGCACGAAGTTAGATGGTTCCCAAGGCTGTCTTGGTGCCTATGTTCTTGATAAAGTTAGCAATGAAATCAAATCCATTGTGGCCAAAGCAACAATACTTGCAACCGGTGGTGCAGGCAAATCATATGTCTATACTTCCAATCCTGATTTAGCCACAGGTGATGGGGTCGCTATGGCCTATCGTATTGGTGCCAAAATAGCGAATATGGAATTTGTGCAGTTCCATCCAACCTGTATGTATCATCCGCATGCAAAATCATTTTTGATTACAGAATCGATGCGTGGCGATGGTGCGGTGTTGAAGCGCACTGATGGTTATATGTTCATGAAAGATTATCATGATATGCAAGAGCTTGCGCCTAGAGATGTCATTGCTCAAGCGATTGACAACGAGCTTAAAAATACAGGGGATGATTTTGTGTTTTTAGATGTGACACATTTAAATGCAACGTTTCTCCGTGATCGATATCCAACAATTTATAAGCGATGTTTAGATTTTAAAATAGATATCACTAAAGCACCCATTCCCGTGGTTCCTGCAGCGCATTATATGTGTGGTGGTGTTGCTACGGATGAATATGGGCAAACATCGATTCCTCAATTATATGCCATTGGTGAGGTGGCGTGTACGGGGCTTCATGGTGCCTGTCGTATGGCGTGTAATTCTATTTTAGAAGGCTTGGTGTTTGCTCATCGTGCTGCCCAACATCTCTCTTCGTTCGATGTTGAATCGATGAAAAACAAGCATATTTCATTATGGCAGTCCCCTTCCAAAGTGGATATGGTGGATGCGATTGTGGTGAGTCTCAATTGGAAAGAGATCCGTCGATTAACATGGAGTTACTTGGGCATTGTACGGAGTGATAAACGAATTGCACGTGCCAAACAACGATTGGCTCTATTATCAAAGGAAATTTCTGAATATTATCAAACATTCCCTGTCACGCCTGATATTATTGAGCTTAGAAATGTCGCTCAAGTGGCCAGTCTAATCGCAGAAAGTGCAGATCGTCGCAAAGAATCACGTGGGCTTCACTATATGTTAGACTATCCCAAGCAAAATGACGCATTTTGCCAAGATACAGAGCTGTTTTTGGATAGAGATGGTTATGTCATTCCTCATCCTTAAATAAGGTATCAGGAGATTTTTCGATCGACTGGATGTAATATTCATGGTATTAGTGCCAGCAATTAGATTCCGATACAGACAATATTTTCACAGAAGTATTCAAATTTTTCACAGAAGTATTTAAACGAGAGGGTTATTTAGATGGAATTTCAAATTGGTGACAAAGCTGTATACCCCGCACAAGGCGTTGCGGAAATTGTGGGCATTGAGGACAAAGAAATAGGCTCAGAAGTTTATCCTTTCTACATTCTTAAGCTCCTTGATACTGAAAAACAAACCCTATTAGTTCCGCGAGATAAAGCCAGTCAGGTGGGGCTACGTCCGGTAGTTTCCGATGATGAAATAGGGGAAGTCTTTGAAATTTTAAAAGAAGAAGGTGTATTTTTTGATAAACAAACATGGAATCGTCGTTATCGCGGTTTTATGGAAAAAATCATGACAGGTTCTATTTTTGAAGTTGCGGAAGTTTTTCGTGATCTCTACCGATTACGAACTTCAAAAAATCTTTCATTTGGCGAACGTCGTATGTTCGAGCGTGCTAAAGATTTGGTGGTTAAAGAGATCTCTGTTTCACAGAATTGGACTGCGTCAGAAACAGAATTGCAACTTGAAAAAGCGTTTGATGCATAAGTCTGTGAAGCGTTTAAAGGCATAGATGAAAGGATTGCAATGAAAGCGGGATCTCGCGGAGGACGAGGTGTCGGTATTGTTTCAATGTGTATTGAACATGCCGATATATTATCATTAAAGAGTGATGCGGTTGTGGTTCCAACCAATTCCCTTGGAATTATGAGTCAAGGTCTCGCGTACCGTATTCGGACACATGGAGGGGCTTCAATCCAGACCGATGTGATGCACAGTGCACCTTTATCGATTGGATCAGCCGTTGTTTCTGGGGGAGGGAAGCTTCCTATTCCTTATATCATTCATGTCCCCACGGTGAGTGAGCCGGGACAAATGTGTGATCGAGAAGTGTTGCGGATGGCCATTCAAGCGGCCTTAATCGCTTCAATGAAACGCAAATTTCATTCAATTTCATTTCCAGGCATGGGTCTTGATGAATATTCAGGAGATGGTCTTTTGCCTGAAGAATATGCACGTACGGTTGTTGAAGAAATGGCGGGGCATAAAAAACCGGCTTCAACTGAAGTCTATCCGAAACAAGCCTATTTGGTTTCCAACGATCTTTACATGATCGAAATTTTCAAACAGGCTAAAGCGAACATATCTAAACGGGGTTCATAACGAATTAGGTCATTGATCGTGGGTTTGAGTGCGTATATTCCAATAGGATGGTCATTAATATTAGCGTTTAGTTTGTGTGGTTTCTTTTTTGTGTTAATTCGGTATTGTGGTCCACGATCATCGATGTCTCAGGAAAAACTAGGAACATTTGAATGTGGTTCAGACCCTATTGGATCCCCGCATAATCAATTGGGCACAGGATTTTATCGTGTCGCTGTTTTGTTTTTGTTATTTGATATTGAAGCTGCATTCATGTTTCCATGGGCAGTTAACTATGCCGATTTATCCAAAACATCCACAGGGGATGTGAGTTGGTTTGGGTTTGTTGAAATGGCTGTGTTTGTGTTTATTTTTATGGTTGCACTTGTTTATGTTTGGCGTAAGAAAGTTCTTCGATGGGTGTAGAATTTTCAACAAGCCAGCTTGAAAGTGCTGCAATATGGGCGAAAAAAATCAAAAAATCGCGTACCAGTAATGCGTTTAATTGGGGTCGTAAACACTCGTTATTTACTTATCCTTTTGTAACGGCTTGTTGTGGTATGGAATTTATGTCGGTTGCAGGACCTAAATATGACATTGCTCGTTTTGGTGCCGAATTTCCACGATTTTCTCCACGTCAATCAGATTTATTGATGATCGTAGGAACCATTACCGAACGGCAAGGGCCTGTCTTGCATCGGATTTATGAACAAATGACAGAACCTAAATGGGTTGTTGCTTTTGGTGTTTGTGCTTCAACAGGTGGTTTTTATCAAAATTACAGTGTCATGCCTGGAGCAGACCAAGTTGTTCCAGTTGATGTTTATATTCCAGGATGCCCTCCAAGGCCAGAACAAGTATTGGATGCATTGATTATGCTACAAGAAAGAATTCAAGAATCACGAGGACATAATCAAATGTTAGAAATACGACGTACAACAGTGAAAGAAAATACTCATTTGCCCGTTGTTTCTTAGTGGTTTATGTCTCAAGCACTTGTCACAGAATTAATGGATCGGTTTGAGCAGGTGACATCTGTCTCAATGGGACAAGATGCTGTGGTGATTGTCCCGCGTGACATTTTACTTGATGTTGCAGGGTTTTTAAAAGAAAAGAACATGGATGCCCCTGTGGCTTGTACTGTGATTGATTGGTTAGGAAAAGCAAACGCTCGATTTGAAGTTGTCTATCAATTACGTTCGACAACACAAGGCTATCGTCTTCGAATGAAAACACCTCTAGATTCAGAAGATCTTGTCTGTCCTTCTCTGACGGAATTTTGGTCAGGATTTAATTGGCAAGAACGTGAGGCGTATGACATGTATGGTGTTGTCTTTGAGGGACATCCTGATTTACGTCGGATTTTGATGTATGAAGAATTTTCAGGGCATCCGTTACGTAAGGATTATCCGAAAGATAAACGACAACCATTAATACGGCGAAAGGCTGTAACCAATGTCTGAACGTGTTGTTCTCGGGCAAAAAAATCCTGAAGACTTAGAGGCATCGAACGATTTGATGACCATCAACATGGGACCATCGCATCCTGCGATGCATGGTACTGTACGATTGGTATTACAAATTGAGGGTGAACGTATTGTAGCTTCTGATGTGCAACCTGGTTATTTACATCGATGTTTTGAGAAAGAAGCTGAATACGCGACATACAATCAAGTCTTTCCTTATACAGATCGATTAAATTATTTATCACCGATGCTCAACAATGTTGGATTTGCTCTTGCTGTTGAGACGCTGTTAGATATTACAGATGATATCCCTCTGAGAACTCAATATATTCGTGTCATGGTCGGTGAGATATCACGAATTACTGATCACTTAACATGTATTGGTGCCTCTGCAATGGAACTAGGAGGATTTACTGTCTTTTTATATTTGATCAAAGTACGGGAATGGTTTTATGAGTTGCTTGAAGAATTGTGTGGGGCGCGTCTTACCTATTCGTATGTTCGAATTGGTGGTGTCTCACATGATTTAACTGAAAATTTCACAATACGTCTTAAAGATATTCTCGCACGCACAAAAAACATGCTCTCAGAAACAGAAACAATGTTGACCAACAATAAAATATTTCGTGATCGAATGGAGAATGTTGCAATTGTTAGTAAAGAAGATGCGATTGCTTGGGGATTTACAGGTCCTTGTGGACGTGCAAGTGGTCTTGATTATGATGTGCGTAAAGATTATCCATATTTAATTTATGATCGATTGGCGTTTGATGTTCCTGTTGGTGAGCATGGTGATTGTTATGATCGATATTTGGTGCGTTTAGAAGAAATCAAACAATCAATGTCGATGCTTGATCAATGCATGGAACAGATTGAACCAGGACCGATTGTTGTTGATGATTTACGTGTGTCCATGCCTGCTAAAAAAGAGGTTTACAACACTATTGAAGGGATGATTGCTCATTTCAAGCATGTTGTTGATGGCGTTAAAGTGCCTGCTGGAGAAACTTATGGATTTACTGAAGGTGGCAATGGTGAATTAGGGTTTTTTATTGTATCTGATGGGACAGGACGTCCTTACAAATGTCATGTTCGCTCTCCTTCTTTCACTACATTGCAAGCGCTGCCCTTTATGATTAAAAATGCTTTGATTTCTGATGTTATTCCTACGTTTGGTATGATCAATATGATTGGTGGAGAGTGTGATCGGTGATTGCATGAATAAACAATCTGCAAAACATCAAACATATGCGTTTCAAGGGAAAACACCCATGGACGCTGCTAGTAATGAAAACGCAAAAACTATTACATTAACGATCGATGATGAAAGCATCTCCGTCCCCCAAGGCAGCAACGTATTAGAAGCGGCTAAACGATTATCGATTGATATCAGTTCGTTTTGTTATCATCCTGGCCTCAGCATTGCGGCTGTGTGTCGGCAGTGTTTAGTTTCCATTGAAGGCGTGCCTAAGTTACAGCCATCATGTCAAGCTATTTGCCAAGAAGGTATGGTTGTTCGAACACAAGATGAACAATCTATGGATGCCCGGCGACAGATGTTGGAATTTACATTAGTCAATCATCCGATCGATTGTCCTATTTGTGATCGTGCTGGTGACTGTACATTGCAAAAAATGTATTTTGAACATGATTATCAATTGTCAAAGATTGATGTCCCTAAAGTACGCAAACCGAAAGCGAAAGATATTGGAAAACATATCATGCTCGATGCAGAGCGATGTATTCTTTGTACACGATGTATTCGTGTTTGCGATGAAGTTGCCAATGAGCATCAATTAACGATGATCAATCGTGGTGACAAACAAGAATTGACAACGACTGAAACTTTAGACAATCCATATTCTTTAAATACGGTTGATGTGTGTCCTGTGGGTGCATTAACAGAGAAAGAATTTCGTTTTTCAATGCGTTCTTGGGAGCTTATGATGACACCTTCTGTTTGTTCAGGATGTTCCACGGGATGTAACATTGAAATTCATCATCGCAACACTGAAGTATATCGTATTAAACCACGGTACCATAAAGATATTAATAAACATTGGATGTGTGATGAAGGTCGATCTATTCATAAACAGTGGTATGAAAACAGACTAACGGGTCCAATGCGTGAAGGGATACCCGTATCATGGGAAGATGCAATGACTCATGCCGGTCATTGTATTAAGACAGTCCTTGATACCGATTGTGATTCAATAGGTGTTGTCTTTTCACCGCATCACACCAATGAAGCTAATTATCTTCTGTATAAACTGACACAGTCATGGGGTGTTAAAAAATTATTTATGGGAGGCGCGGTTGCTGTGCCTGATCGTGCCGATGATATTTTGATGGATCAAGACGTCACTCCAAATCGTCAAGGTGTTATATCGATTGTTGATGCTGGGTTAGAAGACACTCAAACATTAATCTCACAGATTACTTTAGGAACAATCAAAACACTGATTGTACTGGGTTCAGAGTTAGACGTTGCACCTATGATTACAGATTCATCATGTCAAATAATCGTGTTTTCAGAATATGAGACAGACATGGTTTCTAATGCTTCTGTTGCTTTTCCAATTTCTGCTTGGATGGAAACTGATGGCAGTGTCACTAATAGAGACAACCATATACAAAGAATTTACAGTGCCATGCCTTCAGCAGGACAATCTCTTTCTGCATGGGAGACTTTAGTACGATTGAGCAATGAGACAGGACATGGTTTGAAGTATAATGATCTTCGCTCCGTCGATGCATGTATGCGTCGCCATCACAACTTTCCTCAACATAATTGGGACAATGTTAATCCACGTGTGCAGTTACGCTTTGAACATTCTCGTGGATAGTAGAATGCGTAAGTCATGATCGATACGTTGATCACGATAGCCGATTGGCCTGGTGTCAAATGGGTAATATTAGTATTAATGTTCGCGTTGCCAGTTGCTTCGTTATTAACGTGGGCAGAGCGTCGTCAAAGTGCGATGATTCAAGACAGATTGGGTCCCAATCGTGCGAACATTGGTAACATTCGTCTTTGGGGTATTCTACATTTTGTCGCCGATGTGATCAAAATGATTGGCAAAGAAGATTTCATTCCAGGAAATGCACATCGAGGTTTATTTAAACTTGCCCCTATTTTGGCATTGGTTCCTGTATTAATTGCCTTTTGTATTATTCCTTTTGGACCAACGATTTATCCTCATGCTTTATTTGATGTGATTTCTACAGATGCACTACAAGGCATGATAATCCATGGGGGCGTTGCTAATGATTTAACATGGGCTGATCAGATTACATTACAAATTTTAACTATTGATTTTGGACTCATTTTTTATTTTGCAATTCTTACATTTGCTAATTACGGGACGACATTAGCAGGATGGTCTAGTTACAATAAACTTGCATTACTCGGAGGTTTACGTGCGTCATCACAGATGATGTCCTATGAAGTTACAATGGGTCTTTCATTGATGGGTTTGTTTCTTATTATGGGAACGTTAGAGCCTGGTGAAATTGTACGACAACAAGGACCTAACCCATGGCAATGGGGCATTGTTCTTCAGCCTGTTGCTTTTTTATTGTTTTTCAGTGCTGCGATTGCAGAAACAAAACGAGCCCCGTTTGATCTCCCTGAGGGTGAATCTGAAATTGTTGGTTACTTTGTAGAGTATTCAGGATTGAGATGGGGAATGTTTTTCTTGAGTGAATTTATTGAGATTGTATTTATCTCCATGTTGATTACATCACTCTTTTTTGGTGGATGGCAGGTTCCTTTTTTGCATGATGATGGATTATATCTTTTTGGGACTGTCACAGAAATGAATCATATTACGGTTTCTTTATTGCGTATTTTGTCTTTTGTGATGAAAGTGTTTTTCTTTTGTTGGTTTCAGTTAATGATTCGTTGGACGCTTCCACGATTTCGTCCTGATCAACTCATGCAATTGGGGTGGAAACGCTTGCTTCCTTTAGCTCTATTAAATACTATGGTGACGGCATTAATACTTTTATGGATACAGTAACTCAAAGTGAAAAAACAACCGTTGGACGAGCAACGGTTGTCACAGTCAAACGTGAACCATCACAAACGACATCGTTTATGATGACTTTGATCCGAGGTATGACGGTAACAATGCGTCATTTTTTTAGTAATTTATTTACGAAAACTCAAACAGAAACTCTTGAATATCCCGAAGAGAAAATACCTTATCCGGAGAGGCATCGTGGGCTTCATCGTTTGATGAAACGAGATGATGGCAGAGTTCGATGTGTGGCTTGTATGTGTTGTCCAACAGCATGTCCTGCCAACTGCATTACCATTGTCCCTGCTGAAACTGATGACCCTTCTGTTGAAAAATATCCTGCTGTATTTGAAATTGATGAGCTTCGCTGTATCGTTTGTGGCTTATGTGTTGAAGCCTGTCCTTGTGATGCGATTAGAATGGACACAAAGCTACATGCTGCACCTGTTGAATTTCGTGGAGATGCTATCGAAACAAAAACGTCATTGCTTGAGCGTGGAGGGTTATCCCATGCGATTCAAGCAGGCAAAGGTTCCGATTGGCGTGAGTCCGAACAATAATTAAATTATTGTTTTATCGTTCGTAAAAACTCGATGGCTTTGCGTATTCTTCGGAAAACGAGTTCCTTGCCAAGGACTTCCATGGTTTCAAACAATGGCGGAGATGCTTTTCGTCCCGTAAGGATATGGCGCAATGTCATAAATAGATGTTTTGTCTTCCATTCATTGTCTGTAGCAAAATCTCGTGATGTCTTTTCGAGGATTTCGGTTGTGAAGACGGGCAATGC
>JABAAV010000043.1:4950-11862 GCA_014238595.1 Myxococcales bacterium | reverse complement strand
AGCATATCGTAGATTTTTCAAAGTATTAACGACTGGATTTAGACGCGGTATCAAAAACAAAATACAAGGCCTTTTTACAGAGCATTAAAACACCATTTGAATTATGTCATCGTTAGATTTTCAAAAAACACTGCCTCTACCTGCACTAAAACACAGAGTACTATTGGGAAAATATCGTCTTGGCAAAATGTTGGGTGAAGGTGGTATGGGTTCTGTTTATCAAGCAGAACACATTGGCCTTGGGACAACAGTCGCAATCAAACTATTAACAGATTTAAACAACACAACATCAAACAACATTGTACGCTTTCAACAAGAAGCTAAAACAACAGCCGCAGTGAGACACCGTAATGTCGTTGATATTATGGATATCGATATTGATGATCAAGGCATTCCTTTTATCGTTATGGAATATATTGATGGTGAAAGTCTCAGTGCATTACTCAACAGAGAGCGACAACTGCCTCTTGCTCTCATCATTGATATCATTGAACAGATTTTATCGGGACTTTCTAAAATCCATGAAGCCAACATCATTCATCGTGATTTAAAACCCGGAAACATTATGTTAACGGAAGGCAAAGATGGTCAATTTTTAATTAAAATACTCGATTTTAGTATTGCTAAATTCTCAGATCCTTTGGCACCTAACGCAAACTTGACCAGTGCGGGCATGGTTGTCGGGACACCTCAGTATATGTCACCAGAACAACTTGTTGCTGAATCAAATCTTGACACACGCACTGATGTTTATTCTACAGGCGTTCTTTTTTATCGAATGCTTACAGGAAAACTTCCTTTTTCAGGAAAAACAACGAAAGAAATTTACAAAAACATTATCAATCAAAAACATCAACCAACGAATCAAATTTCATCTCAAATACCCAATGAATTACAAAAAGTACTCTACAAATCCATACAGTTCAATAAAAACAAGCG
This sequence comes from Myxococcales bacterium, assembly GCA_014238595.1. Taxonomy (GTDB): domain Bacteria; phylum Myxococcota_A; class Polyangia; order Haliangiales; family J016; genus JABAAV01. The sequence goes on along the minus strand of JABAAV010000043.1, from coordinate 10,923 downwards.
ATATCAGACTGTCACAGATTTTCATGGAGCATTATTAAACGCAGCAAAAGCTGTTCCAGAATATGTTCAATCAGCACAAACAAATGTCACAGAATCATCTGTAATAGATAATGTTATGAAAAAAAAACATTTTTTCATAACATTAATGATTGCCTCATTGACCATAGTAGCACTCATAGGTTCATTGTTTTTTTATTTCAACAATCACAGCAACAATCAAATTAACGTTGTTTCCAACAAACCACCCATTCAGATTGGTGTGCTTCGCTATATTACAAAAAATACAATCTCAGAAAAATACGCCCCTCTTATTCAATATTTATCTCCATTGTTTAAACAAAGGTTTGATAGCAGTATTGAACTAACCTTGTTTGAAAACATTCGTCATTTAAAACATGCCTTAGCAATCAACAAAATTGAATTTGCGATTCTCGCACCTTATGCCTATGTCAATATCAAAGACAAACTAGAATCACTGCAAATCATTGCAAACATTGAAACCAATTTTGGTCTTTCTTATTCAGGAGATATTGTATCACTCACTAATGCTCAAAATAACAAACCAAACATAATTCAACTCGATCAATTGAAAGGCAGATCTTTTTGCTATACCAACAAATCCTCAGCATCAGGCTATCTTTATCCTCGAGCATTGATTTTAGAAAGAATGAAAATACATCCTGACATGTTTTTCGGCAACATCATCTTCGCGGGAAGTCATGATGAAGCCTTAGATCATTTAAAACAAGGAGATTGTGATGCTGCTGCAATATATTCAGGTGCAGTAGATAATGTTCGTTTTTGGGGAGATAAAAGCATGAAACCAGAAATGTTTCGTATCATTGCAAAAACAAATCGCATTCCGCCTGATGTTTTTTGTGCCAACACAAAAACTGACAAAACAATCGTCAATTTTATGACTCAATCTCTCTTTAAGATCAAATCAAACACAGAACTAGCTCAACAAACATTCAAAGATTCTACTGAAATGATTGGATTCACAGAAGCCAGAGATTCGGATTACGATTCTGTCCGAGCCATTAAACAATATCTTGATCAGACAAATGATCTTCCTGAGAAGTCGTTGAAGTAAAAGATCTAAACACAATACCACTAGCGATTTTAGGAAAATAAAATGTTGCTTTCTGTGGCATACATTCATCAGAATCTGCGACATCACATATTTGTTTTGTCTTAGTAGGATTAAGCAAAAACCCTACTTGTGATGTATTGTCGTTAATTTTCTCCAATGCCTGCGTCGTACTTTTGACATAAAACACATGACGTTGCTCTTCCAATGCAATCTTATCAATGCCCAATAATTTCTCTAATATAATATTATGAAGCAATGTTACATCTAAATCAGCTAACACTTTGTTATGAGGAAGACTCGATCGAACAGCATTTTCTTTGGGTGAAAGTAATATCAAATCATCATTGTGAGGAAAAACCATGCCTATGGTAGGCTGTTTGTTGCCTTCTTGTTTTAACAACTCTGTCGTTTGATTACTGTCTTTAACACCATCAACGATTGTTTTCATTGTGAAAAACTCTTGGAGAAAGCTAACAAATTCTTTGGAATTAAAATCGCTAATACTATGAATTAAACGATGAATCGGAAGAACAATCAGTCCTGGATCATCTTTGTTGACCAAAAAGAATGTACCAAAATTTGAAGGGGCATCAGAATCATCATTCTGTTGTTCTTTCAATGCAAGCATTGTTTCATATCGATGATGTCCATCCGCAATATAAATAGACAAATCTTTCAATGCTTCTTGTATTTTTGTGACTACTGAAGCGTCTGATACAGCCCACAGAACATGCCTTGTCCCATCATCAGTAATGCCATCTATGCAAGGCGGTTGATTTTCAATCGAAGAAAAAACATCATTCAAAAATTCTTTCGGATCAGAATAGAATCCAAATATCTGCGAAAAATGAGCGGATGTTGCAGTCATTAATTTAAATCTGTCAATTTTGGGACCACGCAAAGTTCTTTCGTGAGGTAAAATGACTTTTTCATCAAATGGATGCAGTCGAACAGCAGCAATGAACCCACGACGTGTTATTGGTTTATCTTGTCCTTCTACAGAGAATATTTGATTGTATCGATAAAAACATGGCTCTTTATTTTGAACTAATATCGATTCTTTTCTCCATGTAGAGAATAATTGAGCAGCATTGGTATACTTGTTGTCTCCTGAACCTTCTGGACATATCAAATGGACAGCATTATACGGACTTTTTTGTTTCAAATTTTCGGCATCGACATCAGAAATCACATCATACGGCGGTGCCAAAACATCGGACGCAGATACTTGTTTTGTATTAAATAAAATACCATTGAATGGGCGAATTTCAGCCATCACAATACTCCTTTGAATCTAATAAGTTGATAACACCTTGGCGTAGAACATTATAATGCTCACCTTCTACAGTAATTACCGTGGAAAAGCCATCGTTGTCTATCCATCCACCATCAAGATATACAGATACTAAATCACCAAAACATGCTTTTGCTTCTTGGATATCACAACAAATAGATTCCCCTGATCGATTAGCACTAGTCGCAGTAATCGGCTTTCCTACTGACAATGCCAAAAGACTGGCACAAGGATGTGACGAAATACGGATTCCAACGTTTCCTTGCCCATTAACAATTTCAGGCAAGAGATTTTTTTTCGCAGACAATACCATTGTCAAAGGTCCAGGCCAATAACGCTGCGCCAGTCTCAATGCTAAGAAAGAAAACTGTTCAACAACCATATTCGTCTGTTCACTGGTTGCAGCAATCAACCCAACTGGAGCGTTGATTATGTCGCGTCCTTTAGCCTCAAACAATGCTTTCATTGCCGTTGGATCATCATAAGCCACGGCTAACCCATAGCCCGTCTCTGTCGGTACACATACAACACCTCCCGCTTCAATAGCAGCTGCTGCCGATTGAATCTCTTTTTGATGTGGTACAAGCATAGGGGTTTATCGAGTCGCAATATCGTTGCGATAATATACATCATTAAAATCAATCATCTCAACTGCATCATAGGCATGTTTTTTTGCTTCTTCTGTCGTTTTACCTAATGCGGTGATTGTCATAACTCGACCTCCAGCAGTCACAATACAGTCACCTTGACGCTTGGTTCCGGCATGAAAGACACAAGCCGAATCAATCTGTTCAAAACCTGAAATAACATATCCTGATTCATAATCATCGGGATATCCTTTCGATGCAAGAACAATGGATACTGCCATCTCATCACTCCATCGAATCATTTTCTGACACAGTGCCCCTTGTGCTGCTGTTTGTAACCACTGGGCTAAATCATCTTGACATCGAACCATCATCGTTTGACATTCTGGATCGCCAAAGCGACAATTATATTCTAAAAGCCATGGCTGATTGTCTTTATCCAACATTAATCCTGCATAAATAATTCCTTGATAGTGAATGCCATCTTTCACAAGACCTTCTATGGTTCGTGACAGAATCGTTGTTTCAATAGCAGTAGACATTGATTGGTTCACCCATTGAGGTGTAGATACGGCGCCCATTCCACCGGTATTTTTACCATTGTCTTGCTCTTCAATAGTTTTGTAATCTTCTACCAATGGAAGCATTTGATAGCGTTCTCCATCGACAATCATCAATGCTGACAACTCTTTTCCAAAAATTCGCTTCTCAATAACAATACGCATTGATGCTTGTCCAAATTGTTTTTTCTCCAACATCAAAAAAGCCTGATGCAAAGCGTCATCTTTGTTATCACAAACGAATACGCCTTTTCCACGTGCTACACCATCAGCTTTAATCACAACAGAGCAATCAAAATAATCAATAGCATCACGTGCCTCCTTCATTGTTGTACACACAATGAAAGGTGCCGTTTTAATATCATGTCGATGACAAAATGCTTTTGCCCATGCTTTTGACCCCTCAATCTGAGCAGCTTCTTTGTTTGGACCAAAAACACAAAGACCCGCTTTTTTCATGACATCTACAATACCTAAAAGTAATGGTTCTTCAGATCCGACAACAACAAGATCGATCTTTTTTGTTTGAGCAAATGAGATGATTTGTTCGATATCATTGATGTTGATATCAACAGAATGCAATGGCAATCCTGCGTTTTCAGGAACTATCCAAACAGTATGTCCTGAATGAATGAACTGCCATGCCAGAGAATGTTCTCTGGCTCCAGCGCCAACGACTAAAATATCCATAGTCCATCATAAATATCATAAGATATTTAATTCAAGCTAAATGTTTCTGATTCACCAACTTCATCACCTACAGTTTTTAATTTGATCAACCCACGCACTTCAACTTGTCTAATACGTTCGCGTGTTAAATTAATCAAATCTCCCACTTCTTCTAAAGTAGTACCACCACGATCAGCGACATCTAGTGCACATGTTTCTGGAAGCTCCCAAGGCTCTAAATCAGGAAAATTGATTTTCATAGAACCAGTTTCAGGGTTTATATCAATATAAAGATGATATTTACACCCAATCCATGGACATGGACGCTTTGATCCTTTGCATTCTTTTCTGTTTTTAGGGCGTTTTGAATCATCGAATAGAGGATAGAGCATTTTCCCTTCTCGTATTTCTTCACGTGTCAGTCTTTTCATCGCAATTGTTTTAGAACGAGGGCGACTTCTTCTAGGACGACGACGAATTTTTTTGCTAGTAACAGGTGTATTATTCTCTTCGGCACTTTTAACTACTGATTCACTATTTTTTGTTTCTTCACTCATTGTACATCCTTTTCTGTTAAATATTTCCTATTCAAATAACGGTTATAATAAATCTTCAGTATTGACTGTTGATCCTGTGTTTCCATAAAAATCTTGTCTTGAATCCACGACGGTTTCATAAAGTTTTTTAAATTCAACAAGCATGTCTTCCGCTTGTTTTTTTGTCTTGATCCATTTTTTTTCTAAACCATGATTAGCGTCTTTGCTTGTGTCAATCCGTTTAATTTCTTCTTCTAATTGCGAAAGAAGTTCGACAATATTTTCTTCAATGGATTCAATCGTATTTGTGACTGTTAGAAATTGTTCTTTGATTTCTTCAATCGTATAACTTTCAGACATCAAGCGTTTGATCGCATTAACTCGTCGAACTGTTTTCGAAGGATAAATGCCTAATGACCCTCGATATTTGCCCTTGCGACCAATACGACGACTTCGCGGAAGCAAGCCTTGCTGAATATATTTTCGAAATGTCGCTTCTGAAAAACGAATTCCTCGTGACATAAAAATATCAATAACTTTTACAGCAGTGATTCCTTCGCTATATTCTTGTTCAATATCACAAAGATCTTGTTCGCTAAGCAGATCAACATTATTGTTTTTTGTTGAAGCTGATGATGGTGCATGATTTCCAAACTCATCACCTCCTGTGCCACTTAATTGAACAGTGCGTTTAGTTTGACCCGTACGTTTTGTTTGACCTGTGCGTTTTGTTTGAGTCGATACAGCCGATGTGTGTTGTATGTAAAATGCTAATGTGACAACAACGCTTATCCAGTCATTCTTGTCATACGAGATTAATCTTGCAAAATCAGGGATCTGTATATTGTGAAACAAGGCTATCCCTATCAGAGCCATGCTCTGTGTATGACCAATCAAGGCCATTGTTGTGTGATCAGTGGATTGTTCTTTATGAAACAAGACTATTGTTGTGTGATCAGTGGATTGTTCTTTATGAAACAAGACCATTGTTGTGTGATCAGTGGTTTGTTCTTTGTGAAACAAGACCATTGTTGTGTGATCAGTGGTTCGTGCCTTATGAAACAAAACCATTCCTGTGTGATCAGTAGCTTGTTCTTTATGAAACAAGACCATTGTTGTGTGATCAATGAATTGTTCTTCATGACATACATCTGCTCCCAAGAAACGGCTTAATGGCTGTGTGTTTGATTTGCCTTCTGCAAACATCCCTGTCAGAAGAAATGCTGCACAATCG
>JABAAV010000043.1:0-4619 GCA_014238595.1 Myxococcales bacterium | reverse complement strand
GGTTACATTGCAACTGAACAAATCATCACAACATTATTCTTAGCTGACAAACTCCAAAAACCTATATTAGTAGAAGGACCAGCAGGCATAGGAAAAACATCCTTAGCCAAATCAGTTGCCCAAGCATCCAACACACAACTCATTCGTCTTCAATGTTATGAAGGCTTGGATGAATCTAAGTTAATCTATGAATGGCAATACGCTAAACAGATTTTATATACACAACTGCTTCGTGAAAAAACATCTGCACTCATTGCACAAACCAATTCTTTATCAGAAGCAATAAACACGATTGCATCTCATGATGATGCATTCTTTTCTGAACATTTCTTACAACCACGTCCTATTCTTGCTGCCATTTTAGCTGACAAACCAGTCATCTTATTGATCGATGAAATTGACCGAGCCGAAGAAGAACTGGAAGCATTTTTATTAGAAGTTCTTGCGGAATTTCAAGTCACTATTCCTGAACTTGGAACGTTAACAGCCAAACATCGACCACTGGTTATTTTAACATCAAACAATACACGTGAATTATCTGATGCATTGCTTCGTCGATGTCTTTATCTTGATATGGATTATCCATCTGTTGAACAAGAGCTCATCATTGTTCGAACACATGCGCCTCATTTATCAAAAGAATTATCTGAACAAGTTGTTAAATTCGTAGACAGAGTGCGTTCATTTAATCTCAAAAAAAAACCAAGCATTGCTGAAACGATTGATTGGGCTTTAGCTTTAGAAGCGATGAATATTCAACACATCTCTGAAAGCAAAGATACTTTAAATCTTTTATTCAAACATCACAGCGACAAATCTCAAGGAGATGCCGCATTCAAAGAACTTATCGCTGTCAAATAATCCACATCATTGCCATATAAAAAAAGCGAGATGAACATATCTTCATCCCGCTTTTTTAAAATCCAGTTGATCAACCTATTTAAATCGTTTAACTTTTATTATTTAGCTTCGATGTCTATTTAGCTTCAACGTTTATTTAGCTTCAACGTCTATGGTTCCCGCATCTTCAACAGTGCCACCATCTTGAATATCAGGACCATTGTCCATGCCGTCCATACCGTCCATGGGTTGATTCCCAGAATCAGCGGCATCCGTTTTATACATAACCTCTGCCAATTTATGTGATGCTTTTTCCAATTGTTCACAAACAGATTGTAGCTCCGAGGTATTCGGATCATCTCCTTGGTTCGATTCTAATACTGTTTTAGCTTCATCAAGCACATTGGTGATTTCGCCCTTATCACTCTCAGAAAGCTTATCGTTATGCTCTGTAACAAGCTTATCAGTATTATAAATGAGACTATCAAGGTTGTTTCTAGCTTCAATACCTTCTTTACGTTTTTTGTCTTCTTCTTCATAGGTTTCAGATTCTTCAACCATCTTTTCAATCTCAGCATCCGATAAACCTGAAGCTGATTCAATGGTTATTTTTTGTTCTTTTGACGTCGCTTTGTCTGTCGCCGTTACATTTAAAATACCATTGGCATCAATATCAAATGCAACTTCAATCTTAGGAACACCCCGGGGTGCCGGTGGAATATCATCTAAATTAAACCGTCCTAAAGTGCGATTGTCTTTAGCAAGCTGACGCTCCCCTTGTGTGACATGAATTTCTACACTGGGTTGATTGTCTGCTGCAGTCGAAAAAATGTCATTTTTGCGTGTAGGAATTGTCGTATTTCTAGGAATAAGAACAGTACTCACACTGCCAAGCGTTTCAATCGCCAGTGACAATGGTGTCACATCTAAAAGCAACATATCAGTAACATCACCAGATAGGACGCCTGCTTGTACCGCAGCACCAAGAGCAACAACTTCATCTGGGTTCACGCCTTTGTGAGGGTCTTTACCAAAGAACGCTTTGACTTTTTCTTGTACTAAAGGAATACGTGTTGAACCACCAACTAAAATCACTTCATGAATGTCAGTGGGTTTTTTATCTGCATCTTGTAATGCCTTTTTGCAGGGTGTTATCGTTTTATCAATGATATTTGAAATTATTTGATTGAGTTTGGCACGCGATAATTTCTGCACGAGATGTTTTGGACCACTGGCATCCGCAGTTAAAAAAGGCAAATTGATTTCAGTTTCTTGTGTTGAAGAAAGTTCAACTTTCGCTTTTTCAGCAGCTTCTTTAAGACGTTGTAGTACAATTTTATCCTTTGACAGATCCATGCTTGTATCATTTTTGAATGAATCTATAAGCCATGTCACAATGACATCATCAATATCATCACCACCAAGATGCGTATCTCCATTGGTTGAAATAACTTCAACCACTTTCTCTCCGACTTCCAAGACAGAAATATCAAATGTACCTCCACCAAAATCGTAAACAGCAACTAAATGATCAGCTTTTTTATTTAACCCATAGGCCAATGCGGCTGCGGTTGGTTCATTAACAATACGTTTCACATCTAATCCAGCAATTTTACCGGCTTCTTTTGTGGCCTGTCGTTGAGTATCATTGAAATAAGCAGGCACTGTAATCACAGCATCAGTGACAGATTCACCCAAATATTCCTCTGCTGAACGTTTCAATTTTTTGAGAACATGTGCAGAGATTTGCTGCATCGCATGTTTTTTATTACCAACCTCAACAGCACAGCTCCCCTTAGCATCTTTGACAACTGTATACGGTAATCGTTTCAGATCATTTTGAGTTTCATCAAAACGGCGCCCGATAAGCCTTTTGGCTGAAAAAATCGTATTTTGAGGATTAGTGACTGCTTGTCGTCTTGCGACTTGCCCTACTAAAACGTCACCTTTGTCATCAAATGCAACAACGGAAGGGGTCAAACGTCCACCTTCTTCGTTTGTAATAATTTTTGGATCTTTGCCGTCCATAATGGCAACAGCACTATTAGTCGTTCCTAGGTCAATACCAATGATTTTTCCCATAATAAGCCTCCTATATCTCAAACAGAACAATAATTGTCCCAGTTGGAACAATCAAGCTAACCACTCGTTAGACCTGAGTCAATCCCTCATCAAGAAACAAAAGCACTTTATCGTTTAAAAAATAAACGAATCACAAACAACAATACATACCATCATGGAGCATAGCAGCATCGATGTGATCAGTTGACTGTTGAAGATATACTTGTTTTTCGTTTCGAAGTCGTTTTAGAACGTGGTTTGGCTTTGGTAGGTTTTGAAGGCGTACCTTTAGCTTTCGTCTTTTTTTCGACCAGTGTTAATGACAACAGCTCATCAACATGTTTCACACCCATAATTTTAAGGTCTTTTTTTACCTGATCAGGAATATCGATTAAATCTTTCATGTTCTGCTCTGGCAAAATCACGCGTTTGATTCCTGCACGATGTGCTGCAAGTATTTTTTCTTTGACACCACCTACTTGAAGGACGTTACCGCGCAATGTAATTTCACCAGTCATTGAAATGTCAGGGGAAACACATTTGCCTGTAAACAGCGAAAGCATGGAAACAAACATCGTAATACCAGCAGAAGGACCATCTTTGGGAACTCCACCCGAAGGCACGTGAATATGAACGTCCGTCTTGGCAAGTAAATCTGATTTACCCAAACCAAAATATTCTGCATGACTGCGAATATAAGATAATGCTGCCATTGCAGATTCTTTCATCACATCGCCAAGCTGCCCCGTTAACGTTAATTTACCAGAACCTGGCATACTCGTTGCTTCAATAAAAAGAATATCACCACCAACAACAGTCCATGCCATACCTGTTGCGACGCCACAAACCGACGTTCGGTCAGCAATTTCGCTAACAAAACGGATAGGACCCAAGAATTCGGCGACTGCTTTTGCATCAATAGATTTTTGTTTAAACCTTTTACCACCAACAACTTTGACCGCTACTGCACGACAAATAGTTCCTATTTCACGATATAAATTACGTACACCTGCCTCACGTGTATAGGATTCTATCACTGCTCTCAATCCATCATCTTCAAAATCAACTTTACCAGAATCAAACCCATGTTCTTCTATTTGCTTGGGAATAATATATTTGCGAGCAATTTGAAATTTTTCATCAAACGCATAACCTGACAATTCAATAATCTCAAGACGATCGCGTAATGCCCAAGGAATCAAATCGAGCTGATTTGCTGTTGTAATAAACATAATCTTAGACAAATCGAACGGTACTTCTAAGTAATGATCCGAAAACTCATGGTTTTGCTCTGGATCTAAAACTTCAAGTAATGCTGATGATGGATCACCACGAAAATCACTGCCAAGTTTATCAATTTCATCAAGAACAAAGACAGGGTTGTTCGTTCCTGCTTTTTTCATGCCTTGAATGATCCGTCCAGGCAACGAACCAACATAAGTACGTCGATGTCCACGAATTTCGGCCTCATCACGAACACCACCTAATGAAATGCGAACGAATTCACGACCCAGTGAACGAGCGATACTACGACCCAGAGATGTTTTTCCAACACCTGGAGGTCCCGTCAAACATAAAATAGGTCCTTTTTTGTCAGGCTTAAGTTTACGCACCGCCATATATTCAACAATACGTTTCTTAACTTTATCTAATGCATAATGATCTTCATCAAGAACATTGCGCACTTCTTCGAGATCAATTTTATCTTTAGTACTCAC
>JABAAV010000042.1 GCA_014238595.1 Myxococcales bacterium | reverse complement strand
ATGCAGGTGATTAAACAATTTGTGCAAACCGGTTCACAAGAGAATCGCTACGATGTGACGATTTTAGTCAATGGGTTGCCTCTTGTGCATATTGAACTTAAAAAACGTGGTGTGGCCATTTGCGAGGCCTTTAATCAAGTACATCGCTACAGTAAAGAAAGTTTTAATGCCGACCAATCACTGTTTAAGTATTTACAGTTATTCGTCATTTCTAACGGTACTGATAGTCGCTATTTCGCCAACACTACCAAACGCGACAAACACAGCTTTGACTTCACTATGAATTGGGCGACAAAAGATAATACGCTGATTAAAGACTTAAAACACTTTACTGCGACATTTTTTGATAGAAATACTCTGTTGGAAGTACTGTTGAACTATTCGGTACTTGATGCAAGCGACACGTTGCTCATTATGCGCCCCTATCAAATTGCCGCCACTGAGCGGATTTTGTGGAAAATCAAAAGTTCTTATCAAAACAAAAATTGGAGTAATACCGAGAGCGGTGGCTATGTTTGGCACACCACAGGATCGGGGAAAACCCTAACCAGTTTTAAAGCCGCACGCTTAATCACTGAGTTGGACTTTATAGACAAGGTGTTTTTTGTAGTAGACCGTAAAGACCTCGACTATCAAACCATGAAAGAATATCAACGCTTTTCACCCGATAGTGTCAATGGTTCCGACAGCACCGCCCAGCTTAAGCGTAATCTGAACAAAGACGATAACAAGATTATAGTTACCACCCTCCAAAAACTTAATAACTTGATAAAAAGCGAAAACGCTCTCTCTGTCTATAAGAGCCAAGTGGTTTTCATCTTCGATGAATGCCATCGCAGCCAATTTGGTGAAGCGCAGAAAAACTTAAAGAAGAAGTTTAAACGATATTATCAATTCGGTTTTACCGGCACGCCTATTTTTCCGCAGAATGCTCTGGGCGCGGATACTACCGCGAGCGTATTTGGCCGTGAGTTGCATTCCTATGTGATTACCGATGCCATTCGTGATGACAAAGTGCTCAAGTTTAAAGTGGACTACAATGATGTACGTCCGAAGTTTAAGGCTAATGAAACCGAGCCAGATTTTGACAAGCTCAATGCAGCAAAAAATATAAAGGCTCTGCTGCACCCAGAGCGTATCCGAGAAATATCCAAATATATTCTTAATAACTATCGTCATAAAACTCATCGCCTGCAAGGTGGCAATAAAGGCTTCAATGCGATGTTTGGTGTGAGTAGCGTGGATGCAGCCAAACTGTATTATGAGACACTTAATAAATTACAAGTAGATAGTGACAAACCACTGAAAATTGCCACGATATTTTCATTCTCTGCCAATGAAGAACAAGATGCTTTCGGCGATATTCCTGATGAAAGCTTTGAAGTCACCGCGATGGACAGCAGTGCCAAAGAGTTTTTAAGTTCCGCTATTGACGACTATAACGCCCTCTTTAAAACCTCATTTGGCGTAGATAGTCATGGTTTCCAAAACTACTACCGCGATCTTGCACAGCGGGTTAAAAAACAAGAAGTGGATTTACTGATTGTTGTAGGTATGTTTTTAACTGGCTTTGATGCACCCCAATTGAATACTTTGTTTGTCGATAAAAACCTACGGAATCACGGTTTGATACAAGCCTTCTCTCGCACCAACCGTATTTATGATGCTACCAAAACCTTTGGTAATATCGTTACCTTCCGCGATTTAGAGAAATCCACGAAAGAAGCCATTGCTCTGTTTGGCGACAAAAACACCAAAAACGTAGTGTTGGAGAAAAGCTATGAAGAATATCTGAGAGGCTCCGAGGAAACCACAGATGACGCACGCCGAGGTTATGTGGATGTGGTAGCAGAATTGAAAAACCGCTTCCCCGACCATGATGCCATTGTGTTAGAAGAAGATAAGAAAGATTTTGTCAAACTATTCGGCGAATATTTGCGGATAGAAAATATGCTGCAAAACTACGATGAATTTGTAGGACTAAAAGCTTGGCAAAATGTTGATCAGAATGACCCTAACGCGGTTGAAGCATTTAAGGAAAAATATTATTTGGATGACGATGGTCTAGATTCAATGAAATGCATCGAAGTACCATCAGAGCGAACGATTCAGGATTATAGCTCAATGTATAATGATATACGCGATTGGTTGCGCCGTGACAAAGCCTCCAATGATCAAGAAAGCTCCAAGCTCGATTGGGATGATGTAGTTTTTGAGGTAGATCTACTTCATTCACAAGAATTTAATCTGGATTACATTCTTGGGTTGATTTTTGAACACAATAGAACGAATAAGAGCAAAGCCGAGTTGATCGAAGAAGTATGCCGATCGATTCGTGCCAGTCTAGGTCATCGCACCAAAGAAAAATTGATTGTTGATTTTATTAATCAAACCAATCTAGACGATATTAACGATACGGCGAGCGTTATTGCAGAATTTTACAAATTTGCACGAATTGTACAAAAGCATGACGCTGAAGAATTAATCCGTTCAGAAAATTTAATTGAAGATGCTGCTAAGCGTTACATCACAACATCATTAAAACGAGAATTTGCGAGTGAAAATGGCACCGAGCTCAATGACACTCTGCAAAAAATGAGCCCACTCACCCCGAAATACAAAGAGAAAAAACAACGCGTTTTCAAACTAATTTCTAAATTTGTTGAAAAGTTTAAGGGTGTAGGTGGAGAAATTTAATCCATGGAATCACTGATTCATTGAGGCGAATCTAACCATCAACGGCAAGCAGAGAATACTTACTTAGCAATACAATAGGGGTTGGTGTCTAATGAAGTGTGCAGCGATAATCCGAAAAAACATCTTTGGAAGCGATGAATTAGATCGAACCGCAACTATTTCCATTTTGGAACATACCATTGCCCATGGTGCTGAGGTCGATAAGAAACAATCAAAAATGAGTGGCTAAAAGACACTGAAACTATGGGCGATAGAATGGATGAAAATACAATAACAGAATCACTGATCATCTTAGATTTTCTGGGTACTAAACTCGGTTTAATCAGCAAAGAAGTTGAGTTCGCCGTCACAAATGCGTTCGAGGATTTTTCAGGGAAGTACGTTTAATTCAAAGGGAGAATGGGCAGATGGTTTCTTCAACAATAATGGAATGGTTAACACAACAACCACAGTGGCTGCAGGTCGCCGCAAAACGCTTACTTGAATTCGGTGATCTGAATGATGCAGCCATTTCTGATCTGATGATATTATGTCAACAGGAAGCCAATAATGATTTTCCTGATATCGATTGCAGCATCCCCGCTGGGGCTTTTGATGCGCATGATTCTGAAAAAATACATTTATCTTCCATCAGCAAAATTTCCGGGGTAAACAAACTGGCCCCTCGGACACCACTCGATTTCGGTAAGAGCAATATTGCCGTTGTCTATGGGTCTACTGGTTCAGGTAAATCCGGTTATGTAAGGCTTCTGAAACATGTCTGCGGAGCCCGTGATTGTGTCCGTGGTGAACTGCATAAAGATGTGTTTTCTGCTGAAGATGTTGCCCAGAAAGCCAAAATCTCTTATCTCAAAAACGGCACACCGGTGGAGCATGAATGGACAGGCTCGGGAGTTTGCGACGACCTTTGCTCCATTGATATTTTCGACACGTCATTTGGCCGAGTCTTTATGGGGAAAGGAGAAGAGGTCAGCTATGAACCTCTGATTTTGTCATTTTTCAGCAGGCTAATTGATGTCTGTGACAAAGTAACAGCAAAACTCAATGCAGATGCCGAAGCACTAACGTCAAAAATGCCGAGTCTCCCTAATGATATCCTTGACTCCGCTGGAGGTGCTTGGGTTAAAAAACTCAGCGCGAAAACAACGGCTGACGATCTTGATTCCCATTGTTCTTTCTCATCGAAAAATGAAACAGAACTCCAGAATTTACAACAAAGAATTTCTGTGACATCCCCTGCTGATAAAGCAAAGCAAGTCAGGACTAACAAAGATCATGCTGATGGTCTTGTTCATGATGTGCAGACTTGCCTCAATAAACTGTCTGATGAAAATTGCCAAAGGATTATCGTAGCACAAAAAAAATCCATTCTGAAAAAGTCAGCCGCTGAAGCAGCGGCAACAGATGTTTTCAGTGGTGCAAAACTCAAAGATGTTGGATCTGATATCTGGAAAGAACTGTGGAGTGCCGCACGCAAATATTCTGAAGAAATGGCATACAGTGGACAAGAGTTTCCCCATGTGCAGGACAATTCTGTCTGTGTACTTTGTCATCAACCTTTATCCGAGGAAGCAAAAAAACGATTCACCTCTTTTGAATCGTACATAAAAGGTGAAACACAAAAGCAAGCCACAGAATCAGACAGAGAGGTCAGACAGAAAATTGATGCTCTGCCAGATATTCTCAGCCTTGAGGCATTAAAAACAAAAATTGATGCTGCAGGTATTGAGAATCAGAACATCATCAAGGCTTCGAAGGATACCGTCACCTCTCTTCAAGATAAAAAAAACAAAATACTGTCACCTGATTCAGAAAATGCCTTGGGTACCTCCAGCCAATCTCCCGAATGGATTGAAGAAATACGAAAAATTTCAAAAGGCTATGAGAACAGCGCCAAGAAATATGAGGAAGATGCTGAAAAGGATAATCGCGTTGAGCTGCAGGCTCACTTAAAGAACCTCCGGTCAAAAAAGTGGCTCGCTGAACAGAAAACTGCGATTCAGGAAGAGCTAAATCACCTGCAGTCACTCGAACGACTTAAGGAAGCTAAAAAGAAAACCAACTCTAGAGCCTTATCCACGAAAAAGGGAGAGTTGGCAGAGACACTTATTACGGATGCTTTTGTTCAGCGGTTTAACGATGAGCTCAAAGCCTTAAAGGCATCTCAACTCAAGGTAAAGCTAAGCAAATCCAAGGTTTCAAAAGGCAAGGTCCTCCACACACTTCAGCTGGACGGAGCCGTCCACAACCTAAATGAAGTTCTAAGTGAAGGTGAGAATCGTATCGTATCAATTGCGGCGTTTCTTGCTGATGTTACAGGCAGAACCTATTCAGCTCCATTTGTATTTGATGACCCTATCTCATCTCTTGATCAAGATTATGAAGAGGCTGTCGTTCAACGTCTCTGTGCTCTCGCCTCCAAAAGACAAGTTATCATATTCACCCATCGCCTTTCACTTTTAGGACTTGTTCAGGATTATGCCAAAAAGATCAGCATTGAGCCTAAAATCATTCATATTCAGGAAGAACCTTGGGGAACTGGTGAGCCGGATAATATATCGCTGTCAACAAAGAAACCAGCGCAAATATTAAACGAACTCATCAACGATCATCATCCGTCAGCGACAACAATTTTCAAAGAGAAAGGAAAGGCAGTTTATCAACAAACTGCTCGAGATCTTTGCGTCATTTTTAGAAACCTCGTAGAGCGTATAATTGAGCGCGAACTTCTTGCAGATATTGTCAAGCGGCATAGGAAAGAAATACATTCGAAAAAAATCGGCAATCTGGCCAAAATCTCAGAAACAGACTGCAAATACATTGACGAGTTGATGACAAAGTATTCAAATTATGTACACGACCAGTCAGATGAATCATTAGTTCAATTTCCGAAACCCAATGAATTTAAAACTGATTTTGACAAGTTAAAGAACTGGCTGGATGAATTTAAACAGAGGAAATAATATCAACGCCGTAGGAGTATCAATGAAAATCCTCCACACATCAGACTGGCATTGAGTGCTCTCCCTTTGCGGCCAGAAACGCTATGAGTAGTTTTCTGCGTTTCTTGAATTGGCTAGCTCAGATTAACAAGTCAATGCTCTGCTTGTTGACGTTGATGTGTTTGATACCAGCCTTCTCTTAGTATCAGATACCATATGGAGAGCAACGGGTTTGCAGAATCTAGTCATTTAAAAGGGAAAGATTGATACACTCGTTGTCGTTGATTCAATGTTGCTCTACCACTAACTCCACTAACTCCACTAACTCGTTCCAATTTTTATTATTCATACGCCATTGAGAGTATGATCGAGAGTTCCCTGCATACATACCGCTATCGAAAAAAACGATACCAGACTTAACCCAAGCAATCCACATGCTGTAATCAATAGGCTTTACAAATCCAATCTGTGTATAAACTCCTTTGGAATCTGTGTAACAAACAACACAACCTTGATCGTTAAATTTATTTTCGACTTTTGCTTTCATTGATTCTTTGAGCCATTGTGCAAGAATCAAATTATCTATATGAAATTCATTTGGAATTAATTCTGATTTATTCGATCGCTGATCGTTCAAATAAGAATAACATGCTAAAATGTTGTCTTCCTCATCTACCTGTAAAATCTGACCAAAGGTATTGTAACCTCTAACTGTTGGAACTGCTTCACCAGACCAAGACAAACGATTGTCTTTGTTAAGGTTTGGTTTGCCGAAATATTTTAAAAATTGAGTATCACGATCAATTTGAGGGATATCAGCACATGCTTTTCTCTTAGATTTCCATAGTACAAGATCTGGTGACCAATCTCCAAAAGTGATTTTACTTTTTGTTGCTTTTTTTATTTCATAACCAAGTAAATCGGGAGCATTGTTATTGTTGGACTTAATGCCCATTCTCTGTTCTAACCACTGCCCTTCTGCTCCATCATGGTTCTTGTTATAGCCAGTTGGATCAAATTTCTTTCCTCTAACATTAGAGTAAAATTTTTCAATGATCATCTTTTTGTTTTGTTCCATCGTAATAGATCTGTTTGATTGAATGAGGCTTTGAAAGAACGTTTATGCAATAAATTTGGCTTATTCGTACAATACTCTGTATGTCTTATGTATCAAAAAACGAAAGTCTTTATGACACATATTCTGGTGTATAGACCCAAATCATGTCAGATAATCAGCCTAGCTATGACATGTCATAATTATGATCTTGCAATATGCAACAGAACACTGTACACTTGTTTAGTGCTTGGGGTTATTCAACATTAAGACAATAAAGCTATGCAATTAAATATCGAGTCATACGGATTACCCGAATTCATAAAACAAACGCGTAAAGAACTTGGTTTAGGCAGAACTGAATTTGCAAACTTGTTAGGCATGAATTCTTCTGGTGAGCAAACAGTTAGAAAATGGGAACATGGTGAACATAAACCAACAAAAAGAAAATTATCCGATATACAAAATCTCAAGCAATATTTAAAGACACAACATGCGCAAGCCCCATATCGTCAAAACAAAAAGTATCAAAGTGAATTTACCTTCATCGATCTATTTGCAGGTATCGGTGGCATAAGAATTCCATTTCAAGAACTTGGTGGGCAATGTGTCTTTACATCTGAATGGGATAAATTTGCACAAAAAACATATGCAGCAAATTTTGGAGAAGTTCCACATGGAGACATCACAAAAATATCTACCGATCATATACCCAATCATGATCTCTTATTAGGAGGTTTTCCCTGTCAAGCATTCTCACAAGCCGGATTGAGACAAGGATTTAATGACACGAGAGGAACGATGTTTTTTGAAATTCAACGAATTCTTTCCGAGAAAAAACCAAAAGCCTTCCTTTTAGAAAATGTCAAACAACTCAAAGGACATGATAAAGGCAAAACATTACAAACGATTCTTTCAATTCTTCGTGGTAGACATAAACAACATATACCTACTGATATACCCATGAGTGAAGACGCACGATATGCCCTTTGTGAACCATTAAATTATTGGGTAGACTTCAAAGTACTTAGAGCGCGAGATTTTGGCGTACCCCAAAATAGAGAACGTATCTTTATTGTTGGTTTTGACAAAAATCATTACGGAACCAATGTTGATTTCAATGACGTTTTTCAGTGGCCAATACCACCAAAAATAACAACGCGTGTTGGTGACATACTTGAAAATTTAAATTCAATTACACCCGATCAAGATAAGTTTACTATCTCAGACAAACTGTGGACAGGTCATAAAAAACGAAAAAAAGAACATCTCAAAAAAGGTAATGGATTTGGTTATTCATTATTTAACAATGACAGCGAATACACCAATACAATCAGTGCTCGTTATTACAAAGATGGATCAGAGATATTAATCGATCAAAGTAATTTGGATAAGAATCCCCGAAAACTAACGCCACGAGAATGTGCAAGACTACAAGGCTTCCCAGAAGATTTCATTGTCAATGCAGTTTCACAAGGACAAATATATAAACAATTTGGCAATTCAGTTTGCATGAATGTTATCAAAGCAATCGCCATTTCAATGAAACAAGCTATGACCACATCCGAATCCATAAAGAAAACCACAGTCTAACATCAATCCTTACTTTGATTTGATTGACTGTAGCTTGAATTGATTCAATTTTATTTTATGCATTAACAATCTTCTATTCACCCATGGTTGAATCTTAAATCAAAAAAGCCTTTCAATAGATAACGCACTGCATATCTTTACGCTCGTATCTCAATCTCGTGGAGAAATTTAATCCATGGAATCACTGATTCATTGAGGATAATCTAACCATCAACGGCAAGCAGAGAATACTTACTTAGCAATACAATAGGGGTTGGTGTCTAATGAAGTGTGCAGAGATAATCCGAAAAAACATCTTTGGAAGCGATGAATTAGATCGAAACGCAACTATTTCCATTGTGGAAACAGTTCAAAAAGAAAACAAGGTATGTTCCATTTTGGAACATACCACTGCGCATGGTGCTGAGGTCGGTAAGAAACAAACCCAGAGACTGAACGACTGCAACTTTGATGCAGTGATATCCGTTGGCTACCGCGTAAATTTCGCGCGGGCAACCCAATGTCGTATGTGGGCTACCCAACTGATTCATTGAGGCGAATCTAACCACCAACGGCAAGCAGAGAATACTTACTTAGCAATACAATAGGGGTTGGTGTCTAATGAAGTGTGCAGAGATAACCCGAACCCTGGTTTCGATCGAAAGCCAGTCTTGTCTTTCAAGATTCCTCCTGATCCAAATTGAAGAACAGGATCAAACAGATCATGTGCCAGTAATAACTCACCAAAGGCACCCTCTTGCGCGCTCAAATTATGTCCAGCCACATCCGCAAGCAGTAGCGCCGCACGAGTCAGAAGACTCGTCTCACCGACCTGAGCCCCAATGGTAATCGCAATGCCTTGCTTCAATAGTTCATCAATGATTTTGAGTGATCGCAGTATCCCACCCATTTTAGAAACCCTGATATTCGCTATCCAAATGGAAGGTTTCGTATGGAGCAATTCAATTTGATCAAAACGCATAAAACTTTCATCTAAAACAATCTTTCGATCAAGCGCATCAGCCAAACGCATCAAGTCTTGATGCTGATTAGATTTGATAGGCTCTTCTAATGATTCAAAAGGAACATCTAACGCTTTCAGATAAGCGATGGCCTCTGTTGTGGTAAGCCAAAGGTTATTCGCATCGGCACGAATGGATATTTCAGAAAGGTCATTGGTTAAACATTGTAGTTTTTCTTTTTCTCTAGAGACGTCTTTGGAAAGTTTGATTTTAAAATCAGTCAAGCCCAGTTCTCTGTAGCGTTTATACAAAGCAGCAAATGTATTGGGGCTGCTATCACCTAACACAGCCGAATACATATATTGATCCCGTTGATTGTTCAGTCCGAGTAGCGTTTCGACAGGGACGCCCATAGATTGAGCCAGCAAATCAAGAATGGCCAACTCAATGGCACACCAAGCCGCTGGATGGTTATTAATCTCAGCATCATGCTCATCGACATAATGCTTTAAGTCATCAAGACTCGTAATCTTCTGAAACGCGTGTTGATGTGACTGATAAAATTGATCACATGAAGCGATGCTCTCTCCCGTGACATAGGATCGAGGGCATCCTTCACCATAACCGATACGACCCTCCGCATCAGTGATTGCAACAATCATGGTCTCTGTTTCGTTTCTTTCGGCAGAGCCATGTTTAAACGACGCTGTAAAAGGGAGACGCAGTTCAAAGTATCGGATCGTTTTGATTTCAATCATGGTTGATCTTCATCGTGCACATGTTGATCAAACGGAAAGTCACAATCCTTGCGATACACCAAGGAAATTGCTTTGTATTGTCCCTCTCTCTGCCCTTTGGCAAGATTGTAATTCTTAAAGGCTTCTCCTGTGCCATGACGCAGGAGATTGAATTGCACGGGTTTTAATCGGCCACTCATACGCTTTTGATGATATTCGATATTCAACTCACTTAAAAGCGTATCAAGTGTTTCTGAATATTGAGTGCTGTTCGATACCTTAGCTTCTTTTGACTCGACATAAACGAAGTATTGATTTTTTTCTTCATCGGCAATCCACTGTTGAAACACCACAGAGACATCTGCTTCATTTTCTAAACCCTTAATCGCTTGAAGCACCTGACTTTCATATAATTTTTCGCCAGTGATATTGGTTGCGCCTTTGCCTTTTTGAAGAAATTGAATCGTTGGACATTGGTTATAAAAACCCGTCACTTCGATAATGTCATTCATGAAGTAGCGATATAAGCCATTAACTGTCGTGATAATAACGTAGTACTGTTTACCCTCTTCTAATTGATCTAACAGAAGAATCGTTTCTTGATCGTCTTCCCACGTATCACGTTCGATAAATTCATAGAAGGTATTTGTAAACGTGAGTAATCCTAATTTATGATCGATCGTTAAAGATGCACGAACTTCACTCGCCAAATAGCCTAGCTCGGTCACATCGGTCGTTAATGGCAACTTCTTTTTAAGAGATGACAAGGCAATACCACAGCTGCCGCCCGTCCATGTGACAAGCTGTTGAAGATGCGGCCAAATATCTTGGTAACCCAGCTCTCCATGTTTAGATAAGACATCGTTTAAATGTTCGGCTCGAATTCTATCCGATCGAAACGATTTGTTGATGCGTGCCAAAACCTCAGGCTCCACACCTGGCAGATCAATCGTTCCGGTTGCAATACAGTCCACCAGCTTTGTTGCATGGTCATTAATGACTTCCAATAAACGGATAAATGTTGAGGGGTTTGCTGTTGCTGCAATACTGACTTGTGATTCTGCCAATGCAAACAGCGCAATGAATAGATACTTGGTGTCGTAATCTTCAATTTCAAAGACATCATAAGGAACAACATATTTAGAGCGCGCCATGTATGGCATATTCATATAAGTTAATCCTGACGCGGATCCAAACGGCACCCCTGATTCCATATGCCCCTCAATGGCGGGACTAACGACTACAAATATTTTGCCCATGTAGGTCGATGGGTTATCGAGATATCGAGACAGTGCCACCATGTTTTGCAATACTTTATCGTTATGTAACCCCTCTTCGGTCATTGGCAGATATTTAGATGAACCGGTTGTTCCACTGGTCACTTGATAAAACGAAGCGCGCTTTTCGGTCAAACCGCTTCCACTGGGGTCATCCATATAGTCTTTCAAATCATCATAACTTTGAATCTTGCATTGCTCTGCATATTCTTGAGGGGATTTGATGTCTTTGAAGTTATGCTTTATTCCAAACGTAGATTCTTTATTATTATTGAGTATCTCCATCAATAGTTTGTTCTGCGCTTGCATCGGAGAATGTGTGGAACGCATCAATCGAGACCAATGGGTAACGCCAATGATTTTCAGGCGTAACTTCAGACAAATATTAATGAATATTTCTTTGTATGAAATCAGAGGCAATGATTGTTTTTCCAGCCGAGGAATAAACGGAGACTTTAGTTGTTTTACAAACGTAGTCGGATATTGCTTATTCTGTAACCCTAGATCATCAACACCTCTGTCTTTAGGGAAAAAATACGTTCCAAATAATATATCCCAGATAATAATGTTATTGCCGTAGTTGCCATTGGACTCTTTGATGATATCGGAGTGATGCCAGCGATGAACCTCTGCACTACTGATGATATAATTCAACCATCCAAAACGAACATGAATATTTGAATGCTGAAAATAACCATTGACCGCATAGACAACAAAATACAAAGACAGCACAGTTTGATCAACGCCCAACACAATAAAGGGCAATGCATCAAATAGAAACTGCAGCGCTTTATCGAGGGGAT
>JABAAV010000041.1:6781-12796 GCA_014238595.1 Myxococcales bacterium | reverse complement strand
ATCATTGCGGCTACAGCGTCTGATCCAGCACCATTGCAATTCATCGCACCGTACACAGGAGTCACCATGGCTGAACATTATCGTGATAATGGTGGTCATGCCTTGATCGTTTACGATGATTTATCTAAACAAGCCGTTGCATATCGACAACTCTCTTTGTTACTACGCCGTCCACCAGGACGAGAAGCGTATCCTGGAGATGTGTTCTTCATTCACAGTCGGCTATTAGAACGTGCCGCAAAACTGAGCGATGAAGAAGGTGGTGGAAGTCTGACGGCCTTGCCTATTATTGAAACTCAAGCAGGTGATGTGTCTGCCTATATTCCTACCAATGTTATTTCAATTACTGATGGTCAAATTTATCTTGAAACAGATTTGTTTTATTCAGGCATCCGTCCTGCAGTGAATGTTGGACTGTCAGTGAGTCGTGTTGGTGGTTCTGCACAAACAAAAGCCATGAAAAAAGTCGCCGGAAAATTGCGTCTTGAATTGGCTCAATATCGAGAGATGGCAGCTTTTGCACAATTTGGTTCAGATCTGGATGCGACAACACAAGCACAACTTGCACGCGGACAACGGATGACAGAATTGTTGAAACAAAATCAATATTCACCACTATCCATGGCACAACAAGTTTTAATTATTTTTGCTGGAACCCATGGATTTGTTGATGACTATCCTATCGAAGCGTTACAACAATATGAATCGCAACTGTTAGATTTCGTACAAAATAATGAGACGATAAAAACACTTCAAGAAACAGGGATACTCGATAATGCAATGGAACAATCACTCCAAGACCTTCTCACAGAATTTGCAACACAATTTGTTATAGAAACAGATCAGTAAAACAATGGCATCTCTCAAAGTCATACGAACACGAATTCAATCGGTCACAAGTACCAAGAAGATTACTCGTGCTATGAAACTCGTTGCAACGGCAAAATTGCGTAAAAGCCAAGAAGCGATTGTCAATCAACGACCCTATGCACTCCATATCAAAGACACTATGGATGACATTGCTGCACGAACAGATAAACACCCTTTGTTGGAACAGCGAGAAACAATCAATAACGAATGCATTATTGTACTCACCAGTGATCGTGGGCTTGCGGGTGGTTTTAACAGCACACTTTGTCGCAAAACCGAACAAATTATTGCAGATGGAAAAACGAAAACCCTTTGGGTTGTAGGAAACAAAGGGATGCTTCATTTTTCATCTCGTGATATTTCCTTTGTTTCAATCGATCAAGCACCCACAATAGATACCGCCAGAAAAATCGCTCAAGCGTTAGCCGCACGTATTATTGAAGATTTTAAAACCAAAACATTTGATCGCATTACCATCGTATATAATAAATTTAAATCTGTGGTTACTCAAACCGTGGAGCATGAACAAATATTGCCTGTAACACCTACGCGTTCAAACCAACAAAACACCTCCGTTGATTTTTTGTATGAACCATCAGAACACGATCTTCTATCACATCTCGTACCTCTGCATATTGAAACTCAATGTTATCGTTATCTACTCGAATCGCTCGCCTCTGAACTAGGTGCACGAATGAATGCAATGGATAGTGCGACGAGAAACGCTGATGAAATGATCGACAAACTTACATTAGAATATAACCGAGCAAGACAAGCAGCCATCACAACGGAGTTGCTTGAAATTATTAGTGGTGCGGAAGCACTGAAAGCTTAAAGGAAAAACATCTATGTCTACAAATAATCAATCTCATGGAACCGTAAAACAAGTTATTGGTCCTGTCGTGGATATTTATTTCGAATCCGATATCCCTGAAATAGGAACTTCAATCTTACTTTCGAATAAAACCATTAGTGATAAAGAAAACAATCTCACTGTAGAAGTTGCTCAACATCTTGGTGAAAAAACTGTGCGTACTATCGCCATGGATGCCACTGATGGCTTAACCCGTGGCATGCCTGCCATCAACACTCATAAACCGATAACAATGCCTGTAGGCCGTGAAGTTCTTGGTCGAATTCTCAATGTTGTTGGAAATGTCATTGATGGTCGAGGACCTATTGAAGCAAAACATTACCGTTCCATTCATCAACCATCACCTTCTTTTGTCGATCAAAATGTAAGTATTGAATCTTTTGAAACTGGCATTAAGGTCGTTGATTTACTGGCTCCATACAGACGTGGGGGTAAAATTGGTTTGTTTGGGGGTGCAGGGGTAGGAAAAACTGTTCTCATCATGGAATTAATCAACAATGTCGCAAAAAAACATGGTGGATTTTCAGTATTTGCAGGCGTAGGTGAACGAACACGAGAAGGCAACGATCTTTGGAATGAAATGCAAGACTCCAAACTTTCGGATGGCTCAACTGTTTTAGATAAAACAGCACTGGTCTATGGCCAAATGAACGAACCACCTGGAGCACGTGCACGTGTGGCATTATCAGCATTGACGATTGCTGAACATTTTCGTGATGACGAAAAACAAGATGTCCTTTTCTTTATTGATAATATTTTTCGATTTACTCAAGCTGGTAGTGAAATCTCAGCCTTGTTAGGACGTATTCCGTCTGCCGTAGGTTATCAACCAACCTTGTCTACAGAAATGGGAAGTCTTCAAGAACGGATTACATCAACCAATCATGGATCGATTACATCAGTACAAGCAATCTATGTTCCTGCTGATGATTTAACAGATCCAGCACCTGCTACAGCCTTTGCGCATCTTGATGCCACCACCGTGCTATCTCGGCATATCTCTGAGCTTGGGATTTATCCTGCCGTTGATCCTCTTGATTCTACATCAACTATTTTATCACCCGATGTTGTTGGACAACGTCATTATGATATCGCACGGACTACTCAACAAATACTCCAACGCTATCGTGATCTTCAAGATATTATTGCCATCTTAGGGATGGATGAACTCTCTGAAGAAGATCGACATACCGTGACACGTGCAAGAAAAATTCAGCGATTTTTATCGCAACCTTTTCATGTTGCAGAAGTCTTTACAGGAACGCCAGGGGTCTATGTTTCTTTAGAAGATACCATTACAGCCTTTAGTGAAATTATTGCAGGTCAGCATGATTCACTCCCTGAACAAGCCTTCTATATGTGCGGTGGCATCGATGATGTCCTTGAAAAAGCCGATAAAATGAAAAAAGAAGCTGCCTAACTCTTTTTATATGTCTACTAATTTATCCATATCCATTATAACGCCCATGTGGCAACACATGAATGTCAAGGCTGACTCTGTAACAGCACGCAGTGTGTTGGGTGAATTTTGTGTTTTGCCTAAACATACGATGTTCCTCACACATCTTGAAATGGGTCTCATTACACTGCACACCAGTAAGGGCACTGAGGTTTATGCCCATCACGCTGGAATCTTAAAAGTCACAGAAGCAGGCGCTGTTCATATTATCGTTCCTCATGCGATATCCTCCACAGCTATTGATATCAACAAAACACAGGAAGAGCTCGACAGGCTAACATCTTCTGAACAATCTGGACATGATGAACATATTTCTTGGGCAAAACTCTGTATCCAAGCAGGCAATGACGCCCTATCTACTTAAATCGATTCATCAAACAGATTGTACAGCAATCTACCTGCAATCTACCTATAATCTGTAATCTACCCATAATCTCCTTGACCTTGGGTCTTTAGATCATGTAAACACCATTCTAATATGGGACCAGAACCAGTATTAGGACGACCAATCGAAGTCGAAGTTCGTGGCAGCCTTGAAAAGGCTTTGAAAATTCTTAAGCAACGTCTTTCTAAGGAAAGTGTGCCACAAGAAGTCAAACGACGACGTTTTTTTGAAAAACCAAACGTACGTCGTAAGCGTAAAATGCGTGAAGCGAGCAAACGACTTCGTCGTGAAACACATCGTCGTCACAGCTATTAATCTGTCATCTTGACGACTTCAAGTAACGTTCAAACCTCTCAGCGTTAGTGTATTGAATACAGATGGGTTGTGCTGTAACGAGACAATCCTCGTCATACTCAATCAACAACGGCTCATGACGTCATTAAAATCATGAACCATAGCATCGAACAGCGTATTGAATGATTTGTCACAAGGAGCATCATTAGTTATGGTAATGGTATGTAACAATGCCATTGCTGTTACTCAACATCAATTTGAAGCTCTATGAGATATTCTAATATGATAGATAACAATGATATGAATTTTAGCAATTCAGGCGATGTAACAAAACCAATAAGAGCCCATCATACGTATCAGTTAGCACGTGTCGGTCATCGGATCCTTGCAATGTTAATTGATTTGATCATCTGCATCCCTTTCTCACTCGTTGTTACATGGATGACGTTGAGATTCAGTGGAATTTATTCCACCATGAACGATGAAACAATACGATTTCCATGGCAAACACTCTTATCGGATCAAACGCCTTCTGATGCCTTTTGGGGATTGTTTGGAATTTTTGCACTGTTTTATTTTTTTTTCTTTCAAAGTTTAGGAGGACGTACATTAGGCATGCGATTATTTCATCTTTATGTCATCGATGAATATGGTGCTTCACCATCATTGATACGTATACTTATCCGAACATTAACTTTTTTATTGACCATCGCAACGGCTACATTTGGATTTTGGATTCTTATATTAAACAACGAAAGACAAAGCCTTCATGATCGCCTTTCTAAAACTTATGTCATTATCATGCCATGACTGATTATAAACAAACAAATACAACACAAACCGATGTAAATACCGCTACAGAAATGACCATCAATGAAGATGGACTTGTTCTTTATTCAAAAAATGATCATATCCGAAAAAAAATATTAAATTTTATTTGGATCAATCTTTTAAGTGTCGCAGGAATGCTCGGTTTATTTTTTCTCGTACTTTATGGTGATTTTTTAACGAATACATTTGAAGCCGTTTGGGTTTGGTTTTG
This sequence comes from Myxococcales bacterium, assembly GCA_014238595.1. Taxonomy (GTDB): domain Bacteria; phylum Myxococcota_A; class Polyangia; order Haliangiales; family J016; genus JABAAV01. The sequence continues at coordinate 7,872 of JABAAV010000041.1, read as the reverse complement.
GAATCATCAAGTGATCATGGCATTAACCGCAGCAATGCCTTTTTTTGCAGCGATGCTTGTCGGTCGTGCAAGCTCTGCAAAAGCGAAACGAAAACGACTTATGGAAGAAAAAAATGCAGCCTATCAAGCCATTGAAGAATCTCGAAAAATCCGTCAAAAACAACAGCAACTCTAGAGTAGCGTGCTATGCATGATCATGATAAAAGATGTTTTATGCGTTATTTTATTGTTTGCATCGTTTTAATGACAGTCAGCACAGGGTGTGATTCTGAACTTGCTCAAAAAAAAGCAGCAGGAAACATCTTATTTAATCAAGGTGATTATGTAGGTGCACAAGCTCACTACGAATCCGCTCTAGACATTGATCATGAAGATTTAGGTGCGCATATTTTATTAGGCAACGCATATATTGAACAAAAAAAATATCACAACGCCAAAAAACACTTTCAATGGGTCCTCAATAAAAAAGAAGATAGTCCTGAAGCACATCGAGGTATGATGTTTATCATTGCACATCAAAAAACTGGCGATCATGCATTTGCTTCTTATCTTCGTCATGCACAAGCCTTGCTAAAGAACAATCCAAAAGACAAAGAGACTTTGATTGCCACTGGGATGATTCTTTCTGAATCTGCAAACAAAGATGACAAAGAAAATTTTTTAAAAGCACAGCTTGAAGCTGAAAAGTATTTCAAGCAGGTTTTGCCGATTGATGACAGAGATCCAAAACTTCTGTTTCATTTAGCATTAGTGTATGCCCGTCAAAATAAATTAGAAACAGCATTGCGTGTTGTTGATCGCATTGCACAAGTCGTCCCTCGTCCGGGCTTTGCATCATACACTAAAGCTGTCGTATTTGATCTCACAAATAACAAAGATAAAGCTCTAAAAGAGATTATTGACATCATCAATAACAAACGACTATCAGAAAAAGATATGAAACAATTATTAGCTCCGTCTTCCTATCTGGCTTCCTTTGCAAATAATTCACAAATTCAAGCCTTACAAAACAACAACTTGACACAATAATGGAAGCTATCTTAGCGATAGAAACATCTTCCAAAAACATCAGTGTTTCCATCGCAACAAAA
>JABAAV010000041.1:0-6652 GCA_014238595.1 Myxococcales bacterium | reverse complement strand
GCTGTTGGTATAGGGCCTGGTTCTTTCACTGGTTTGCGTATTGGACTTGCCACAGCGAAAGGATTGTGCTTTGCCCAACAAATACCTCTCTATTGTGTTTCTTCATTAGAAGCATTGGCCTGTAGTGTCCATAAGCATACAGTACCTCGCATTGTAGCAACGATTGTTGATGCAAAAAAAGGTGAAGTCTTTGCCAGTGCCTTTGAAGTCAATCAAAACAATATCACACCTCTACTTAATGAAGTTGCTATTGCTCCTGCAACAATACCTCAATTCTTCATGCCGATTCTTCAACAAACAACGCTACCGGTTTTTTCAGCAGGCACTGCTGCCCCGTTGCTCGATTCGGTGATCTTATGCACTTCTCCTGAGCCTGACACACCACAAGCAACGTCAGTGGCAACATTAGCGTTCAACAAACAACCCACGAATGTCGCATCAGCTATCCCCGCCTACCGACGTGAAGTCACGATTAGAACAAATACAAAACAATGAACAATGACTCTCCAATCCTCTCATCGTCGTTGTCACAAGAGGATATTGAACGATTTCGTCATCAAGGCTTTTACTTAGACCAACAAGGGCAATTTTGGCATAACAAACAACCCATAACACATCCACGATTGCATCAAGCTTGTTTGCAATGGCTCGACTGTCTCTCTGATGGTCGAATCATTATTCGATTAGATAACACACGTTATGCCTATGTTGATATTGAAGATACACCGCTGCTCATAACATCCGTACAATGGAACCACGAACAAGCAGCAACGATTTACGCCAACAATAATTATCGTGGATCATTAGCTTGCAACACACTCACTCTTGGAAAAAATGATGCTCTGTATTGTTATATCGGACGATTAGAAGCACGAATTACCACTAAAGCATGGCAAACATTATCCATCAACATTGAACCGAATCAACACGGTGATCTTGGCCTTTGTGCCGAAAACAAATGGTTTCCTATAAAAAAACGTCGAACCCTATAGAGGTTCGACGCCATAACTATCAATTGTCACTAACGACTTTAAGAAGCCATTTTAAATAATTGTTGAAGCTTGGTTGCTAACATGGGATCTCCTGTGACTTTGAGTTTCCCTTCGAAATAAAGTTGCATACCTGATTGTGGATCCGTGAGCATTTGTTTGAAGTCACTATGATCAACTTCAACAGTACATTGCGCATTGCCACTATCACCATGTTTACAGGTGGGAGGTTCAGCGGTGAGATCAACAGTCCATTCTCCCCCATCATCACCAGCAATTTTGAAACAATAAATAGCTCCAACTTCTTTGGCGCGTGATGGATCTTTTTCCAATACTTTTGGAATCTCAACATCAAATAATTCTTTAGCAGTTTGTGGTAATCCCATAGTTTATCTCCTCAATAATATAATGTTTAAAAATAAGAGATTCTATATACAAAAGCAGCCTCCGATCGTCAAGCACAGCAGGTCTGACATCGTTTTTAAGAGATCTGACTTCAATAAAACTCAATAAATACAACTGAGTAACATGTTTGTTATTTTTTCACAAAACGGTGTTTTTGCTTCAGACGTGCAGCAACATTGAGCTTATTTTGTTGTTTTATACGTCCAATAGCTAGGCTGTTTTTGGGCACATCTTCGGTGACAGTCGTACCAGAGGCGACATAAGCTTCTGAAGCTATCGTTACAGGCGCAATGAATTGGGTACCAGATCCAATAAAGACATCATCTCCAATGATCGTTTTCTCTTTGGTTGTCCCATTATAATTACAAGTAATTGTTCCGGCACCAATATTAGTCCGTGAACCAATATCAGCATCACCGAGATAGGCCAAATGCTTTGCCTTGCTTCCTGTACCTAATGATGTTTTTTTAACTTCAACAAAATTACCAATACAAGTATCTTCATGAAGATGTGTTTGCGAACGGACATGACTAAAAGGTCCAACCTGTGCACGTTTGTCCAATCGAGCATGTATAACCACACTGTAGGGAAACACATGAACATCTTCCCCAAGCTCTGATGATTCAATCACCGATCCAACATCAATATGGGTTCGTGCACCAATCGATGTTTTGCCTCGAATAACAACGCCTGAAGCTAATGAAACATCCGGCGCTATAGGACCAACATCGGCATCAATCCATATTGAATGCGGTGATAATAATGTGACACCTTGTTCCATCCAAAAACGGTTGATTTTTTGTTGTGCGATCATCTCACCTTGAGCAAGCTCGATATGATCATTAATGCCCTGCATCTCTGTCAAAGATGCTTCTATGGTTGACAGTTTTGATTGTTGAGCAACACGCTGAACAATATCGGTTATATATTCTTCGCCTTGTACATTCTCTTTGCTTAAATCTTGTATTGTTTTTTTTAAGACACCCAGTTGTATGGCATAACAACCTGCATTCATTTCAGTAATCTGTCGTTCTGTATCGGTTGCATCGACATATTCGACGATACGCTCTACATCATTAACGTTATTCCGAACAAGACGACCATAACAAGTTTTCGCATCGGCTTTCATTGTCACTAAACTCATCGAGGTTACATCGCGACATTGAGAGACCAATTGATCTATTTGAGATGATGCAATGAAAGGGACATCCCCTGATAAAACAGAAACAATCTCTTGATCTTCTTGTTGCTCTAAACATGACAGTGCCATCCGTACGGCATGACCTGTGCCTCGTTGTTCTTTTTGGTACACTGTTTTTATATTGGGGTCATCATAACGATCATTCAAAAAGGTGCATACGGCGTCTTGATCGTGACCGACAACAACAATAATCGTTGTCGCGCTTGTCTGCTTAATGGCATCAATGACCCATGCCAATAACGGCTTACCCGCAACAGGGTGCAAGACTTTTGCGGTATCACTGTTCATGCGCTTACCTGCTCCTGCGGCAAGGACAATGGCTGTAAATGGCTGTGGTGTGGTCATGATTCAGATTCAATCTGTTGGATATTTTTGTTCAGCTTCTAAAAGAATCGTATTGTAAATACGTTGTAACCATAAAACACCGCCTGCAATCAAACCAACGAACATAACGATACTCGTATATTTAATCGTTGGACTGTCTTTAAGAAGATAAACAAAGTCTTGAAATTCTACGGCCAACAAGGCCATCAACAAACCACCTATGAAACCACCAACAGTGACAGAGGCAATTAAAACGATTCGATGTAATCCCAACAATGTTCCCAAAAAACCGCCAAATAATGCACCTGTTCCAGCAATGGGGAACAAGACAAAACACATAACACTGCCAATCGCTACTCGTCGGATTTTGGGGTAATGGTACAGGATAAGCTGTGCTTTGTACTGAATCGCTATAAGTTTCTTGGAAATAAAAGAAATACGAAGCAACAGACTAAGTCCATACACAAAAAGTATAATCGTAAGTACATCTAACACACCAACAACCAATCCTAATTGCCATGGAACGCATGAAATAGTCTCACTCACACAGACTAACGGGAGAAATTTGCCCAAGACAAAAATACTTAAAGGGATTAAAGGTAATAAAATTTTCATCTCTGTTGGTGCATAAACAAAGCCCAAAAATATCGCCATGAGACAAACACAGAGAACACCACCAAGAACAATGATGCGCTCTCGCCATCCTATATCAAATGGATCTTTGATTTTTTCTAACACGACAGCCATGGATATCAAATAGTATGACTCTTTTGCAGTTTTTGGGAAGATTCTTGTTCAAGTTGTGAAAAAATTACAACAAAACAAGCTCCACCATACTTGGAATCCTTATAAATAATATCTCCGCCATGGCTCCGCATAATGTCACGAGCAACCCCCAAACCAAGTCCTGTTCCTTGTGATTTTGTTGAAAAGAACGGTTCAAACATTTGGGCTACCACCGCAGGTTCAATACCACAGCCGTCATCGTCAATGGTGATCTCTACAGTGTCATTTCTATGATGGCTTTCAACACTAATCGCACCACCGCGACCTATGGCTTCAGATGCATTACGAATCAAATTGACCAACATTTGTTTAATTTTAGAGGCATCACAGTACACTGAATGTTTCAAATTCAACGCCACATGTATGTTGATCCCTTTCTGTAATAATCGCTCTTTTTCAAAAGCTACTGTCTCATGTAAAAGTTGATCAAGATCCTGATCACTGCATTGTACATGCGGCATCGTGGCAATATGTAAATATTCTTCTGTAATTCGAGTGAGTCTATCCACTTCAGATAACACTGACCTACAGAGAACATAAGCTTCCTGTTGTGCATGCACTTCTTCCTCAAGAAGTTCTACATTTAATCGAATTGAAGCCAATGGATTCCGGACTTCATGATTAATCACCGATGCCATCCTCCCTACAGCAGCAAGCCGTTCAGATCGTACCAATTCTCGCTCTCTCTCTTCTATCGCAGCACCCATCACATTAAATTCACGGGCTAAATCAACCACTTCAGTGGGACCTTGCTCTTCAATTCGATGGCTATAATCCCCTTGTGCGATTTTTCGTGCAGCATTACGAAGAATACGAATAGGACGCAATGTCCATATTGCCCATCCTGTGACTAACAATCCAACACACATGGCTGCTAATCCTAAATACAACATCCAACGACGTGCATTATCTGCATTGTCTTCGAGATTGTGTACTGTTTCCCATACATGGCTTTTCTGCCATAAGGCTAAATCCCGTAATTCATGCAAAATATTTCGCTCTTTTTGTGTGATCAGAGCAAATCCTTCGTGACCTTTAGCCTCGATAGCATCAATCCATGCATTGTACATTGTATCTGTTGAATCAATGGCTCTGCTGATCGTTTTTAAACGAGAATTTAACAGTAATGAGATTTTTTTATCTTGAACACTCAATACAGCAACATCTGCTGCAGATTGTTCTGCTCTTTGCAGTACAGACTTTCGTGCTCCCCGAAGAGAAGAAAGACGGAACAACATCGATGAATCATGAGTGGTTCTATTGCTGATATGTCTCCATAGCTCTTCTTGTTTTTCAGCTAAATTCTGTGTTTGAAGCAACAAAGGAACATCGTATAGTCGAATTCTACGTGTTTCTTCACGCACATGATTCAAATAGCTCATCGTAAAAAGAGAAATTCCTCCATAGACAACAATCAACAAAGTAAATCCTGCAATAATCTGAGCAGCTATAGTTTTTCGAAATCGATTCATCATTTGATAGAATTTTATTTCCTAGGAATCCTTGGATAATACATCACCCATGATAGGGTCACGTTGTTCTTGTCACCAATGTTATCTCTTAGCGCAAGTTTAATTATTTTAGTAGTCGCACCACTGCTTGTTCGTGCGGCAAATACCACATCCAAGGCATTTTGTCTTCTGGATGGTTTTGTTGTGGTAGCCATCGTCGGTCTTGTCGCCAACCATATTCTTCCTCATAGCATTGAAGCTGTAGGGTCTATTGCTATCGTTATAGCCCTACTTGGACTTCTAGGACCCACTATATTCGAACATGTCAGTCACAAATCTACCAAGCAAACCCATTTGTTTATCGATAGTATTGCTATCATTGGACTCATCATCCATGCACTACTCGATGGCATTGTCCTGTCTACAAATCAAGGTGATGATGCACATTTGCTTGCTATGGTCATTGCTTTACATCGACTCCCTGTTGCCGTAACCATTTGGGGCATTCTTCGTCCTTATCGAAAGTCATTCGCCATTGCTGCCTTAGCAGGTATCGGTCTTGCCACATGTATCGGATATCTTTTAGGTTCTTGGGGACAAACAATCTTAGAAGCTCACTATATCCATGTTTTTCAAGCATTCATCGCAGGCTCTCTGTTGCATATTCTTTTTCACAACCATCGTGTTCGTTCTCCCCACAAACATCCATTCGCAGAAAGTATCGGTGGCATCGTTGCACTCATCGCATTATTTGTTCTGTTTGTTGATGAAACATCGTTTCACACAACAAGCACACCCGTTATAGATATTAATATATTCATTTCTCTTGCCACACAAAGTGCTCCCGCTCTACTCATCGCTTTTTCATTAATAGGCTTTTTTCAAATCATTGTTCCTCATGCATCACTGGCTTGGATCAAAAAAGGAACACCCTTGACACAATCGATACGCGGGATGACCTTTGGACTCCCGTTACCTATTTGTTCTTGCGGTATCATTCCTATCTATCATTTTTTAATATCCAAAGGAATTCCAGCCTCAGCTGCACTCGCCTTTCTTGTTGCCACACCAGAAATTGGTCTTGATGCTATTTTAATTTCAATCCCATTGCTTGGCGCTGATCTTACTGTATTTCGTATTATCGCTGCCGCCGTTACTGCAGTCACTATCGGATGGTTTCTTGGACGAAAAATTTCTACAAACACCACCGTCTTATCATCAATCAACAATCCTTTCCCTCAAACAAATCAACAATCTTGGCGCACAAAACTGCGTCAAGGATTTCGTTTTGGATTCGTTGATCTTGTAGATTCTACGATTCCATGGCTCATTTTAGGGTTGATCATTGCTGCGGCCGTCACACCGTTGTTTGAAACCGGTTGGATGAATCGATTACCAATAGGTATTGATGTCTTATTATTTGCTTTACTTGGCATTCCAGCCTATGTGTGTGCTTCTGGAACCACACCTCTTGCAGCAGCATTTATTTTTAATGG
>JABAAV010000040.1 GCA_014238595.1 Myxococcales bacterium | reverse complement strand
CCATCTACAGGAGCCTGTGTCAAAAACGTAGTAAATGGATTTTTTGAATAGATGAGTACTGCTAAGAAAAACAATTGTATAACCATAATAACGGCAATGACATAACCAATGATGTCTCGATGTCGCCAGCGGTTAGCGTAAACCGCAACACAGGAAAATATAGCCAACACAAACACCCAAAAGAGCATTGAGCCATCAAGCCCTCCCCAATAGGAAGTAAGTTTGTACCAAAGCGGCATCGTAGTATCGCTGTAATGTGCAACATAACGAATCGAAAAATCATGAGATACAAACGCATAGATAAGAAGCGCAGACGCTAAAACCATCAATGCTCCAAATCCCCAAAGTGCATTCATTGAAGAGACAACGAATGCATCTTTGCGCTGATGCGCACCAACCATTCCCATCGTTGCTGCATATGCTGCCAATACAAATGACAACAAAAGTACAATAGTACCCAAAGAAGCAATCGGGGAGCCAGATAAAATAGATGTTGAAAGATCAGTCACAAATGATTAGCCTATTCAAATATTACAACGGAATAGTAAAATCTTCCGTACGTTTGCCTTCTTCATATTTCGACGGACATTTTCCAATCAGTTCATCGGCATATAAAACATATTCGTTTTGTTCATGATGGATGTTTCCTGCAGCGACAAGTTCGGCAAGTTCTTTAAAGGTAGAGGGTTTCGGTCCCTGACTACGCACCAAAATACGTGCCCCATTGTAAGTGAGCACGAATGTTTGTTTAGAAATCTGTCCTTCAATAAACTCTTTGACTGAGCCAGGTTCGATCGTGCCTTGTAATTTTAATTTTTTGTCTGTCCATATCGAAGGATTTTGCATCACTTCATCGACATGCTTGTAGTACACCATATCACTGCTAACCGATTGCGACATCAAGTAGCCAAAACTACCCCCAACAATCACAAATGATATTATTACTTTTATCCATCGATTCTGCATCATTACCTCTTTTGAAAGCTGAATGTGAGTACTAACATAGAAACAATATTATATGTTAACCACCAATTGAAATCATATGCTTTTGTGGCTGTTTGCTGTGAAATTCGTGGCCTTGTCGTTTATAATCAAGGTTTTTTCTAATCATGCCCTCAATCATAGCATCTGAGGCGCCACAGCGCATGGCACCCCGTAAATCAGCATCATCATCAAAGGCTAAACAGGTATGCAATTTGCCTGTTGCAGTCAATCGCATTCGATTGCAGGAATCACAGAAATTTTCAGACATTGCTGAAATAATACCAAAGCAAGAATGAGCGTCACCAGAAAGATTCCAATAACGCGCAGGACCGATGTTGGATTGATCCATCAACACAGGAACCAATTGAGAATCAAACGTTTCTTCAATGATCTTTCGAATATCGACAGCCATCAAACGATGCCCTACAGACACTAATGAACCACTAGACATAGGCATCTGTTCAATAAATCGCGGAACGATGCCACGCTCCCATGCAAAAGAACATATAGAACCAATAACCTTAGCATCAGTACTTGGCATCACCACTGTATTTAATTTGATCTTAATTCCTTGAGCAAGAGCAGCATCGATACCTTCAATCACTTGACGAAGATTCCCGCCATTGGTGATCTTGGAAAAGTCTGCTTCATCTACAGTATCTAAAGAAACATTAATTTCACAAAGATTGCTGTTTTTCAAAGATTCAGCCAGCGTTACCAAACGATGTCCATTGCTTGTCATCACAATAGCTTCAATCGTTTCTATTTGTGAAAGACGCGCTATCAATTCTGAAATTTGTGGACGAACAGTCGGCTCTCCACCTGTAATGCGAAGACGTTTTATTCCCAATTTTGCAAACAACACAATTAATCGATAAATCTCATCGAATGTAAGGAGTTCTTGTTGTTTCGAAAATTCAACATCATCGGGCATGCAGTAAAGACAACGATAATTACATCGATCAATCACTGAAATACGGAGATAAGTAATACGCCTATTAAAACGATCAATGAGAGGATCAGTCGTTGGTGTAGGCAATGATTCATTAACATCCATAAGGTCAGAGGTAATCATAATTTGATCCATTACAGATAACACAAAACATTGCTCAGTCGGTATTTATCCATCGAAAAAACCGAAAAAGTTGCCCACAAGTAGTTGTACACAGAGGATAGGCATATGAGCACATCAAAGCCGAGTACAATATCACACAACAGTCGACACGAGATTAAAACAGATCCTCCATTGCCAACACCCATCATTAAGTGGGCAGGTGGCAAAACAAAACTCTTGAATGATATTTTGAAACAAAAACAACCTTCCATGACAGGGAATTACTTTGAGCCTTTTTTTGGTAGTGGCGCGCTATTTTTCAAAGTAGCACCAAAACGTGCTGTCCTTTCCGATTTTAATAGCGACTTGATGGACATGTATATTTCCGTGGTTAATGATGTAGAAAAAGTTATTAAATATCTTTGTCAACATGAAAAAAAACATAGCATTGAATATTATTATACCATTCGAGATAAATGGAATAAACGTCATAAGAATCAATCATCAATCATGCGTGCTTCCATGTTTATTTACTTAAACAAAACTGGTTATAATGGATTGTGGCGTGTCAACAAACAAGGGAAGTATAATGTACCTATTGGCACTCAAACCAATGTTAATTTATTCCATCCCCATAAGCTTCGTGCTTCTGCTAAACTTCTCAAAAATGCAAAAATACTCAAAAGCTCTTATCGAGAAACGCTGAACAAGGCAAAAAAAGGTGATTTTGTTTATTTAGATCCACCCTATTGTCCATTGTCATCAACTGCAAAATTCACCAGTTACACAGCCGAAGGATTTGATGAAAACGATCAAAAAGAGCTCGCTTTGACTGCGAAAGATTTAAAAAAACGCGGTTGTATCGTCATGATTTCTAATCATGAAACACCTTATGTTCGTGAAATCTACAAAGGGTTTCGTTTCCATCGAGTATCGTGTACAAGATCAATTAACAGTAACCCTAAAAAACGTGGGGCTGTTACAGAACTCATTATCACAAATTAAACCTGTTTTCATCAACCATTTTTAACGATCATGTTTGGCTTATTTTCTCGTACAAAATCCATAAAACGAACAACCGATAAAGCACTTAACAAATTCGGGCAATCCATAGAACGCATCCATGCCATGGAGAAACTTCTTGACGATGGCAGTGATGAATCATTGTATACATTAGTGCGTCGTTTTTCATTCAATTGTCATAAAACCATTGAGGATGAACAAGAAAAACAATGGGTTTATGAAACGTTAAGCAAACAAGGCCAAGCTGTTATCGTTCCATTATGCCGTTTCATTCAATCGAACGACTCGATTACTTATCCATTGCGTGTGTTAGAAAATGTAGTTCCCGAAGATCAGATTTTGACGATTATTGATGAACTGTTAGAAAAAGAACCTGTTGGTTATACCCGTCATACCAACAAACGTGTTCAACTCCTTGATTGGATTGGAGAATTAGAGATGATTTCTTCTCAAAACAGCACAGATAGAATCATACCCTATCTTGAAGATTTTGATGAAACCATTCGTTTTGCCGCTGTCAATGCGATCAAACATCGCATGACTCCTGACATTGAAAAACAACTTGTCCCACCATTAATACAAGCAATGACTCGAACATCTGAAGAAAGTTTACGTATTAAAATCCATATTGCAGAAATATTAGTGGAAAACAACTCAGATTTGCGGTTACATATCCAACAAATAACGCCACTATTAACTAACACGCTCCAATCGTTTAAACTGCAACATAACAAACTAGCAAAAAAGAAAACTCATTAGGAGGACAATCCCCATGGCCGATAAATTTCCCATGACACCTCAGTGTTTAGAACGTCTCAAAGAAGAATTTAAGAAACTCAAAGAAATCGACAGACCTGCAAATTCTAAAGCGATTGAAATTGCACGTGCTCATGGTGATTTATCCGAAAATGCTGATTACAGTGCCGCTAAAGAAGAACAAGGCATGATTGAAGCACGAATTCGTGAACTTGAAATTAAAATCGCCTTAGCCGAAGTTATCGATCCATTAACATTAGGTGGTGATCGTGTTGTTTTTGGAGCGACTGTGACCATTGAAGATACTGATAATGGTGAAAACAATACCTACGCTATCGTTGGAGAAGATGAATCCGATATCAAAAAAGGACTGCTTGCTGTGACTGCTCCTGTGGCTCGTGCACTTATCGGTCGTGAAATTGGAGATACAGTGCAAGTACGTACCCCTAAAGGTATGCGTGAATTTGAAATTGCTGATATTCAATTCAAAGCAATCAATACATAATTAATCACTGTTCAACAAGGATTCTTCATTGATTGAACAAACCATTGCACAACAACATACTATGTTTGTGTTCGAAACATTAGTCGATCTGCTTGTGCAGTAGATCAAAGAGCATCATACGACATTGATGCTGTACAGGATTAATGTTTTGAGTGTAACTTTTTTTCTCGAAAAGGTGTGACAACCTTATTCAAAAACAGATCCATAGAATTCATCACTTTACGATGATCCAAACCACCAAGCCGTGTCCAACATAATAAATCGGTGAGCCCTGTATAAGCATCAATCATACGATCTAATTTTTTTAGTACAGAGCTCGGATCGCCTACGAGATATGCATGAGAAAATGGTCCTGATTCGACCATCTGTTCAAATGTCATACTTCCTGATTCGTAAGCCTTCAGAGCACCATTCATGGCACCATGCAATGATTGATAATATTGCTCTTCTGTTTGATAAGATTTTGGTGGAATTTGAGCTGCAAACGCACGAAAATAAGACATACAAGGTTCTTCAAAGTCATGTAGTGCTTTTTCTCTGTCTTCATCAACATAAACAAAAGTTAGCCCACCAATACGGTAATCATCTGGAGTTCTACCATTTTTGCTGAGAATTTCTCGATATTCTTTGATCTTGTCTGAACCTGTTGTGATTGGTGTAAATAAAAGATTCATATCTTTCATTGCTTGATACTTAATTGTATCAGGATTAAATGATGCACCAAAAAATGGTGGATGAGGATTTTGATAAGGTCTTGGACGACTACGAACACCTTCAAATTGATAATATTTACCTTTAAAATTCACCTCTTCTAACGTCCATGCTTGACGAATAATCTCAAAAGATTCATCGAATCGATCACGGGATTCATCAAAAGGAATACCATATCCTGCAAATTCTGCAGGTTGATATCCACGACCAACACCAAAATCCAATCGCCCTTCTGATACTTGATCTAAAAACGCAAATTCTTCAGCCACACGAATGGGATTATGAAATGGAAGCACAACAACAGATGATCCAATGCGAATCTTTTTCGTTCGTGCCGCAATAAATGAACCAAGAACCTGTGTAGAAGGCATAACGCCATAATCTGTAAAATGATGTTCAGCAAGCCAAGCGGCATCCAATCCAATATGATCGGCATGCTCAATCATCTCAACATTTTCATCAAAAAACTGTTTTTCTGTTTTTCCCTGAACAGATTCAAATAAATGGAGAAGACCAAAGCGGATCATATGGGTTATATACATTCCGACTGGTTGCCTTACCAGTCAATTGAAATAATTATGGTTTCATTGATGTTAGATATAGGCAATTATCGCTTGGCAAAGTATCGATAGATAGTCTACATGTCAAGACAGCATAAAGAGAAGAATGACAAGATGTATATCCATGGCTTTAGCGTCCCATTTTTGAAGATTTAAAGGAGTATATCCCACATGATTGAGTTTGGAATTTCTGAAGAAGAAAGAATGATTGGTGAAACAGCTAAAAAATTTGCTGATGATCATCTACGCAAAAAAGAACGAGAGCATGAAAAACTACGCAGTTTTTCAGAACAAACCCGTAAAGAATACCTCCGATTAGGATTTGATCGTATGAGTTTACCCGAATCTGATGGAGGTATGGATCTACCTTTTACGGTTGAAATGACCATGTTAAAAATTCTTGCAGAGTCTGATCCAACCGCCCCTTTTGCATTATCACCATGGGGACCTGCGGCACGATGGCTTACAACAACACCACAAGGCAAGAAAATTCTTGCCAATCAATCGCAAGGTGCAGTGGCATTTGCCGATAACAATTTAACGTTTTCAGACAACACAGTATCAGGAATCATTCCTTGGCTTCCCTGTCCAGAACCCAATTGGATTGCACTCATTCGTAACGAACACATTGCCTTGATCAACAAACCTAACATCAAAGAAATCAAGGGGATCAATTGTGGATTACGTGCAAGTGGTGCCGTAGAAATAATATTCAAAGACACATTCTATGAACCTTGTGGCAATGCTCAAGATGCACAACTTCTTTTAAATGAATCTCGCCTTTTTGCCGCTTCAATTATGATCGGAGCTGCACGCGATTCTTATAACTATGCCGCCCAATACACTCAAGAACGTGTTGCGTTCGGTAAACCCATTGCACACCATCAAGGATTAGCTTTCGCACTAATGAATACAGTGACGTCGATCAATGCTGCCGACAAGCTCCTTACGATGGCAGCATTGACAATGACAGACAAAGCAGCCATTGCTAATGCTTATTGTTTTGCAAACAAAGTAGCTTCTGATGCAGCAGATTGTGGTGTTCAAGCACTAGGAGGTCATGGGTATATTCATGAACATCCCGTAGAAAAAAGAATGCGAGACATTCGTGCTATTGCAGCACTGTATGGCGGTATCTTTGAAGCAGAAGACGCTGTTATCAGCGATATATTAACAATGAACGATGCTATGGAGGTTGCATAATGGAAACCAAACTCGATACAGGATTTAAAAACATATTAAACCTTCTTCGTTCTTTCGGAAAAAATTATTTACGTCCAGCAGGTCTTGATGCAGAACGTTCTGGAGAACCGTTGCCCGTTGATCATAAGCTATTTATGGATTTTAATAAATTGGGATGGAGTTTTTCTAATCTCGGAGGAAGTAGAAACAAAAAACAACCATCCGATAAACCTAAAGGCCCTAGACGTACTTCACGCATGTCTGTTTTAGCCGCTGAAGAATTAGCATTTTGGGATCAAGGCGCTGCAATGTCGCTCCCTGGACCTGGGCTTGGTGGACCACCTGTGAGTCTTTTAGGAACGCCAGAACAAAAAGAACGTTTTCTTTACGCTCCTTTTAAAGATAAAAGCAAACCTGCATGGGGAGCTTACGCCACAACAGAACCTGGTGCCGGTAGTGATGTGGCACGCATTCGATGCACTGCTGTCCGTGATGGCGAACATTATATATTGAATGGCGAAAAAATGTACATCACCAATGGTGCACGTGCATCATGGGTTGTCATTTTCGCATCCATTGATCTTGAAGCAGGACGTTCAGGTCATCGACCTTTTGTTGTTGAAAAAGGAACACCTGGATTTAGTGTAAGTCGCATTGAAAAGAAAATGGGACTTACATCGTCAGAAACGGCAGGACTCTCATTGGAAGATTGTCGTGTTCCTGTCGCTAATCTTCTCGGTCAAGAAAAAAAGAGTGATAAAAACCAAGGATTTAAAGCGGCCATGGCAACGTTTGATCAAACACGACCTCTTGTTGCAGCAATGTCAGTAGGCATTGGACGTTGTGCATGGGAACGTGCACGAGATATTGCAAAAGAAGCTTTTGGTAAAACTCCTCATTCATCCAAAGAGATATTGATGCTTCAACGTCTCGCAGAAGCACGTCGGCAACTTGATGCCGCACGTTTGTTATGTTGGGAAGCAGCATGGAAATTAGACCATGGCGAAAACAATACTAAGGAAGCTTCTATGTCTAAGATTTTCGCACCACGTGCCGGTATGTTTGCAACTCAAGTCGCTATGGACATTGCAAGTCTTGCAGGTGTTCGTCAGGACATGATCATTGAAAAATGTTTTCGTGATGAAAAAATATTCGATATCTTTGAAGGTACAGGAGAGATTCAACGCATTGTTCTTGCAAGACGACTTTTAGGGTTTCCGTCACGTTAATCATCAATCAATGACTGAAGATTATATTAATATAGATGAACAAAAAAGACTATTTTTTCGAGATACAGGAGGATCTTTCCCTGTTATTTTATTCGGACATAGCCTTTCGTTCGATGGAACGATATGGAATGAACAAATCAAAACATTGTCTAAGCATTTTCGCATTATCACAATCGATTTTTATGGGCATGGGAAGTCATCATCACCCAATAAAACATACTCATTAGAAGATGTTGCTGATGATTTAATTGTCTTGATGAATTACCTCTCTCTTGAAAAAATAGCCTATGCAGGATTATCCATTGGTGGGATGATAGGAATGCGTCTTGCATTACGTCATCCTGATCGGATCAAAGCTATGGCACTCCTAAACACTTCAGCTGAAGCCGAAGATCCTCAACGACGAAAAACATATGAACAGTACAACGAAATGTCACATAATCATGCTAATGATAATAACAAATCTATGACTGCGATAGAATCTCAAAACAATGTGATGTCTAAAATGTTAACAGGTTTGATGTTTTCTTCTGGTTTTCGAAAGAACAACCCTGAGACAATAAAATCTTATGAAAAACAATTAACACAACAACATTCAAATCTCTATTGGATAACCAAAGCATTGCTTGCACGTAAAAGCATTCGCAATGATCTAAAAACACTACATTTACCCGTCTTAGTCGTTACTTCAGAAAACGATGTGGCCATTCCATCGGAACATCCACGCTATATTGCAGAAACAATCCCCAACGCCACATTAGTGACACTTCCACAAGCAGGGCATATGACACCTCTTGAATGTCCAGAAAAAATCAACACACTTCTTTATAATTTTTATTCAACACATTTAACAACAAAAGAGAAAATATTATGAATAAAACAGGAAAAGCTGCTGTATTCGTTGGCGCAAACAAACCGTTTGAGATTAGAGAATATCCTATCCCTGAACCTGCCGATCATGATCTGGTCGTACGTGTTGCCCGAACGAACATCTGTGGTTCTGATATTCATTTATGGCGTGGTGATGGTGATTTAAAAAATTTAGGCACAATCTACAACATGATCTTAGGGCATGAGATGGTTGGTCAAATTGCAAAACAAGGCAAAGATGCAACTCGAGATTCTTTAGGTCAACCGATCAAAGAAGGTGACCGTGTTGTTTTCACTTACTATGTCCATTGTGGAAATTGTAAAGCCTGCTATCAGGGCAACACACACATGTGTATGATGGCCATCTCTTCAGTCCTTCGACCAGCAGATATGCCGCCGCACTTTATTGGAGGATTTTCTGAATATTATTATGTAAAATCAATTCAACATGTTTTCAAACTTCCTGATATTGTCAGTGATGTTTCTGCTGCAGGAGCAAATTGTGCATTGAGTCAGATCATTCACTCACTCCATGTTGTCAATTTTTCTTTTCAAGAGACATTAGTCATTCAAGGTGCAGGTGGGTTAGGATTGTTTGCCTGTGCTGTTGCTAAAGAATCTGGTGCGAGTAAAATTATCATCATCGATGCTATTTCAGAACGATTAGAAATGGCAAAACGATTTGGTGCAGATCATTGCATCAACATCATGGATTACCCTGATCCAAAACAACGAATCAATGAAGTTCTCAAACAAACGAATCAATGGGGAGCCGATGTCGTCATAGAAGTTGCAGGGGTTCCTGCTGCTGTCACTGAAGGCATTCAAATGCTTTGTCGTGGAGGGCGTTATTTAGAAGTAGGTTGTGTCAGTCCAGGACATGATCATCCGTTTGATCCATCCATGTTATCAACGCAAAACAAAACCATCTATGGTGTTTCCCTGTATCCACCTTCTTCATTGAAGAAGGCCATTGATTTTCTAGCTCAAAATGAATCGAAGTATCCTTTCAAAGAACTTCAATCTCATGAATATCGCTTAGAAGATATTAATCAAGCCTTTGAAGAATCAGATCCTCACAATAAAAACAAACAAAGTTCTGTAACAAGAGCTTCCATTGTCTCCTTATAATTCATGAAAAAATATCAACAATGAAAAATCATAAAATCGCAATGATTGGTGCGGCAATGAGTCCAATCACTAAATATATTGAAGAACCTATTTTTGATCTTGCACGCAGAACCATTGAAGATGCAATCGTCGATGCAGGAATTGATAGACATTCAGTAGACGGCCTTAGCATCACACCACCTAGTCTTGCCTATCATAATACCGCCATGTTTGTTTCGCGACTTGGCGAACATTTAGGAATTTCATTAAAATCATTGGCATGTACTGAAAACGGAGGATGCAGCGCAGCGTTAGCGCTTCGATGGGCTATCATGGAAGTTGCATTGGGCCAATGTGATGTCGCTGTAGCATTGGGTGTTGATCAAAGACTCAAAGAAATGCCAGCACCAGGAGAAACAATAGAAGCCTTTATGGATCGCTCTATTCACGGCACTGTCGCAGTGTACAGTTCCTATGATGGGGCTTATGGCTTGGGACCACCTATTCCTTATTATGCTATGGCAGCACAACGTTATATGCATGAAGCTGGAGCAACCAAAGAAGATCTAGCTTGGGCAGCCATTCGACTTCGTGAACATGCCAATAAAAATCCTGCCGCAATGTTTCATAACAAAGCATTAACAATTGAAGATATGAATGAAGCCACGGATTTTATTCCACCATTGCGTTTATCCGATTGTAGTCAATTTGTTACAGGTGCAGGTGCTGTCGTTATTGCCAATGAACGAGTGGCATCATCACTCAATACAACACCTGTTTGGCTTCGTGGCTGGGGACAATCTCATCACCCTTCTGCATTTTGTAATTCATCAGATAATATTTCTCGCTATCCAGCCGTAGAAGCTTCGGCTAATCAAGCATTCGAACAAGCCAATGTAACCCGTCAAGATATAGATGTTGCCGAAGTTTATGGCGTGTTTAGTGCAACTGAGCTCATGTTGTGCGAAGAAATTGGATTTTTCCCACGAGGTAAATCGGGTGTTGCATTTAAAGAAGGCAAAACAACTTACGGAGGAGATATTGTTATCGATCCTAGTGGTGGACGTCTTTCATTAGGACATCCAGCTTGTGCCACACCGATGTTAGAGGCTTATGAGATTTTCAAACAGCTCCGTGGTGAAGCTGAGACACGACAGGTTCCAAACGCCAAACTTGGACTTCTGCATGCCGAGCATGGAATGCTCAACGGAAGTGCCATCAGTATTTGGGAAAGAGATAACGCATGAAAGCTATCATTGATTCTTCAACTGTTCGTGCTATTAAATTTAATTCTGATGGTGCAACGAAACACTATTATAATGCATTGAAAGAAGGACGTTTTCAAAGCACGCAATGTCAACAATGCAATCACATCCCTTTCCCGCCACGCATGTTTTGCCCTCAATGTGGGAGCACAGATATTCAATGGATAGATCTGCCAAAACAAGGAACCTTGTATGCATTCACTCAACAATCTCGAGCATTGAGGTTTAATGCACCCGATGTCATCGGATTGGTGTCATTGCCCGATATTGGTATGATACTCACTAAAATCGATGCGCCTATTGAACAGCTATCTATCGGTCAAACCGTAGAATGGAATACCTTTAAGGTCGATGATAGATTAACCGTTCATCAGTTTCATCCTATTACCTAAGTCTCTTATTAAGGACAATTATGAATCACTCAACATCTATTCCAATTTATAACCCTGCAACGGGTGAACTTCTTGACACTGTCGATGTCACAAGCAAACAAGAAGCACAAGACGCTGTCAATCTCTCTAGAAAAGCACAACAAGAATGGAAACATGTTTCTTTTAAAGAGCGCGCAGAAATTCTTTTAAATTTTCGAGATATTCTCATTGATCAAGCAGAGAGTTTTGCAACACTGCTCACCAAAGAAAACGGAAAAACATTGCAAGAATCTTTGGGAATGGAAATCATTCCTGTCTGTGATTTAATAGGTTATTTCGCCAATCGTGCTGAACAAATTCTTGCACCTAAAGCTATTCCACTTCATCTTTTGAAACACCGTTATAGTTACGTACATTATAAACCTCGCGGTGTGGTGCTAGTGATAAGTCCTTGGAATTTTCCTTTTACAATTCCCATGGGTGAAGCAATCATGGCATTACTGGCAGGAAACTCTGTTGTCATCAAACCCTCTGAATTAACACCTCTGGTCTTGTTAAAAACAAAAGAGCTTTTAGAACAAGCCGGCCTTCCCAAAGGTTTGTTTCAAGTGATTATCGGTGAAGGGGATGTCGCTTCTGCCATGATTGACATGGATGTAAATTTTGTCTCTTTTACGGGATCGGCTGAAACAGGACGAAAAGTAGCAGCACAGGCAGGTCACAATTTGATCGAAGTTTCCTTAGAATTAGGCGGTAAAGATCCTTTAATTGTTTGTGAAGATGCCAATATTGAACGGACAGTGAATGCTATTGTATTCGGAGCTTTTGCGAATTCAGGGCAAATTTGTGCATCTGTAGAGCGTGTCTATGCGGTACGTAATGTTTATGATCAACTCGTAGACGCTATTGTAGAAAAGACATCTAAACTACGCCAAGGTAATCCATTGGATAATGTTGATGTTGGAGCTATGACCATGGAACGACAACTTGATTTTGTTGAAGGTCAAATCAAAGATGCTGTTGCCGATGGAGCTAAAGTCTTAATTGGAGGTGAGCGACCTGATCATCTCAAAGAACATAATTTTCTATCACCAACAGTACTTATTAATGTCACCGATGATATGCGTATCATGCATCAAGAAAGTTTTGGCCCTGTATTACCTATTATGCGTGTTGAAACAGAACAAGAAGCCATTGA
>JABAAV010000003.1 GCA_014238595.1 Myxococcales bacterium | reverse complement strand
AAGACCATGTTTGATGGTCACCGCAAAACCAGAAAGCCCTTTGGATCGTGCTGTTCGAATGTAATCTTCAGAAAGAACATTCATCAAAGATGTACGCGTCATCCGCGCAATCATTGCCATTAAATGTGTTCCAATCACAAAGGCTGGCAACACTAACGCAAACTCAGCATCAGGAAACGAAGGACCTGGTAACCATTGCAAATCCACATAAAAAATCATCAAACACACCAAGCCCATAAACGAGGTATGAACCGAAAGCCCTGCCAAGGCGACCAACGCTGTTAATGTATCTATCCAACTTCCTGCATACAATCCTGCGATGATGCCTAAAGGTAATGCAAACAAAATCGCAAGCAAAATACCGCCCAATGCAAGCTCGGCCGTGTAAGGGAAAACATAGGCAATCCGATCAGAAACAGTGGGTTTACTTTCTGGATCAGGGCATTGATACCCTAAACTTCCATCAAAAATATTTTCAACAAAAATACTCCATTGTACCCACATCGATTTATCGAGATTCATACATTCTCGCATGGCTTCACGCTGTTCAGGTGTTGCTTCTCCGCCCGTCAGATGATCAACAGGATCGCCAGGAACAGCATGCAGCGAAATAAAAACTAAAACGGAAACGCCTAACATCGCTGTCATCCCCGATGCAACACGTTGTAACAGAAACCCTGCCATAGAAGTTACGTTACTGGTTATCTGGTTTTTCTGCGCAGAACGCTTGCGGGTCTTGATTGGAATCAGACGACAACACTTGACCACCATGCTCGCGCATCAAGTCACGATCGCGACATTCATAATTGGAACGACACATATCTTCGCTGTCACATGTCGCCATACAATAGCGAATCTCTGATGATCGAAAAACACAATACCCGTTTAATGAACAGGTCTCTGATCGATTACAATCATCAGTTGTGTCATCTTCGGTATCAGGGTTGCATATACGGCTTTGGTTTTCATGTGGAAAGAATTGCACACAAACAGATCCTTCTGGACAAGAATCAGCGTCACATCCAATAACGGTGCAATAGCCACCGCTTTGCGTTAGATCACAAATCCTATCATTGGTCGTAGAGCAATCACTAGCCAACACACAAGATGAACCAATCTCAGGCGTACAAGATATAACACTTGCAAGGCTTATCATTGCTATCATCATCGATGCTCTCATGATGGTTTGCAGTCTATACTGCTCTACAATAAGATCAAATCTTTATACATGGACTGTTTTTTTGACACATGGGTCTATGCACGATCAAATAACATCGTGGTACAAACCTCTATCATGTCCAATCCCAAAGCAGTTGTTCTTTTATCTGGCGGTCTTGATTCCACCACAACCTTGGCAATCGCTCAAGAACAAGGCTTTTCTTGCTATGCCCTGACCATTGACTATGGTCAGCGCCATCAACATGAAATTCAGGCGGCATCCACAATTGCCACGACATATCAGGTCACAAAGCATCATATTTTTCCATTAGTATTGGATACCATTGCAGATTCTGCATTAACTAAAGATTCGATCGCTGTTCCCAAATCCCGTCCTGAAGAAGAAATTCATCGACAGGGTGATATTCCAGCCACCTATGTCCCTGCACGAAATTTAATCTTTTTAAGTCTTGCCGTATCTTGGGCAGAAACACTTCATGCAGATGCTATTTTTATAGGCATTAACACATTAGATGCCAGTGGATACCCTGATTGTAGCCAAGATTTTTTGAACACCTTTATTCAAACAGCAAACCAAGCAACATCAGTGGCGGCTAATAAACGTGCACCTTTCGTGATTCATGCACCGCTGATTCATTGGACTAAAGCCCAAATTATACAAAAAGGTGCCGCTCTTGGCATTGATTATGGTCTCACCCATTCCTGCTATGATCCGCAACAAGATGGAGCATGCGGTCTTTGTGATGCCTGTATTTTACGTAAAAAAGGCTTTGAATCTTCAGGGATCCCTAATCCAACAAAGTATACCCAACATCCTGTATAGTCAGCGCATGAATACACCTGTGAAAATATTGGCACTAAATCGTGCAGAAGTCTCCATCATTTGGGAAGACAACAAACCCGACAATAGAACACCTCGTGATCTGCGTCTTCTCTGTAATTGTGCGTTTTGTGTTCATGAGGTATCAGGTCAGAAGCTCATTGAGCCAGACTCTATCCCAGAAGATATTCGCGTGACTGATATGGAACTTATCGGAAACTATGGTGTTCGTATAACCTTTTCAGATGGACATAATACTGGCATTTATCGTTTTGATTCATTGTGGGACACACGAACAAAATAAACAAACATCATGAGTCATACTCCGGTATATTTAGTTGATGGGATTCGCAGCCCATTTGGAACACATGGTGGTGCCCTATCTTCTGTTCGTGCCGATGATTTACTCAGTCATGTGTTATCTGCTTTAGTCACTCGTACAAAAATTGCACCCGATGCCCCCGCTGATGTGATTATCGGTTGTGCCAACCAAGCCGGTGAAGACAATCGAAACATTGCACGACAAGCTGCATTATTGGCGCAACTCGATGTCAGTGTTCCAGGTGTTACAGTCAATCGTTTGTGTGGCTCTGGGATGCAAGCCATTATTGATGCTGCACGTATGATCCAAACAGGCGCAGCAGATCTTGTTATTGCCGGCGGTGTTGAACAAATGTCACGTGCACCATGGGTCTTGCCTAAAGCAGATACCCCTTTTATGAAAAAACACCTCACGGCTTATGACACAACATTGGGATGGCGTTTTATCAATCCAAAAATGAAAAAACAATTTGGAACATTACCCATGGGAGAAACAGCAGAACGTGTTGCTCAACAATGCAATGTTTCACGAGAGCAACAAGATGCATTTGCATTGAACTCTCAACAAAAAGCAATGAAAGGCAAAGCAGCACATCAAGAAGAAATTATTGCCTTAACAATCAAACAAAAAAAACAATCCATCGTGTTTCAAGAAGATCAACATCCACGCCCATCGCTCACACAAGAAGACTTAACACGACTTCACCCTGTATTTATTGAAAACGGCACGGTGACTGCGGGAAATTCTTCGGGATTAAATGATGGTGCTTGTGCAGTATTACTTGCGAGTGAATCTGCACTTAAAAAATATACATTGACACCTAAAGCACGCTATGTGAGTGCAGCCGTCTGTGGTGTCGAACCATCCTTAATGGGACTAGGCCCAATTCCAGCAGGAAAAAAAGCATTAGCACAAGCTGGAAAGCGTGCCAGTGATGTTGATATCGCTGAAATCAATGAAGCCTTTGCTGCACAAGCCATTCCTTGTATTGATCAATTAAATTTGGATCCAGCCATTGTCAATCCTCTTGGTGGCGCCATTGCATTAGGTCATCCGTTAGGGGCCTCTGGCGCACGCATTACATTAACGTTAATGCATCAACTCCATCGCACAAAAAAATCATTTGGACTCGCTGCGATGTGTATTGGTGTGGGACAGGGTATTGCCATTACCTTAGAAGGACTTTCTTAGTTCTCATGTTTGATTTTTCAAAAATTTCGCATCCACTCTTAGGACATCTCATTACTGGCATTGATCATATTGCCATTGCAACAACATCGATGGATCAATGTTCTCAAGCATGGAGTCATCTACTCGGGATAGATTTAACGGATAAAGAAACCGTCTCTGAACAACAAACCGACGTAGGATTTTTTCGATTTAATAATCAAACCAACATCGAATTGATTTGTCCATTACCTGATAACAAAGGACTGGTTGACTTTGTCAACAAGCGCGGCAATGGACTGCATCATATTGCCTTTGCGGTCACAGATATTAAACAAGCATGGACACTCCTTGATAAATATAACGTTCCCATCATTGATCAAGAACCACGCCCTGGGGCAGGCAACCATCTTGTCGGGTTTCTTCACCCTAAAGCCATGGGTGGCACTTTGGTTGAATTGGTTGAAATCAATCATAAATAATATTATGCAAACAACGCCTGTTGCTATCTCACATGCACGATTTAATTGGGTTGATCCCACTATTTTTGTTTGTCGTCTTGTTGCCGATTGCATGACACATACCTGTTCATTGAAACATAAAAACAACACGATTAAATTGGATGCATGTTGTCAATATGGTGCAGATGTGGATATTGCAGAACGTGACGCTATTTTATCTCATTCAAAACAGCTACGCAGTATTCTCAATGAATCAGTCCGTGACTTGCCTTGGTTTACCGATGACGTGATTGTTGACAAAGATTTTCCAACAGGGGCACATGTTCGGACACAAACAACATCTGATGAGGCCGGATGTGTGTTTTTGCAACATTCACAACGGGGTTGTGCGATTCATCGTGCCGCCATAGAAGGAAATTGGAACATGGAGGGCATTAAACCTAATATTTGCCGATTATTTCCGATTACATACACCGATCAATCTATTGTGATGTCCGATGATTATCTTGATTATTCCTGTGCTTATGATGCCGATGCACCCAGTGTTTATCGTGTATCTCGTCAAACACTTGCATCTGTTTTTGATCATGATCTTATCAAGATATTGGACAAACTCGAAACAAATATCCTAGCTCAAGCCTCTCTCAATGATCAGAGCCTCTTGACCTTGCGCCTACCTAACGAGTAAAGAGTCTTTTATGAACAGCGTTCAAGATTTGCTTTACGCTGCCGATGATTTACATCTCGCAAACAACACACGATCCTGTGTTCAAAATGATCCGTTGTTTATTTTTCATATTGCACAAAACATTTCTCAGACAGGTGCATGGCCTGGACTCAATTTAACTCAATCCTGTTGTGAAGAAATAGATGTAATTAAAGAGATTGCACCACAAGCTTGTAAAACAAGTTTTGAACAATGTCTTCCTGGAAAACATGTTGATCAAGCATTACAATGGCTCCAACGTATTGGAGTTATCAAATATCTTCTGCCTGAATTAGAAGCAACCGTTGCTTTACGTCAAGAAGGTCAGCGTAAACATAAAGATGTTTGGGAACATACTGTATTGGTCGTCAAACAAACCGTTCCCGATGTAACAATGCGATGGGCTGCACTGCTTCATGATATTGGGAAAGTACCTACAAGAACATTTATGCCTAATGGTTCCGTACATTTTCGTGGACATGCATTAGTCGGTGCTAAAATGTTTGATAAAATTTCAAAACGACTTCCTTTTGAACCACAAGAAAAAACAAAGATACGTTTTCTCATTGCAGAACATTTAAGATGTGCACAGTACAGTCGTGCATGGACAGACTCTGCTGTTCGACGTTTTGCGAAAGATATGGAACCTTACTGTAAAGATTTGCTCAACCTATCCCGTGCCGATATTACATCTAAAATACCAGGAAAACGGCAAACATTGTTACAAGGTATTCATGATCTAGAACAACGAATTAAATCTTTAAAAGAACAGGATGAACAACCTGCATTATTGCCCAAAGGATTCGGCGCAAGCATTATGAAAGAGTTTAATCTTCCTCCTTCTAAAAAAATTGGATTAATCAAAGAAGCAGTGGAAGACTTGATTGAACGCAATGAATTACAAAAACAACAAGAGACAGACTATTATGTTGATTGGCTAAAATCCAACCGTCACATCATCACAGCTATTGTAGAAGGTTAATCAACAGAAATTTTCCCTTGAGGATTTAATTGAATATCAGGGAGAAGCTCTGAAAAAGAAAGAACGGCTATTAAAGGAAGTTCAATTTCAATTAACCGTCGAACATAATGACGAATGTCCAAGGACGTTACAATCACTGCCGAGGCATGTTGTTCCAAGGCCTGTCGAAAGGCTTTCAGAATATCTTGTGACATTTGAGGATCGAGTGCCAAAAACACACCTTTTTCAGTTTTGTGCAAGGATTCACGTATTGTGTCTTCGAGTAATGGATCTAACATCCAGACATCTAAAATGCCATTGATGGCATACTTCAATGTAATTTGACGACGCAATGCAATCCGAATCTGCTCTGTTAATACAACTGGATCTTTCTTTTGATCTTTATCTGAAATGGCATCGGCTAATGCCTGAATAATTAAGCGAAGATCACGAATTGAAACATCTTCTTGAACCAGCTTACGTAAAATATCAGATAACAAAGATAGTGAAACCAACTGAGGCACAACTTCATTCACCAATGTCGGATGTGTTTGCTCCAACTGTCCAATTAATTGTTTAGTTTCTTCAATACCAACAAATTCTGAAGCATGTGTTTTTATTTTATCTCCCAATATCATGACAAAGACATCTAAAGGAGAATAGACTAGAAACCCTAACCGCTCACATTGAACTCTCTGATTAGTATTTATAGAACTTATTTCATTACCCAAAACAGGATGAATTGCTTGAGTGGCATCAACACCTTTGGATACAAGTGTTTTTGCAGAGACATTAACCAAACACTGTGTTGTTGAAAGACTGCCGACCATCACAATTTGTTCAAAGAAATAAAGAACAAACTTACCTTCTGCTAATGAATCGTCATTTGAAAAGAATTCAGTATGATCAAGGGGACGGACATACATCGAAGGAACATTGATTCCACACGTTTGATAAAGATTCTCTCTAATCTGATTGAGTGTTTCACGGAAAAACACATCTGTTTTTTCATGGGCATGAAATGCTTGTTGAAGCGTCGTATCAAATTCTATAACAATAGGTGGAATGCCTACTGACGATGCTTTTGTGTCCACATTGTCTTGTTGTATTTGGTTTTGTTGTTTAACTAACTTAAAGGATAAGAAACATGCACCTAATCCAAGAACCAAAAAGGGAACTAATGGAAGTCCTGGAACAAATGCTAATACCAACAAAAATACCGTTGTTGCAATCATCGCTTTAGGGTGAACAAATAATTGCGTGACAATATCGTGACCGACATGTTCCTCCCCTATAGAAACTCGTGTCACGACAAGGCCTGCCGCCAATGAAATTAAGAGTGCAGGAATTTGAGAGACCAAGCCATCGCCAATAGTTAACACGGTATAAAGACGACTGGCTTCTGTTAAATCCATGCCTTGAGAGACCATGCCAATCGTCAGGCCTCCTATAATATTAATGATTGTAATTAATATTCCAGCAATGGCATCGCCTTTGACAAACTTCATGGCACCATCCATGGATCCATACAATTTTGATTCTTGTTCTAAGACCGTCCGTTGCTGTCGTGCAGTTTCTTGATCGAGATACCCTGACCGAACATCGGCATCAATGGCCATTTGCTTGCCTGGTAAGGCATCTAATGAAAAACGTGCCGCAACTTCCGCCACACGCTCAGATCCTTTGGCAATAACGATAAATTGAATTAACGTTAAAATCGCAAAAACAACCACGCCAACAACAATGTTGCCTGCTGCGACAAAATTACCAAATGCTAAAACAATTTCACCGGCATCAGCATCGCGTAAGATTAATCTTGTGGTAGAAACATTAAGACCTAATCGAAACAATGTGGTAATGAGTAAAATAGAAGGAAACGAAGCAATTTGCATCGCATTACCAACATAGAGAGATACCATCAATAAAAGTACCGCCAACGCCATATTGAATGACAACAACAAATCAACCAAAGCCGTAGGCAAAGGAACAATCATTATTCCAACAATGAAAATAACGAGTACAGCAACAACCCAATCGGAATATTGTTGTAATATTTTAGAAAAACGAGAAGTCATAAATCAGTTTACGTTTCGAAAGATCTTGTTCTATGGATAGCATTATTGTCGAGGGAGGAAAACCACTAAACGGAGATGTCTTTATTAGCGGTTCAAAAAATTCATCGTTGCCATTGTTAGCCGCTACATTGTTGGCTTCTGGGACCTTTGTCTTTGATAATATGCCTGATCTCAAAGACGTCGCTACAATGTGCCAACTATTGGAACAACTTGGTTGTCAGATCGATCGTTGCGATAAAAAAATTACAATACATTCTCCAGAAACATGGAATAACATATCAATTGCACCCTATGATCTGGTCAAAACTATGCGTGCGAGTATTTTGGTTTTAGGCCCTCTTGTTGCACGACGAGGACATGCACGGGTTTCATTGCCAGGAGGCTGTTCTATTGGTTCTCGTCCTATTGATCAACATCTCGAAGCCTTAACGGCTATGGGAGCAACCGTATCGCTTGATCATGGTTATGTTGATGCCTCTGCAAAACAACTTCAAGGTGCCCGCATTGTTTTTGATCTTCCTTCTGTAACAGGAACAGAAAATATATTAATGGCAGCTGTCTGTACTGAAGGAACAACATGGATTGAAAATGCTGCTTGTGAACCTGAAGTCGAAGAACTTGCAGAAGTCCTGATTAAAATGGGTGCTTCTATTCAAGGTGTCGGAACATCACATCTTCGTATTGAAGGAAACAATAATCTTTCCGCAGTATCCCATAGCATTATCCCTGATCGTATTGAAGCCGGAACATTTATGATCGCGGCTGCTGTTACAGGCGGTGATGTTACGCTTCATGATATTAACCCCAAACATCTTGAAGTCATCACGGCAAAACTGCGTTCCGCAGGTGTCAAGATAACAGCCAGCAAAGAGAATAATCACAAAACATTTCGTGTTCAGAGTGATGGGAATTTTTCACCGTTTTCGATAACAACGCATCCCTATCCAGGCTTTCCTACTGATATGCAAGCACAGTTTATGGTTCTTGCGACACAAACTCATGGTCAAAGTACGATTAATGAACATATTTTTGAGAATCGGTTTATGCATGTTGCAGAATTAAATCGCATGGGCGCATCCATTTCCGTACAGGGAAGCACTGCCGTAATCAGTGGCAAAACACCTTTATCAGGCACAACCGTTATGGCAACAGATTTACGTGCCGGTGCTTCAATGATTCTTGCTGGGTTAATCGCACAACAACCAACGCATGTACAACGTGTCTATCATATCGATCGTGGCTATGAACGCTTTGAGAAAAAACTTGCGGCCTTGGGTGCATCGATTCGTCGTGTTTCATAAAACGCCCTGACATTAAATCAGTCGTCATTTTTCACGATTATCCGCATGTGATCATATAAATTTACGTTTCAACACATGACCCAATGTTTGAAGCATTTGAGGTTTAATGCGTTCTATATCGATTTGATCTTGAGAGCTTTCGTTACTCATACTGGTCATGACTGATGCATCAAAACCACAGGGATTGATTTTTAGAAAGGATTTTAAATCTGTCGTAACATTCAAGGCTAATCCATGAAAGGTCACCCATCGACGACATGCAATACCGATTGACGCAATTTTTCTGTCTTCAACCCAAACACCTGTTTGTCCAGAAATACGATCCCCTTTGATGTCATAATACATCAACACATCAATAATGGCTTGCTCTAAATTTCGCATATATCGATGTAAGTCACGTTCATCTTCTCGCAAATACAAAATTGGATAAACAACTAATTGCCCAAACCCGTGATAGGTAACATCACCACCTCGTTCTACAGAAACGACATCAATATTATCGTCATTAAGAACATTGGAGATACTATCTCGTCGTCTCCCTAACGTAATGACAGGTGGATGTTCCACCATCAGTAAATATTCTTGTTTCGTTTTTTGACAGTCTGACAACAACTCGAGTTGTTTTTTCCATGTTGTCTTGTAATCTAACCGACCTAAATCAGAAACAATGGTTGTATGAGACAATGTAGATTGCACAACCGTTGTATTATTTTGCCATAATATGAAGGGCTTGACCCAAAGCAACATGTGCTGCTTCTACAAACGCTTCACTTAATGATGGATGTGCATGAACAGTACCAACAATATCTTCTAATGTTGCACCCATTTCAATAACAAGTCCTGCTTCAGCAATCATTTCTGAAGCATGCGCACCAACAATATGAACACCAAGAATGGCTTTTGTCTCACTGTCAGCAATCACTTTAACAAATCCGTCTGTATTATTGACACTCATTGCTCGACCCGATGCTGCAAAAGGGAATTTTCCAACAAGAACAGAACATCCCGCCTCTTTTAATTCAGATTCGGTCATGCCGACTGATGAAATTTCAGGATCGGTAAAAACAACAGCAGGGATAACACGTGGATCGATTGCGGAAGTATCGCCACAAATGACATCAGCAACAATTTCACCTTGATTGGATGCACGATGTGCAAGCATGGGACCAGATGTAACATCACCAATCGCATAGATACCTGGTTTGTTTGTTTGCAGTGTTTCATTGACAGGAATAAAGCCATGTTCATCTGTGTTTAAATCAATCTTATCTAATCCAAGACCTTCAGTGTTTGGTTTTCGTCCGATTGAAACAAATAATTTTTCAGCTTCAATCGTTTGGTTTTTTTGATCTGTTTGTATCTCTAATGAAATAGATGTTGAATGTTTTGTGTGATTTTTGACAACGGTGTTGCAGTGAACAACAACACCAAGCCGTCGTAATGTTTTTGAAACCACAGCCACAGTATCAGGATCCATTGCTGACAAAAGCCGTGGCATTGTTTCAACAATCGTGACCGCTGTACCAAGTTTGGCATACACGATGCCCAATTCAAGCCCAATATAACCACCACCTAAAATGATTAAACTTTGGGGAATTGTTTCGAGATTTAACAATCCAGTAGAATCAAGAATCGTTGTTTGATCAACAGGGAATTCGGGCAGTGTTCTTGCTGTAGAGCCTGTCGCAATCACGACATGTTTCGCTATAATTTTGGTGGTCTCATCAACCAGTAATTCATGATGATCTGTATCGCTTGAAATAAACGAGGCATGACCGTTAACAACATCAACGTGATTGCCTTTTAATAATCCTTCAACACCTTTCGTTAGCCGCGATACGATACCTTGTTTCCATGTTTGTATCGATTTCATATCGATTGTTGGTGTATCGAATGTAATGCCTATCGATTTTGCATGTGTAGAAACTGAAACAAAACTTGCTGCGTGGATTAATGATTTTGACGGAATGCATCCTGTATTGAGACAAGTACCACCAATAAAAGCCTTATCTACAATCATCGTAGATAATCCTTTTTGTCCCAAACGAATTGCAGAAACATAACCCCCTGGACCTGCTCCAAGAACAGCGACATCTACTTTTTTTTCTTGCATCGTTTTTTATCCTTCATGATAGTTAACTATCATAGCTTTATTGTTCTTCTTCAAAAACATCTTGCGTTAGCGTTTTTTTATCTGGCAATTCAATTGCTTCAGCTTTTTTGATCTCTTGATTAATTTCAGATTCAAAATGGTGTGTTATTTTTTGATCTTCGTCTTCTGTCATCCATTTTTTTTCAAACAAAAGTTTTCGAATTCGATCAATAGGATCTCTTTTCTCGATCCATTCTTTCGTTACCGATTCATCTCGATATCGTGATGGATCATCCGAACTTGAATGAGCACTCACACGATAAGTGACCGCTTCAATAAAAATAGGTTTTTGATCTTTACGTATTTTTTCAGCGGCATATTTTGTTAATGTTGATACTGCTAATAAATCATTACCATCAACACGCAACGATTCCATGTCATAGGCCAACCCTTTGATTGCATAGGTCTCTGATATGGTTTGTTTGTTTGTAGGTGTTGAAATAGCCCATCCATTGTTTTGACAGATGAACAATACAGGAACCGACATTGTCTGTGCGAAATTTAGTCCAATATGAAAACTTCCTTCGCTCGTTCCTCCATCACCCATGTAACTTACACATAATCTATCAGTGTCCTTGTTGTGTTTCATTGCCCAAGCAATACCGACAGCATGCGGTAGTTGATTTGCAACACATGAAGACATCACAACATAATTGTGATCTTTGTCACAAGGATGACATGGCATTTGCCGCCCTTTTGAAACATCCGCGGCATTACCAAAGATTTGATTAATATAAATCGACAGTGGCATCCCACAATATAATCCAACACCAGCTTCACGCAGTGCAGGAACAATCCAATCTTTTTCACAAAGCGCCGATGCTGTTCCAATCACTGCCGCTTCCTGTCCACGGGCTTCTCCGTAAAATCCAATACGTCCTTGCCGTTGCAGAATAAGCATGCGCTCATCAAGAATACGAAGCCTACGCATACCACGATACATTCGGAGCAATGATTCTTGATCTAAATCAAACCCCTCTTGCAATATTCCGTCTTCGGAAAGAAGAGAAAACAGTGAGGTTGCTTTTACTTTCGCATCACAAGCAAGATACTGATCCAGTGCGTACACTACATTAAATCCGTAAACATAGGATCAGGTGCTTCAAGTGCTGTTTTGACTGTATTCATAAACTCAGCGCCATTCCAACCATCCACAATACGATGATCCAACGATAATGAAAGATTCATCAACCAACGTGGAACAATCTCGCCTTGATAAACAGCAGGTTTTTCTTTGAGCTGGTGAACACCTAAAATACCAACTTCAGGAAAATTAATAATCGGCGTTGCCAAGACACCACCACGTTGACCCAAAGAAGAAATAGTGAAGGTTGATCCAACCATATCATCGCGTTTGATTTTATTTGTTTGCACTTCGTCAGACAATCTCACAATCTCGTGAGACAATTCTTTAATCGATTTTTTATCAGCATCACGAATCACAACCACCACCAATCCGTTTGTACCTTGTATCGCAATACCAATATGATAATAAAATTTATGAACAATCTCTTTAGATTGTTCATCTAATGTCGCATTAAGTTCTGGATGTTTTTTTAGTCCCGCAACAACGGCTTTGATAAAGAATGGTAAATACGTTAGATTTTCCATGTTCTTTTTGGCTTGCTGACGCAACTCAACTAATGTTGTAACATCCAGTTCTTCAACATAAGTAAAATGTGCGGCTGTTGACACTGACTGACTCATGTTTTCAGCAATCTTTGCACGGACACCTTTTAGTGGAATACGCTCTTCACGTTGACTTTCCGAATTTGAAGTACCTGTTGTTGCTCTTGCGGCTTCAAGAACATCCTCGGCAGAAATTCGTTTTCCTTTGATCGCAATGGATTCCAAATCAACACCTTTTTCTCGTGCTAATTTTCGCACTGAAGGTGGTGCCAATACAGAAGATTTACCATGACTTTTTGAATTTGATGATTTAGATGTTTTGGGAGATGCAGGTGTTTTCTGCTGCGGTGTACTTTCTTGTGATTGCGTCTCTTGTGATGTTTCTTCACCTTCAACATCAATGACCACCAACACATCACCCACAGGACAAATTTCACCCTCTTGAAACATGATTTTAGCAATGGTTCCTTGTCGTGGTGATGGTATTTCTACAGAAGCTTTGTCTGTTTGAATTTCTACCATCGGCTCATCAAGTGCAATCAAGTCCCCTTCGGAAACTTTCCAAGCAACAACTTCGCCCTCTACAACACCTTCACCAATATCGGGTAAACGAAACGAAAAAGACATAACTCACCACTCCATAATTTCATGAACACAAGAAAGAACACGATCTGCATTCGGTAAATATTCAAATTCTAACGTATACGGAAACGGTGTATCAAAACCACAGACACGCAAAATAGGTGCATGTAATTGATCCAACGCACGTTCTTGAATTGAAGCAATTAATTCTGCACCAAATCCACAGGTTTTCGGTGCTTCATGAAGCACCATTGCACGATTTGTTTTTGTTACAGAAGCAATAACCGTTTCTATATCAAATGGAAGCAATGTCCGTAGATCAATCACTTCAATGGAAACATCTGTTTGTTGCGCGGCTTCCAATGCTACAGAGACCATTGCGCCATAAGTAATTAATGTACAATCTGTTCCTTCTTGTACAATCGCTGCTTTACCAATCGGTGTTGTATAATCTTCTTTCGAAACATCTCCTTTTGATGCACGGTAAATACGTTTCGGTTCAAGAAAAATCACGGGATCGTTTTGACGCATAGCACTTAACAATAGACCTTTAGCATCAACAGGATTTGAAGGCGTAATCACTTTCAAGCCAGGGGTATGAATAAACAAAGCTTCAGGTGATTGTGAATGGTAATGACCACCACGAATACCACCACCATAGGGTGTTCGTATCACGACAGGACAAGGGTATTGACCACCAGAACGATAGCGAAATTTTGCAAGTTCATTCACAATTTGGTCAAACGCTGGAAAAATAAAATCCGAAAACTGAATTTCAGGAACAGGTCTTAATCCATACAGAGCCATACCAATTGCTGTTCCAATAATACCTTCTTCAGAAAGCGGGGTATCAATAACACGATCGTCACCAAAGGTTTCGGATAGACCACTCGTTGCTCGAAATACACCACCAAATTTCCCCACATCTTCACCAAGAACAATGATCTTATCGTTGCGTTTCATCTCAAGATGCAATGCATCGTTAACAGCTTGAATTATATTCATTGTAGGCATAGTTGCTTTTTCATCCTTCCATGGTGATACGATCAATGACCATGCGGCGATTTCGTTCGTTTTTGTTGCAATAACCACGCTTGTTGTTCTTTAAGATGCCATGGCATTTCTTCAAACACATCGTCAAACAATGTTTCAACCTCAGGTGGAGGCTCTTTGTCTGCAATGTTTTGTGCTTCTGTTATATTTTTAACATGCGCATCACGCATCTTGGTTTCTTGATCATCTGTTAAAAGTTTTTTGTTTTTTAGATACGCATGAAATCGATTGACGGGATCTGCTGATTCCCATTCAGTTACTTCCGCTTCATCTCGATAGACTGAAGGATCATCTGAACTTGAATGACCTCCCATGCGATATGTTTTAAGCTCTATTAATGTTGGGCCTTTGCCTGCTTTGGCATGAGCGACTGCTTCTTGTGCTGCGGCAACCACGGCCAAGATATCGTTACCATCAACTAAAATACCTGGCATCCCATAGGCAATTGCTTTTTGAGCAAATGTTTCTGATGCAGTTTGCTTATGTTTGGGTACGGAAATTGCCCAACCATTATTACGGCATATAAAAACCACAGGGGCCTTCATGACAGCGGCAAAATTACAGCCAACATGAAAAGATCCCGTAGATGAGGTTCCTTCACCAAAAAAAACCATGGCAGCACGACCTTGCTTACGACCTGCCATAGCAGCACCAACGGCTTGAGGAATCTGTGTCCCTACGGGTGAACTTATCGAAACAATGTTTTTCTCTTTTGACGAATGATGCACGGGCATCTGTCGTCCTTTGATTGGATCTTTTCGATTTCCATAAAGTTGATTGATATAATCTTCATTAGTCAATCCGCGCCAAAATAAAGCACCGGTTTCACGGTATGAAGGAAACAGACAATCCTCCTGTGTTAAAGGCTGAACCGCTAAATGGGTTGCTTCTTCTCCAAGAGATGTCATGTAAAACCCTAATCGTCCTTGCCGTTGTAAACGAAGCATCCGTTCGTCCATAACACGAACATGAAGCATCGTATCAAACAAACGAAGCAGCTCCTTATCGGATAAATCAGGCATCTTTGCATCCTGACAAAGAGCTCCTTTATGATCTAAAACTTGCTGCATGGATTGAACTATCATAACGATCGTGCCATCAAGGCATTTCTGTTTACTTGCTTCTGAGTATCTCTGTCAAGCTACCAGCAATATAACGATTCAAATCCTTGTTTAACACAAATGAATGCCGCTTTTTACAAAAAAACATCACCCTTTATTTTGATGTGATCTTCTAATACGAGCAGCAATAGGTTCAACAATTCATCATGAGTTAAGATTTTTCTTTGTTTCGTGAAGTTCTTCTCGAACGGCTTTTTTCGGATGAAACAATTCGTATTCGATAATCTTTGTCTGCAAGCGTATTATTGGGACACAATTCAATGGGTATCCCAAACCGTTTCTCTAATTCAAACAAATACGCTTGATGCGTTTGTTTTAACCGTTTCAAAATAGCATCTGATGCTTCAATTTTCACAGGACGTTTCCGTGCTTTCTTACCTTGTTGATGAAGCTGTCGCAACAAATCATAACACAAGGTTTCTTGTGATATGACAGACCCTGTTCCATCACAAGTTGAACAAGTTTCTGTCATTGTTTGTGTCAATGATTGTTGTGTTCGCTTCCGTGTCATCTCTACTAAACCAAGTTCACTCAATCGAGTCACATTCGTTTTTGATCGATCATTTTTTAAAGCATTACAAAACGTATTTAATAGTTTTTTTCGATTTTCCTCTTCTTCCATATCTACAAAATCAATCACAACAATACCGCCAAGATTACGAAGACGCATTTGATTAACAACTTCTTGACACGCTTCTAAATTGTTCGTGATAACGGTCTCTTCTAAATGTTTTTTGCCTACAAAACTTCCTGTATTCACATCAACGACTGCTAATGCTTCTCCCTGATCGAACACCAATGATCCTCCAGAGTTTAGTGGCACTTTTCGAAGAATCGCCTGTCGCAAAGCGCTTTCTAATCCATGTTGTTCAAAGATAGGTGTATTTCCTGAAAACAATTGAATACGATCAATCCATTGCGGCATAAACCGTGTAAAAAATTTGTGAATTTCGGTGTAGTTCTTTTTAGTGTCTGCAATAATTTCAGTGATATCAGAAGACATCCGATCACGAATGATTCTAACGGCTAAATTACCATCTGAATAAATTAAAGAAGGAATTTTTCCTTTTTTCTTTTTGGTCTCAATATCCGCCCAACATTTTTGCAAAAACACGACATCTTCTTGCAATATTTTTTTATCCATACCTTCGGCAGCCGTGCGCGCAAGAAGTCCTGTATTTTCAGGCGATAAGTCATCTAAAATACTGCGTAATCTTCGCCGTTCTTTATCAGAACGAATACGCCGTGAAACACCCACTTGGGAACTGTTGGGCATAAATACTAATTGCCTTCCTGCAATAGATATTTGTGCGGTGATTCTAGGTCCTTTCGTTCCAATACCTTCACGCACCACCTGAACAACAATGGTTTGATTCTCCTTTAATGATTTAGAAGACGATGTCACGAGATCATCGAAAGAGAGATATCCTGCTTTAGGCAATCCAATATCCACAAAAGCTGCTTGCATACCAGGAAGAATTGTTTTTATTTTCCCTTTATAAATATTGCCAACAATACTTTGTGTTCGTTCAATAAAGCATTCAGCAAGTCGTCCTTGTTCAACTAATCCCACACGAATTTCTTGATCCGTTTGATTAATAATTATTTTTGTTTCTGTCATATATCGTTTTTTCTGTTTTAAAAATTAAGCGGCAGTCCAACCACCATCAACGGTCAAAACTGACCCTGTCACATAGGCAGATTCATCGCTCGCCAAAAAAATAGCTGCACCTGAAATATCTTGTGGAATACCAACACGACCTAGCGGTGTTTTTTTGACAATAGCATCCACCTGTCGAGAGTTTTGAATAACAGCGCGCGAAAAAGAGGTGTCAACCCATCCTGGTGCAATGGCATTGACACGAATACCTTTGCTACCAAGCTCTGCTGCTAATGTTTTTGTCATTGAGATAATGGCAGCTTTTGTCATTGCATAAACACCTTCTTGTGGCATCCCTTCAAGACCTGCAATACTCGCCATGTTGATAATAGATTTAGAAGAGCAATCTTTCCCATGTTCTTGCCATTGTCGATAAACGGCTTGAATCACCGCAAGATATCCCTTGAGATTCACATCAAAGGTTTTATCCCATGCAGGCCAAGAAACCTCGGTTAAATTGCCATGGCTAGGATTTGTTGCAGCATTGTTAACAATAATATCAATGTCACCAAAATGATTGATGACATGCTCAACCATTGTATTGATTGCATCAACATTACCCATGTGACACGCAAACACTTCCCCAGTACCACCACAACGCACAATCTCATCACGAACTAAGATGAGATCGTCTTCATGACGCGCAACCAACGCGACCGAGACACCCAAAGCGGCCAATTTATCGGCAATTGCCTTACCAATACCGCGACTTGCACCAGTAACCAATGCTACTTTGCCATTCCATGTTGTGCTATTCACTGTTGTTCTTTATAAGGGAACCTTATTGAACATGGAACCTTTTGAATCACATATTCCCTCTTATCAACATCTTGTTAAAACTTATTTTAACAATGATTTACCACATTATGGCAAGGATAAACGGATATCGGCCCAAGAGGCAGTCAAGAAATTTGTCAAGCCTGGGATGACCATACATTTTGCAAGCAGTCCTTGTCGATCGATACCAATGTTATACGAAATCATTCGACAATATTGGAAACAACAACCTGCCTTTACTGTATCGTCATTGTCTGTATCAGAATCTTTTATGCCATTGTTTTTTGATGATCTCATGACAAAAGCAATGACAACATTTTCTGGAACTGTTTGGCCTTATCCCTCGCCCAATAGCATCATTAATGAGGCATGGAAGTCGGGACGTGTCACCATTGAACATTGGTCTATTTTAAGTTTGATCACGCGACTTTTTGCGGCAGCAATCAAAGTACCATTTCTCCCCACACATTCTATTTCCAATTCAACCATGGAAACAGACAATGCTCATGCCTTTCAAATGATCACTGATCCATTTGGAACAGATAAAAAAATTGGAGTTTTATCTCCCTATCATCCAGATATTGCAATTCTTCATGTGTTAGCATGCGATAAACATGGTAATGCTTTGCTTTCTGTACCCTCTGGAGAAGGTGCGCTCTCTGCATTTGCAGCAAAAAAACATGTTCTTATCTCTACCGAAACCATTGTATCCACCGACTATCTAAAAAAACACAATTATCTAGTGCAAATACCTGCACGACTTGTGGATGCTGTTATTGAATTACCATTTGGAAATCATCCTCGAGCTCAAAACAATATGGAGATTTCAGAACTTCCTTCTTATTCTGATGATCCAGCATTTTCTTATGATGTTAATCAAACATTTAACAACAAAGAAACAGCACTTGCATGGATCGAAGAATGGATTTTAAACTGTCCTTCACATGACGCATTCTTAGACAAACTTGGTCAAGAGCATTTGAACACATTGAAAAAAAATGCTCTACCCAGTTCTTGGAAAAACAATCCTTCACCTAATCCCATAGCGATAAAAAACAAACCGCGTTCTCTCAAGGCGTTTACCTCACAAGAACGAAAAATTATTGCTGCATCGACATTGTTGCAATCAATGGTGAACACAGAAACATTTGATTGTCTGCTTGCAGGCGTTGGCGCCGCAAATTTATCGACATGGGTTGCGCATTATTTCTTACATAAAACACGCAAAGAAATTGAGTTAGTCGTTGATATGGGATTTTTTGGTTTTGAACCACGACCAGGAGATTCTTCCATTATGTCATTGCACAACCAACAAACCTGTATTGCTGTGGCTGATATTTTTACATCGTTGACTATGATTATTTCTTCACACAAAACATTAGGGGCTGTTGGAGCGGCTCAAATTGACCCCTTGGGCAATATTAACTCGACATGCATTCCAGATACGCTCCACTTATTAGGCTCTGGTGGCGGTAATGATGTTGCCTGTCATGCAACATCATTAATGGTCATTACTCCTATGAACAAAAGAACATTCTGCAAAAAGGTTGCTTACATTACATCACCAGGCAATCGTGTTTGTGCCATTGTCACCGATCGATGTATTTTGAAACGACAACAAGATGGCGTGTTTGTTGTGACGGGCTATTTTCAAGGAGGAAAAACGGGCTACCTGTCAGAGGATGAGGCCAAAGCCGATCTTGTCCATCATACCGATTGGGATTTGAAATTCGCACCATCATTAACACCATTGCCCAATCCTTCTGAGCAAGAGCTTGCGATCCTACGAAGCTATGA
Organism: Myxococcales bacterium; assembly: GCA_014238595.1. GTDB lineage: Bacteria > Myxococcota_A > Polyangia > Haliangiales > J016 > JABAAV01. Next base: position 29,065 of record JABAAV010000003.1, on the reverse strand, counting down.
TCCACATGGCTATTTTACACGAACCGCCTTGTCATAATTAGTAACAAAAAATTATCAATCGTTTAGCCCTGTTCATTCAAACAAATTCAATATTTCGTTGAGAACCACGGCATAGCCTTGCATTCTGTTCTTGGCATACTATAATGGTGCCTATTAGTCGTATTTTTAATAATGCAAGGAGACTCTCATCATGATGCCGCGCCACTATATTAGTTCTATGCTTCTGTTTTTTTGTGTCAGTCTTGGGTGCAACCACGAGCCTGTCTCTGTAGCTTCAGAGCCTACGGCTACTTCTTCGTCTATTGATCCTGATATCATTCCTGGGGAAGAGGGTCCTACGCCTACAGAGACCTGTAATCCCGATCAAGTCTATAATGGTAGTTTGTTTCTTAAAGACGATGATTTTTTACCCCTCGAGATATTCGAATTGAAAACATTGTCGAGGATTGAAGGCGATCTTTTTATTGAAAATACAGTCCACGATGTTCCTTGCCTCACAGATATTAGTGGTAGCCTTATTATCCAAGATACGAAAAATCTCACTGATTTTTCAGGATTTCCTCAGCTAACAACCATTGGAGAAGACTTAAAAATTGAAGGATATCTCTCTACAGATACAACGCTTGAGATGACTGATTTTTCAAAATTCCCCGCTCTTCTTAATATAGGAGGTAATCTGTCAATTGCAGCAACTAAAAACTTTTCATCAATGACATTGCCTGTCCTGACTGCAATTGAAGGCACTCTAGAGATTACACAAACCGAAACACTCCAATCGATTGATTTTCCAAAGTTGGAAACAGTTCTTGGAGGAGTAACTCTGGATCTCAACAGTCAATTAAACACATTCTCTCTTGATGCGTTAACCTCAATTGGGGTACTTCTCCATGTTTTTCTAAACGATGAATTACAATCTTTGGATCTCAATTCACTGACTGATGTTGGAAACAATACAGAGGGATGGAATCGCTTAATCGAGGATTTTGGGGAAGAGGTTGTTATGCAAGATCCTGTTGTGGGAATTGAATATAACGGATCATTATCCTCTTGTGATATTGAAGATTGGTTAGACACACTCAACATCGCACCACATCCTTTACAACGTTGTAGAGTTGCGGCAATCGGTAATGATGACAGTGACATTTTCGATGAGGACTTTTTCGATGATAGACCATCAGAAAGCAGCGCATGTCTGGCAAACATTGCTGAAAAATATGACGAATGTTCAGAGGGTAATTGATTAATCGTACTAACTAGCTAATCGTATTGAAGCACGGGTCACCCCTTTGCCTGACTTTGCAAATTGATCAGCATCAACAAACGCTTGATTAATCTCTTCTAAGTCATACAACGTAGGAATATCAAACAAAGGCAATCGTTCGTGCTCTCTTGCAACAAAATCAATCGCATATTTTAAAATTATAGGCGGATAAAGAGAGACACCAATAATAGAGCGGTTACCTCCAACTAAAATAGAAGGGTCTTCTTTGTAACATGCTTTTGGCGTAATATTGCCAAGCGTTAAATATCGACCACCGCGACCCATCATACGAATTCCTTCAGGCATTGCTTCAGGACGACCAACAACTTCGACCACGAGATCAGCACCCCATCCTTCTGTGTAAGACATCACTTTCCCTGTTCGTGTTTTGGGATCGGGAATCTCCTTGATATCGATCACTTCTGTTGCACCCATACGACGAGCCAAATCAAGACGCTCTGAAACAGCATCGATGACAATGATGCAAGAGGCACCCATTTGACGTGCAACAGCCGTAGCATACAATCCTAATCCACCAGCACCTTGAATCACGACAGTCTCACCAAAAGAAAGTTTGGCCTGAAGCAATCCATAAATAACTTGTGATAATGCACAATTAACACCTGCAACCGCTTCATTAGAAACATGATCAGGAACTTTAATCATTCGCTGTTTGGGTGACACATAATAATATTCGCCAAACCCTCCAGTAAAATGTGGTGCAATCGTTGCAGGTCGGATTACGGACATTAAAGAAACGCCGCATTGATTTTCATCTCCACGCAAACAAGCCAAGCATCGACCACAAGAATTATAATAGGTAAACACAACACGATCACCTTCTTTTAAGCTTCGACCTAATGCATCTGAGCTTACCCCTTTTCCGAGTGCTGTGATTGTGCCTGTTGTTTCATGCCCTAAAATACATTCCATTCCACTACCACGACCGATCGGTGTTTCACCACGCCACACATGCAAATCAGAACCACATATGTTAGTGACCGATAATCGTACCAAGGTATATCCCTCATCAGGATCTTGTACAGGAAATTCCCGAATCACCATCGGTTCTCCGGCCTTACAAAAAACAGCTGCTCGTCCTGTTGTCATTGATTCAATCCTTGTTTAATTCGTTGTTGATGAGACATGACTTTGATTATAATTAGGAAGGTTCACTAATCGTCTTGCAATAACTGTTCGTTGCATCTGTTGTGTTCCTTCAACAATATCCATGGCTTTGACATCACGATATAATTTTTCAACCACATGATCATTACGAACACCCGCATCGGAAAGCACTTCCATCGCAACACGACAGGCTTCTAACGCCACCGGTGGACAGTATGCTTTTGCCATTGAAGCTTCCAAGGCATTGGGTTTATCTTGATCCAAAAGCCATGCACCACGCCATGCAAGCATTCTACCTGCATCTAATTGATGTTTGACCATGACTAATCGTTCTTCCATTTGTCGATACCTTCGTATAGGTCGCGACAAATTATAATTTTCTTTCATAAAGCGTCGTGCATGATCCCATGCCGCACGCCCTACACCAATCGCCATGCCTGCCACCAATGATCGTGAAGCGTTAAATGCAGACATTGCACCTCTAAACCCTTCCTGTGATTGATAATGTTTTTCACCACCAAGTAAATTATCTGAAGGTATTCGACAATTTTCCATGACCAAGGAACAGCTTTCATAGGCTTTAAGACCCATTTTTTCTTCAACTTTTGTAACAACAAATCCAGGGGTGTTTTTCTCAACAACAAAAACACGATGTCCCGCACGACCTTGCTTGGGATCAATCGTAGCAAAAATAACGCACCATTCTCCGCGTTTAACATTTGAGATGAATGTTTTTGCACCATTTAATACCCATTCATTGCCTTCTTTGTGACATGTCGTCGCAATCGCCGCAATATCACTACCAGCATTGGGTTCGGTCATACCAAATGAACCCCAATGAGGTTTTCCATCTCTAAACACACTCAAAAAACGTTCCTGTTGTTCGGGTGTTCCCATCTGTGCAATAGGGGGACCACCCAATCCTGGTCCAGGAAAGGCAACGGTAATACCGCGATCCCAATACGAGGCTTCTTCAGCAAACATGACAGCAATACGTGCCGTCTTTTTTTCTTTGCCTTGATTCTCTTGTTTGTTTTTCTTGGAATCACTGACAGGTCGAACCAATCCCATATCAATCACACGTTGAAAAAATGGATGATCAGCATCAAGCGGTTTTCCTTGTCGATCACATTCTAGACCTAACGGACGAAGAACATCACGCCCTAAACTTCGAAGCATTTTCATTCGTTTTACCGTTGCATCATCAAGACTAAAATCCATCGGTGATCTCCTTTATCGTTATCATCATGATCTGGTACAGAACTATGAAACATCGGCAAACATCGGCAACGCAAACCCTACATGCCCTGTTAATGCCTGCAACTGCTTCGATGAATCATCAATAGCCGCCATTGAACCACCCCATAATTGCGCTAATGTTTTGATTTCGCGCATCCATTTTTCAACAGGGAAATCTTTCATATAGCCATGACCACCAAGCATTTGTACGGATTGTTCACCAATGGCAACACCACTATTACTGGCATGAATCATTGCTGCGGCACCTGCTTCTGTTGGATCACCGTCTTGTGTCAATGCCCATGCCAATCGCCAACATGACATTTTAGCGGCATCTAAATTGACAGCTAATTCTGAAAACAAAAACGCAACACCTTGGTGATGTGCAATAGGTAACCCAAATGCAATTCTGTTTTGTGTATAATCCATTGCATATTTAAGTGATACTGTTGCTACACCAGTCATCAGAGATGCCACATAAAGACGAAGTCGTGCCACTATTTTAGCGTAGGCTTTTTGTGTCAATGTTTCTGAAAAAACAATGGGGGCATCTAGTGTAATTTCTGATGATCCTGCGGCATGCAATGCTTGAGGAATGACTTTTTCCATAGCCATCCCTTGATCAATAACGGTCATCGTCTGACCCTGTATAACAATAAAAACAGCAAGTTCATTGGCAGGAACCCATGGGAAAACACCCGTGATTTTTCCATCTTTGATGGTAAAACGTTCTTCATCATCAAACACGACCCAACCACGACCTTGTTTTGAAGAAAGTATTTTATAGCATTGTTCTTGATTATCTTGAGATTCAAGAAGGGGATAAATAGCAGGACCTAATCCATCAAAGGCTAACGTTACTGCAACATCTCCTTGTGCAAGATTGTGCAACAACAACATTCGATCCAATGGTGAAAGATCCAGTCCACCTATATGAGATGGAATTTCTGCACCCGAAAAACCAAGGGTATCGTATTGTGCGCGCAGTGCTTCAGATAACACATGTTTTTTTTCCATCTCACGACAATGCGGTAGCAGTTGTTCTTGAGCAAATTCATGGGCTGATTTAGCAATCAGTTCTTGTTCTTCTGTTAAGGAAAAAGTAAACATCGTTGTTTATTTTCCTTTAAACTCGGGTTCGCGTTTTTCCATTGCTGCCATAATACCTTCACGCATATCTTTGGTTTGAGTTGATGCTGACTGACAAAATGATTCAAATAAAAGATGATCTCTGGGATTGAAATCCATACTTTGGTACATCGCTTTTTTCGCAAGACGCACGGCCAAAGGTGCTGCCATCAAGATCTCTTGTTTTAATTGATCAACACAGGTAGCAACAGCATTCTCATCGGACACTGAATGCATCATTCCCATATTATAGGCTTCTTCTCCGTTAATGATACGTCCCGTTAATAAAAGCTCTGCGGCACGAGGAATTCCAATCAGACGTGGTAACAAATAACTCGTCGCCATTCCTGGAGACAACCCGAGTCGTACAAAGTTGGCACCTATTTTCGCTTGCTTTGATACAATACGAAAATCACAGGCCAACGCTAAACCCAATCCACCGCCAATGGCATGTCCATTAATCTGTGCAATGACAGGTATTTCAACATCCAACAAATCTAAAAAATAAGCATACAAATGGCGCAATGATTTAGATTGCCCTAACACACCAGGCACAGTGGTTACCGCCATTTCAGGGATAGAATTTCCAAAACTCGCCCCTGTACAAAAAAAGCGACCCACGCCACGAATAATCAAAACGCGCATCTCAGTATCATCTCGAACATCTCGAACTTTTTCAGAAAATCCCGTAAGCAACTCTGGTGTCATGGCATTACGCTTATCCGGTTGATTGAGAGTGATCGTAGCTACATAATCTTTTTTTTCCAAAAGAACAGGCTGTTGTGTGGCATTTTTTTCGGTGGTCATCAGTGTTTCTTCACTCCTATCAACAGCGGATGATGCGTTATCTTTTGTGTTCTTGCAAGTCTTCATACAGTGACTTTTGCTTTGGTGATTCTTGTGCCTTCTATAGTATTTTTGACGCATTTCTACTGTTGTTTGTCTTGGTTTTTTTATCGATGTCGTCTTTGATAGAAGAGAATTTCAATCGTTTCAGCCATGTCGACATATACCGCTACATCTAAACACACCTTTTTACCGAACTTGTTAATTCTCTCGGGGCTTGATCCATCAGGCGGTGCAGGATTTATTGCCGATTTAACGGTGGCACATGCTCATCAGATTCGTCCTGTCGGAACATTGACAGCAACCACGGTACAAACAACACAAGGTGTCAAAACAATAACACCTTCAAATCCTGAACACCTTGTGCAACAAGTCACTGCCTTGTGTGATGATTTAACAATTGCTGCTGTCAAAATAGGCATGATCCCTAACGACACAATTTTAGAAGCCATTGTACAGTCACTCCAAAAACTTCCATCAACAGTTCCTATTGTTTGGGATCCAGTGCTTGCACCAACATTGGGTGACACTGTTTTTTATATCGATGATCCAACACAGATGATTGCAACATTAACGAAAAGCTTACCAAACCATCAAATTATACTCACACCCAACAGTCATGAAGCCCATCGTCTCTGTGCAGTACCGCCGTCATCTCACGCTGACATCACTGATGACATGATTAAATCTATGGGAGAAACTCTGCTGTCTCAAGGGCTTCATGCGGTGTTAATCAAAGGCGGAAATGATTCATCCCATCTAACCACACAAGCCACCGATTTTTTAATCACAAAAACAGCGACCACACCTCTTTCGTTGCCTCACATTGCAGTGACACATGATATACATGGTACAGGATGTGCATTGTCTACAGCGTTAGGATGTTATCTTATCAACAACATCCCACTTATTGATGCTGCTTTGGCAGCAAAGCAATTTGTTCATCAACAACTATCTTCCCCTGTGTTTCTCAACAACCATGGTCGTCCTTCTATTGTGTAATCTAGTGTCATGATTGTTGCAAAGAACCTTTCGTTTTCGTATCAACATCAGACCATTCTTCATGATGTTTCACTCTCACTGTGTCCAGGAGAATTGGTTTGTTTGGTTGGCGCCAATGGATCAGGCAAAACAACGCTTCTTAGTTTGTTTGCTGGTCTTCTGACACCCTTTCAAGGAACGATTACACTCAATGACCAATCAATCACAACCTTGTCTCGTCGTGATATAGCTCAACAAATTTCATTTTTATCCCAAAATTATATTATGACAATGCCATTTCCCGTTAAAGACATTGTGATGATGGGACGGTATCCCTTTACAACATGGCTCGCTTCAACAAGCAAAGAAGATCTCGCGCTAGCCAACCAAGCCATGACTCAATGTCATGTTGATGTGTTTGCAGACAAATCTTTTACACAACTTTCCACAGGAGAACAACGTCGTGTGTTATTGGCTCAAGCCTTTTGTCAAAACACACCACTATTATTCTTTGATGAACCAACAGCATCTCTTGATCCATCCCATGCCATTACATTGTTTTCTACAATTCAAAACCAAGTTCGCACAAAAAACCGTACAGCATTGATAACAACACATGATCTAACGTTAGCAAGTCGCTTTGCTGATCGTGTTATATTACTTCATGATCAAACCATTTGTCTTGATGGTGATCCACTCTCTGTTCTTTCATCCTCCGAAGCCGAAACAGCATTGGATACAACATTGCATATCAGTACGTTACCGAAAAACAATCAACCATTTGTGATGCCTTGGTAATCTAGTCTCATGTCATTTCGAACCATAGTTGTTGTTTTTCTTAGCCTCATGACTGTCATCATGTGTGGGGTAGTACCTCTGATCGGAATCGATCCTGTCACAGGGGAAGGCTTAGCCTTGTTATCAATTGCTGATGTTATTTCAGGATTAACACAAGAACCAACCCAAGCTTCGCGCTTTTTTCTTTTGCGACTTCCACGCGTTTTTGCAGGGGCACTTGTTGGAGCATCTTTAGCAGCGGCCGGTAGTGCACTCCAAGCTATACTTCGAAATCCTCTTGCAGAACCCTATACATTAGGCATTTCATCAGGTGCTTCTTTGGCAGCATTAGCTACCATTCGATGGGGCATTGATCATATATGGGGCATCAATAGTGTCGGTATCGCTGCAATGCTTGGTGCCATGACAACAATGGGATTAATCACATATCTTGCAACATACAAACGATCGCTTTCAGGAAATTCTCTTATTCTAGCCGGCATCACGATTTCATTGTTTTGTGGTGCAGCAACATTGCTCATTCAATACACAGCAAGTTTTTCTGAAATTTATCGCTTTGTCCATTGGATGATGGGAGGGTTAGATGTCACAGGGTACCAAGCTATTACACAATCGTTAGTCCCTATCATGATAGGACTTGGGTTATTGTTTTATTTCGCACGCCCCATCAACACATTAAGTGCAGGTACAACTGCGACAGCGATGTTAGGTTTTTCACCCGCCAAAACAAGGTTTTGGGTTTTTTTTGCAGTGTCTTTAATCGTAGGGAGCAGCATTGCTATTGCCGGACCTATTGGTTTTGTGGGTCTTGTCATTCCGCATTGGTTGCGAGGCATTGTAGGACCTGACCAACGAAAACTATTACCTGTATGCATTATTTTTGGAGCAGGTTTTGTTGTTTTTTGCGATACATTGGCACGACTGATTTTTATGCCCGCAGAAATACCTGTCGGTATTATAACGGCACTTTTGGGCGGTCCATTCTTTTTGGTTTTACTTGCACGTCTTCCAAACAAAATCTGGAGTAATTAATCGTGATAACGACACCAATGTTTTGTTGCTACTGTAAGCGCATCTGCGTAAACTGCATCATTCTTATATAATGATGCAGATCAACAACCATACGAAGCAAAGAAGATAACTCCCATGCCGATTCCTTTTTTAGAATGCACTCATATGCCTTATGAAATGGGACATATCCAAGGCAAACAGATAGAAAATGCTTCTCAGGAAATTGTCGATTTATTGTTTGATCTTACAAAAACAATTTCAGGCTTACCATTCCCTGCCTTCAATAGTGGAAAACAATTACTGTCATATGCTGTCGGTAAATATGGGGAGCATTGGATACGAGATGATCTTACCCATTACTATCCGCGAATGTTCGAGCGCACTCAAGGTATTGCCGATGGAGCCAAAGTACCTCTCTCTATGTTGTTTATTATTCCTGCCATCGAAACAATGATGAATAATTTTTCTCAACCGAAACTCTCTACACGAGTTTTAGGAGGCTGTTCTACATTGGCTATTGCCAATACACGCTTTGAAACCAACGAACCTGTCATCGCTAAAAACTTTGATTACACAGATATTGCTAAACACATGTATTTGCTCCGCAAAAGCAAACCATATGGCAAAGCACATTCCATTGATGTCACAGCAACACCAATGACAGGATCACATGAAGGCATCAACGAAGATGGTCTTGCTGTGACATATAATTATGGTTTTTTTCATGAAGAAGCAACAGGCTGTATTCCTTTGACGTTTCTTGTTCAAGAAATTTTAGAAAAATGTAAAACAACCCAAGAGGCACTGAACCATTTAAATGATCGTCCAAAAATGGGATCATCTATTCTAACATTTGCCGATGCAACTGGAGACATTGCTATTGTAGAACTCTCGCCTCAACATATGTCTGTACGTAATATTCGAGATCACAATGATATGTTTTTTCAAACCAACCATGCCATTACCGATGAAATGCACAAAATAGATTTACCTCACGACACAACATTATCACGGCTGCTTCCAAAAAAACTCCGTGGCTTTCATGTCATGGAATCATCGTTACTGCGTCAAGACCGTCTCAGAGAATTAACAAACCCCATTAAGGTTTTTAAAGAATCTGATCTTCATAATATCTTGTCTGATCACAATGGCTCACTCAATGGAAACAACAACACCATTTGTATGCATGGTGATCCATTTCGAACAACTTGTTCTATGTTGCTTTTTCCAAAACGGCGACAAATTAAAATTATGTTCTCAATGCCTTGTCGCGGTGAATGGGAAACCTTTTCACTGTAACGACACGGTTGTTTAACAAAGACACTGTACTTGATCTTGTGTTGGTTGTGTTTGACGCTCCTTGCCACACACACACACCCATCCTGTTTGTTTTGCAGGAACCCCCATCATTAACGCATGGGAAGAAACATTACTGGTGATCACCGCGCCTGCTGCAATAAACGCATATGCGCCAATCGTGACACCACAAATAATCGTGGCATTCGCGCCAATCGTGACACCTTGTTCAATCATTGTTTGTTCACGATGATTCGTTTTGTATGCGGCACGAGGTCTGTTAACATTGGTAAAGGTGACAGAAGGTCCCACAAAAACATTGTCCGACAATGTCACACCATCGTAAATCGAAACATTGTTTTGAACACGAACACCATCGCCCAACACAACATTGCCAATGTAACAACCCTGTCCAATCATGCAATCATCTCCCACAATGGCACCTTCACGAACATGTGAGAAATGCCACACAACTGTTTTGTTACCAAGGGTTGCACCTTGATCAACGACAGCAGATTGATGAATCAATGTATTTTTAGTTGTCATAGTTGAATGATGTTTTGTTTTGCAACATCAGGTGTTGCAAGATGTTCGTTGATGGTCAGCCCTGTATTCATCAGGACGTTATCATATCCAAATAATTCACCTAATGGCATCAATGCAAATGCACGCTGATATAATCTTTCATGTGGCACAATACATAGTGGTGGCCCCACAAAAACACCTTGCTGTTCTCCAAACAATAATAAATCTAAATCCATCGTGCGAGGTTCTTTGTTGATAAAATTTTGGTCTGTTCTATCACGTCCTAGTTTCGTTTCTATATTTAAAAGCAGTTGCAAAAAACCAGAGGCAGAAGGCGGTTGTTTAACCAACAAACAAGCAACCGCATTAATAAAATCTGATTGAACGACACCTATGGCACCTGTTTGATATCGCGAAGAGACTTGGACAGAAACAACAAATGGAAAGGTGTTCATTATTTGTATCGCACGATCAAAACGATCAGAGATTTCTTTATCTGAACCTATATTAGCACCAAGTCCAACATAGATCGGAAATGATTCAAGGTCGGTCATATTTTATAGTTTGACGTTTTTGAGTCGCTCTATGGCTTGTATCAAACGTTCTTTGGTTTCACATAATGAAAACCGAACAAAGCCTTCTCCCTGTGAACCAAATCCATTGCCTGGTGTTGTTACAATATGTGCTTGTTCTAAAATCTGACGCGTAAATTCCATAGAAGTTACCCCTTGAGGAACAGCAACATAACAGTATAACCCTGCATCCGGATAAAACAGATCAAACCCTGCATCAACCAACCCTTGACATAAAATATCACGGCGCTCGCGATAAACATCTCGTATATCTTCGACCATAGAGTGATCACCTGTTAACCCTGCAATGGCGGCTTGTTGAACAGCATCAAACGGACCTGAATCAACATTGGTTTTGACTGTGGCTAACATAGAAATTAATTCAGCGTTGCCACAAGCAAATGCGATACGCCACCCTGCCATATTGAATGTTTTTGACAATGAATAAAATTCAATGGAAACATCTTTGGCACCCTGTGCCGACAAAAGAGATGGTGGTTTTTCTCCATAATATAAATCAATATACGCCGCATCACTTGCCAAAACAACATCATGTTTTTTTGCCCATGCAACCGCATCTTCATAAAACGACAACGGAGCAATGGCACCGGTTGGGTTGTTGGGATAATTAAGCCAAAGAATTTTGGCACGACGACAAATATCGTTGGGAATCGATGATAAATCAGGAAGAAATCCGTTGTGGCGTGTTAACGGAACATGATGCACATGTCCACCGTTTAACAATGTACTCGATCCATAAACAGGATATGATGGATCAGGAACCAAAACGATGTCATCAGGATTAACAAGACTAACGGGCAAATTAGCAATGCCTTCTTTAGCTCCAATCAAACCAAGAACTTCGTTGTTGGGATCAAGCGATACGTCCCAATGTTTTTGATAATAGTTGGCGGCAGCCTCTCGAAACGAAGGCATACCCAAATGGCTTGGATATCGATGATATTTTGAATCTTGAACGGCTTCTTTCAAAGCATCAATAATAGGTTGTGGTGTAGGAATATCGGGATCGCCAACTCCAAGATCAATCACATCAATATTTTTTTTGACAGCATCTGATTTGAGTTGATCAATCTGAACAAATAAAAATTTTGGTAATTGTTTAAGGCGCTCAGAAGAGGTGATAGGCATAACATCTGCTATCACAGATCAGTAACCATAAACAAGATACAAGGCAAATCAATCAAGGATCCACATGGATGATCTTGGTTCAACAACCTGAAATCGTCATGCTTTTACAAAGCCTTTGTCACATAAACAATGGTTCATGCGTGGAAACCAAACAGAAACGCATTGCGAAACATAACAATCGTTATTGAAAAAACAGATCAAAAAACATCGCCCATGGAACTTTGACTAGATGACCCTATTGATCATACAAAGATAACGCGATGTTGAACTCCAAACGACACAATACAGTATTGGGTATTGATGAAGCAGGGCGTGGTCCTATTCTTGGTCCCATGGTTCTTGCGGCTGTATTCATTGAAGATCAGGCGATCCCATCCTTTGAACAACAAGGCATTGCCGATTCAAAACATTTTGGTTCAACAATGGCTGCCAAGAAAAAACGAAAAATAATGGCTGAATTTATTCAAACCCATGCTCGTTTTGCCGAAGTTGTTGTTGTTGATGTCTCAACCATTGATCGTCATGTTGTTCGAGGAGAGCTCAATGTATTGGAACGTAACGTGGCTCAAAGCCTCATTGAAAAAGCCCCCAAAGCAACGACAATTATTGCTGATGGCTTGTCTGTTTTTGGTCCATTGTCGAAACAGTTTCCCAGCCTTCATGCTCAAAACCATGCTGAATCGGCACATATTGCAGTCGCCGCAGCATCTGTTTTAGCCAAAGATAAACGTGATGATTTATTTGCATTAATCGCCAAACGTTATCACAAACAATTTGGAGAGATTAAAGGTGGCGGCTATATCAACAAACCAACAATCGCATTTTTAAAACAATACAAAAAAACATACGGCTGCTTCCCTCCAGAGCTTCGCACGTCCTGGAACACTCGATCACTTCAAGACATTACCATTGATGCTTAATCTGTGTTTGTTTCCCACGCTTGATCCATAGGGATGTATGATACTGCTTGCCGGTTTCATCATTGTATAGTGAAAGTTTGTGATGCCCTGTTTTTAATTGATGACGAAGCAGTGGTGTTTCACCCACTTTCTTGCCATTAATTTGTATGATCGCCCATCCAGGAGAAACATGTACCGATAGCCAACCATAGGTGATTTGTTTTTTGACAGGATTGTTTTCTGTTTTTTGTTTGAGCGTTGTGGGTTTTGTCTCATTACGTTTGATATCATTAATAACAACCTGTTCATTGGGTATCATTACTGGTTGTGTTTTGTTGTGCTTGGCTGTGTCTTGTTGTGTTTCAATAGTGTCAACAGTGTCAAGAGATGCTTGTGTGATATGATTGGGTTCACTGTCTTGCCTGTCTAAGAAAAACAGAGAAAGCATCCCTAGAACAACAACAACACCACTGGCCAAAAACCACATGTTTTTTCGTGATGATTTCGGAAAGTCAGATGAGTACTGGTAGTCATTATATTGATTTTTGATTGTCGCAGGTTTTGATAGTTGATTTTGTAGAATATCTCCGGCTGTTTGTGTCGGCATATTCATTAACTGATGAATATCATATTTTGCTGTCACCACAATGGGATCCATTTTAGGTTCTGTGACATTGGTCGTGTTGTCTTTGTGAAAATCACTCATCAATGCAGCAAAGCGTTGTGTTGTTTGTGGTGTAATTAATCCACTGTTGTATAAAGCATTCAACGCACTTCGTGCATCAAGGAATCGATCATCGGCTGATTTTTCCATGAGTTTTTTACAGATCCATCCAACATCCGGCGGTAATGCAATCGCATTATCATATAAAGGGATATGAGGCTCATAAAGCAATCTATTTAATTTTTCAGAATCAGTTTGTCCTTTGTAAATGCGTTGCCCCGTAAGCATCTCATAAAAAATCACACCCACTGAAAATAAATCAGCACGCCCATCGATACCATGACCACGGGCTTGTTCGGGACTCATATAAGTTAGCTTCCCACGCAGTGTTCCCGTGTTTTCTTGAACACCATGTCCAATCGCTTTGGCAATACCAAAGTCACTTATCTTAATCGCACCATTCCAAGAAAGCAGAATGTTATGGGGTGAGATATCACGATGCGCCACACATATTTTTTTGTTGTCTCGTTTGACGTTATGAGCAAAATCTAATCCGCGTAAAATTTCACCAACAATCAATGCAGCAATTGAAGGCTCAATGGATTGCTCAGCCATCAGTTGTACAAGATTAATCCCTTCAACAAGCTCCATAGCTAAAAATAAATGACCCTCATCATCACGAGAAAAATCAATCACAGAAACAATATTAGGATGTTGAAGCCATGATGCGATTTGTGCTTCGTTAATAAATAATTTTGCAAACTGAGCATCGGATGAAAATGAAGGAAGCACACGTTTCAATGCAACAGGTCGCGAAAAACCTTCAACCCCTAACAAGGCACCACGATAAACTTCAGCCATCCCGCCTTTGCCTAAACATTCATCTAGTCGATACTGACTCATCACCCTTGTTTGCTACCAGTTTCTTACAAGAGTACACAACCCGAACCACGAGGAATTCCCCGCACTACCATGAATTGATTAAAGAACGCATCGCAATCACCAACAATCAGATTTTGCAAGTACGCCTATGTGAGGATTCAGTACATGCAGACCTGCTAGCATTAGACATATACGGAAAGCCTGTTCTGTAAACAGGCATCTTTTGCTTTAGGTGTGTTACATGTACACTGTCGTACTGTATTATTATTTTTTATATTGGAAAGAGAGGCGTCCCTACCCTGATGCCTCCACGGTTGAGTCACTTAACGACCTTTGTAGTGCATGGTGTGATTGTGGTGACACTTAACGTTGTTCTTTTATTGTCAAACAATCTTTATCGTGTATTGTGTCGCTATGAGTAATATTAATATTAATATTGAAAAATGTCCCGCCTGTGCTGCCGAAATATCATCACAGGCTAAAACATGTCCTCAGTGTGGGCACCAAATTTTAAGGGGTTTTTTAGAAAAATACAAAGTCAAAGGCTTGAGCCTCGGTTGCCTATGGGTCTTTCTGTTGCATGGGTTGCTTCTTGTTGTGGTGTTGTATGGGTTCTTGTTTCTTATGTTCACCTCCGTAGGGGTTAAAATGTTTAAAGAGTTCAAAGAAAGTCCTTCCCGTTACGCGAAAGCAACCACTTGTATAAAAGACTTTTGTGATAGTATGCCAGTGGATCACCCCGATAGGGTAGCTTGCGCTGACAAATGTTATGACAGGTACCTCCCAAGAGAAGACAAGTCCCTCCCAAAGGAAAATGATCTCAAGAAAAAATAACGACCCCTTGTACCGATAGTGCTTCATGGGTGAGTCTGCTTCTGTAGCCTTTTGTGAACAGTGAAGAACCATCGCGGGATTTTTCCAACGTCCTACGCTGCATATTTCTGCAATCAGATTCAATGCTAGCGGCTGCTTTCATAGAAGACGACAGCATTGATATATCTCTTAACAACTCCCTGCAAATTTGTAATCTGGGAAGTTATACTGATCAATATTGTCCGTAATGAAAATCTAAATATTGCAGTCCTCGATTTTTATCGTACGCTGCGTCATACTCAATGACTTCTTGACATCGAATCAGAAGGTTTGATACTGATGAGGCTATGAAAACTTTAACAATCTCTCTCTCTTTGATTCTTAGTCTTGGTCTCTTCGGTTGTGGCGATGAAGAATCTGCATCAACACCAACTTCACAAGAACCAAACATGGAATGCGTTGGTGATGTAACCTCTCAAGCTCAATTGGATTCAGTACGTGATTGTACCGTAATCTGGGGATCTATTCGGTTTAATGATTCTGATGTAACGGTGATTAATCTTCCATTGCTTGAAGAGATTACTGGTAGGGTGTTTTTACAAGATAACTCCCGTCTGACTAAAATTTTACTACCCGCTTTGACTTACATGTATGCTGGCCTAGAGATTGATCATCACGAGTCATTAACAGAACTTTCATTACCCGTTTTGAATACTATAGGTAGTACTTTATACATTAATGAGGTTAATGCACTGAGAGAAATTTCACTACCCGTTTTAACCTCTGTGGATTACATTGCTATCACTTACAACGGTGCACTGACAGATGTTTCAATGCCAAACTTGACTTCGGTAGAAGACTTCGGCCCCGATAGCATTTATCCCGATAGCATTCATATCTCTTCTAACAGCAAGCTGCAAAATTGTGATCTGGGAAGTTATACTGATCAATATTGTCCGTAATGAAAACCTAAGTGTTGTAGTCCTTGATTTGTGTCGTACGCTGCGTCGTACTCAATGACTTCTTGACATCTCATCAGAACGTTTGATATTGATGAGGCTATGAAAACATTAACAATCTCTCTCTCTTTGATTCTTAGTCTTGGTCTCTTCGGTTGTCATGATAAAGAGTCTGCATTAACACCCTCTTCTGAAGCAATAGATGAAAACTCTGCATCAAGACCATCTTCTGAAACAGTAGATGAAGAGTCTGCATCAACACCGTCTAATGAAACAGGGTCAACGCCAGATCCAGTAAGGCCAGAGCTCCCTTCAAATGATCCCGACCCTGATCTACTATGTCGTGGAGTATCTTCTTGGGATGGCGTCACAGAGGACTCTGGAGATGTATTTTGTCTTCCGCTACCAAAAAGACCAAGTTCACAAGAACCGATCATTGACTGTACTGGGATTGTAACCTCTCAAGCGCAATTGGATTCGGTGCGTGATTGTACTGTACTCTGGGGATCTCTTCAGTTCGATAGTTCTGCTATAACGGTGATTAATCTTCCATTGCTTGAGCAGATTACTGGTGAGGTGTTTTTATATGAAAACTACCGTTTGACAAACCTTTTACTACCCGCTTTGACTTCCATAGAAGGAGTCTTCATATTCAGATTTAACAGTATGACAGAGATTTCACTACCCGCTTTAAAAAGCGTCGGTGGTGTTGTATCGATTACAGCAAATAGAGTATTGAGGCATATTTCATTACCCGTCTTAACCACCATGGATGGTTCCCTATGGATCAGTTATAGTGATGCATTGACAGAAGTTTCATTGCCCGCTTTAACTACTATAGGTCATAGTTTATACATTACTGACGATGATGCACTGACAGAATTTTCACTACCCCTCTTAACCACTCTGGGTGGTTACATCAAGATCAGTTACAACGATGAACTGACAGATTTTTCAATACCAGCCTTGACTTCCATAGAAGATTCCATAGAGAACGACAGTGATTATTTCTTTCTGAACAGATACCTGACAAATTGTGATCTCGGAAGTTATACTGATCAATATTGTCCGTAATGAAACCCTCAGTGTCGTAATCCTCGATTTAGAATAATGACGGGGAGCCATTACCAAGGCTCCCCGTTTTTTATTGCTGCGTTACGATGAATCTGAACCGTTTAACGACGCAAGGCCTGTGACAGAGAAACAAATTCTTCAATAGACAATGTTTCTCCTCGACGGGATCCATCGATTGAACTTCTATCTAATGCATGGTCAATCGCATGACGATCAAATGCTGATTGTAATGAGTTGCGTAATGTTTTTCTTCGTTGTGCAAATGAAGCCATCACGACGTTACGAAAATGATCTTCCTGTATCGATGAAATGGCACAATCGTGTAATGGTTCAAACATCACAATTGAGGAATCAACTTTAGGTTGTGGTACAAAAGCGCCTGGAGATATGCGGGACATCACCATGCTGGTCTTGGCATAGGTTTGTGTCAAAACAGATAACGCGCCATAGGCCTTTGTTGAAGGATGTGCCACCAATCGATGTGCCATTTCATGTTGCACCATCACGACCAAACGTTTCCATGCTTGTCGTTGTGAAAACAATAGCATTAAAATCGGTCCCGCAATTTGATAAGGTAAATTGCCACAAATAATGAGTGGTGATCCGTGCTTTTGAGCTTCGGCGTTATAATCAAACGTGAGTGCGTTGCCTTCAATAATTTCAACATGTGATTGATCATTAAACAGATCATTAAGAACAGGAATCCATTCTCTGTCTCGCTCAATGGCCAACAACGATTGTGTGTGATCTGCCAATCGCATTGTCAATGAACCAGCACCTGCGCCAATCTCAATCACTTTATCGCTGTTATCCAATACCGTGGCGTTCACAAGTGCAGCAAACACCGATTCGGCAATTAAAAAACACTGCCCCCATGATGCCTTTGTTGAAAGCCCATAACGTTTCATCACAGTACGAACATCAGGGTAATGTGTTGTTGTGTTCATCGTTTTAAAACAGTATAACTAATTGAAATTATTGTGTTTTTTAAAAAGACATTCGCGTAGATGCCGACAAATCCCATGGATCTTCTATGCCATCTTGAAAACGATGATACCCCGCAGCCGCAATCATCGCCGCATTATCCGTACAATATGACAACGGAGGAATAAAAACAGAAAATCCCTGCTCTTTTCCAGTCGTTTCTAAGACATAACGCAAACGACTGTTCGCTGCAACACCACCACAAAGTTGTACTGTATCAATCATAGAGGTTTTGACGGCTTTAGAAATCTTACGAACCAACACTTCAACAACAGATTCTTGAAATGCAGCCGCTAAATTTTGAATATCGGTATCACTCAAAGATTCTTGCTCTTGAATAATACGTAATACCGCCGTTTTAATACCACTAAATGAAAAATCATACCCTGTTTTTTCACCTGTCATCAAACGAGGCATTGAAAAATGTCCCAATGCACCTTGTTGAGCGAGCTTATCGATTTTTGCACCTCCAGGATAACCAAGACCTAGCATTTTGGCGACTTTATCAAAGGCTTCTCCTGCTGCATCGTCTCGAGTCACGCCAAGTCGTTCCATGGAGGTCATTGATTTAACTAAAACGATTTCTGTATGTCCCCCTGAAACAAGCAATGCAAGATGAGGAAAAGATGGATCAGGCGTTTCTCGATCCAAAAACACCGCAGCAATATGACCATGAAGATGATTGACACCAACAAAAGGAATTTTCCGAGCATAAGCAATGGCTTTGGCGGTTTGAACCCCAACAAACAAAGCACCGATCAACCCTGGACCACAAGTAACAGCAATGCCATCAATATCATCCCATGACACATTCGCAGTTTCTAATGCTTGAGCTAAAACTGGAATCACTTGACTAATATGTTCTCGTGAAGCCAGCTCAGGAACAATGCCACCATAGTCTTGATGAATCTGATCTTGCGAAAAAACCACATCAGAAAGAACATCTTTTCCATCCCTCACAACAGCTGCTGCTGTTTCGTCACATGAGCTTTCTAATCCAAGAACAAGCATAGTGACTATTGAATCCTTTAAAACACCCCTTCTGTCAAGTCAATTATTGAATATCATGACAATGTTTCACGTGAAACACGATTCAAACATCGTTCTGCTGTATTTCACAGAAGTATAATTACACCCATGCCTCGTTTCACGTGAAACACGATTCAAACATCGTTCTGCTCTATCTCACAGAACCAGAAGCACAATCATGCTTCGTTTCACGTGAAACACGATTCAAACATCGTTCTGCTCTATCTCACAGAAGTATAATTACACCCATACTTCGTTTCACGTGAAACACGATTCAAACATCGTTCTTCTGTATCTCACAGAAGTATAATTACACCCATGCCTCGTTTCACGTGAAACATAACTCAAACATCGTTCTGTTAAGTCTCGAAGAACCAGAATAACACCCATGCTTCGTTTCACGTGAAACACGACTCAAACATAGTCCTGCTGTATTTCACAGAACCAGAAGCACAACCATGCTCCGTTTCACGTGAAACACGACTCAAACATCGTCCTGCTGTATCTCACAGAACCAGAAGCACAACCATGCTCCGTTTCACGTGAAACATGATTCAAACATCGTTCTGTTCAGTCTCACAGAACCAGAAGCACAGTCATGCCTCGTTTCACGTGAAACAATGATTCAAGAAAACAGGTTGAAGTTTACTGATTATTCCATCAACAATGTCGATAAAATGGATTCGGCAGAAGATTCACCATCTTCTGGGTTCTTTAAATAAGGCATATGCCCCAAAACAGGCACATCCGTAAACATTTCTATTTGTGCTTGATTTCTTAAGGTTGAACCTTCTGTCGTTTCTTCAGCATTTGACAATATTAATCCCTGAACATCAATGCTTTCAGATTGCGCGTATTTGATGGTCAACAAGGTATGACTAATCGTACCTAATCGATTAGGGATTACAATTAATAACGGGGCTTTGGTCCATGCAATCATATCGAGAATAGTATCTTGTGCATTAAGCGGAGCTAAAAGACCACCAGCACCTTCAATTAATAAAAAATCAGGGTTGTGTGTCTCAATCTCTTGAAGGCTTCGAAGAACGATCGGCTTAGTCACAAGAGAGCAACTGGAATCCACTGCGGCTTGATAAGGTGAACATGCTGGCTCATATTGATACGGAGAGATAAGATCTAACGGTAGATCAATCGTAGAATTCCGCTGTAAGAGATAGGCATCTTCTGGAACTAATCGATCTTGTTTTTTTAAACAACCTGTTTCCACAGGTTTACTCACAGCCGTGCTCAACCCTCGTTTAGCAGCAGCCAACAATAATGCACAGCAGATGGTCGTTTTACCGACACCTGTATCTGTACCTGTAATGAACCAACGTTTTGACACAAAACTGAGATTAAGCATCACAAGAGGATTCGTCAAGGGTCTTACAGTCTTGATTCATCCTCATTCATTAATCTTTTAATATCAAAAATAGTTACATCGATCCTGTAATATCAAGGATGGAAGAAGCAACCGTGTCGATCAAAGACACCAATTCATCTTTTGTAGAAGACAATGGTGGCATCAACACAATAACATCACCCAAAGGTCGTAAAATGACACCATAATCACGTGCTTTGTGACAGACTTGTGCACCAATGAGTTCATCACAGGCAAATGAGATGGCTTTTTCTTTGTCACGAACCAATTCAATGCCAACCATCATGCCACACTGACGAATATCACCCACAAAAGATAACGGTTTAATTTTTTCCGTCAATTCTTTGTCGATTAATTGGATTTTTGGTGCAAGATTTGTGATCACATCATCATCTTCAAATATTTGAATGGATGCTAAGGCAGCGGCAGCGGCCAATGCATTTCCTGTATAGGTATGACCATGAAAAAATTGCTTATCTTCAGAAGGATCTGCCAAAAACATGGCATAGATCTCATCAGTGACTAACGTTGCAGCTAGTGGCAAGTAACCACCAGTAATTCCTTTGGCAAGACAAACAAGATCAGGATGAATTTTCTCATGTTCACAGGCAAACATGGTTCCAGTGCGCCCAAAACCAGTTGCCACTTCATCAACAATCAGCAACACCTCAAATTCTTTACACAATTCAGACACTTTACGCAGATAATCCGAGGCATAAGTCAACATACCAGCAGCACCCTGTACCAAAGGTTCAACAATCATGGCTGCAATGGATTGATGATTGGTCTCAAGTAATTCATGCAGTTCTAAAACCGCTCGGTTACAACACTCTTGTTCTGTTCCACCCAATGGATCACGATATAAATATGGTGGTGTCACTGAAAACCCCGAAAACAATAGGGGAGAGAACACTTCATGGAACAAATCAATACCACCAACCGAAACAGCACCAAGTGTATCGCCATGATAAGCATTTTTTAACGAAACAAATTTCGTTTTCTGAGTCTGTCCTCTGTTTTTCCAATATTGAAATGCCATTTTGATTGCAATTTCTACAGCAGAACTCCCTGAATCTGAGTAAAACACTTTGGATAATCCCGTCGGTGTTATGTCAACTAATCGTTGTGCTAACGCAATAGACGGTGGGCTGGCCAAACCCAATAATGTACAATGTGCTATTTGTTCAGCCTGATTGATAATGGCTTGATTAATTTTAGGGTGATTATGTCCATGAACATTGGTCCACAAGGATGAAATACCATCAAAATAACGATTCCCTTCCGTATCAAAGAGATAATTTCCTTCCCCAGATTCAATAACCAGTGAATTGGATTGATTCCATTGCTCCATTTGAGTGAAGGGATGCCAAACAAATGATTTATCCAGTGACGACCACATCGATTCGGTAGATTGACGCTTAGCGGCTTCGGTTTGTTTCTCGTTTATTTTCATGAGTTTTTCCTTAATTTATCTAATAACTTCAATAAGTTATTAATATCTTGCTCGGTATGCTCTGCATTTAAACTAAAGCGTAATCGGCTGGTATGCTCTGGAACCGTGGGTGGTCGAATACCTTGAACATAATAACCATGCTCCAATAACATCGTGGTCGCCGACATTGTTTTTTTGTCCTCACCAAAAATCAACGGAATAATATGTGACGAATGGTTGTCATAATGTCTCTCTGGATAAAGCTCATGCAACCCTGAAACAAAATGTTTGACCAATCGCACAAGTTTAGATCGCCGTTGTTCACCGTCGGTATTCCCAATAATCTTCAATGCCGCGCCACTTGCTTCAATCACGGGTGGGGGCAATGCTGTCGTAAAGACAAAGCTGCGTGCTTTATTAATCAATAGATCAATCATTGACACGCGACCAAGAACAAATGCACCAAAACTACCAAAGGCTTTGCCCATCGTTCCCATATAAATATCAGGAACCACCGAGTGCAATGCAGACAAACCACGACCGCCATCACCGATAACCCCTGTGCTATGTGCCTCATCAACCATCAACAACAGATCATACTGCTTAGCAAGTGCAGCTATCTTAGAAAGCTGCGCATAATCACCATCCATAGAAAATAATGCTTCGGTGACAATAACGCCATGGCGGTACTGTGATCGTGTCTCGGCAAGCAGTGCTTCTAATGCCTCCATATCGTTATGTGGGAAGATCTTAACATCAGCGTAACTCAACCGTGCTCCATCAATAATGCTTGCATGATTGAATGCATCAGAATAAATGACATCCTCTTGACCAAACAATGAGGATAAGATCCCGAGATTAGCCTGATACCCTGAGTTAAAAATCAACGCTTTGTCATAGCCATAATAATCTGCAAGTGCTTGCTCTAGTTGCTCATGACACAAAAGTGTTCCTGCAATTAATCGAGAAGATCCCGATCCCGTCCCCGATAACAGAGACGCTTTGCTTGCGGCATTGCGAAGATCGACACAAGATGTCATGCCCAAATAATCATTAGACGACATGTTAATTAATGATCGCCCATCAATCGTAACCGTTGTCCCTTGCGCTGCACCAAGCATTCTAAGTGTTCGCAAACGTCCTATGTCATCGAACGATGTTAATTCATCCTGCCAAAGATCTCTGTCCATGTTTAATGATCACCCTTGCGAAGATTTATTTACCAATACAAAACTGTGCAAACACCGCATCCAACACAGCATCATCCAATCGCTCACCTAATAAAGCGGCCAATGTTTCTGCTGCATCCTTCATGTCAATCGCAACAATTTCCCATGGTTGAGATGTCTCAACACCTTCGGCAGCACAACGAAGCAGTGCGGCTGTTTTTTCCAATCCATCACGTTGACGCTCTTGAGTAATCACAAATCCATCATCACCTTCAGAGACTCTGCTTTGAATGTGGGTCAATATAGCCTGTCGTAATTCATCCAAACCCACACCTGTTTTGACAGAGGTTCGAACCAAGCTGTTTTGCTTCTCACCTTGAGTGTGATGATCATTGATCATTTCTTTGTCATGATCACATTTACTCTGCACCCATAGTTCATCAGAGCGATCCATTGACGATGGCTCAAATTCTTGACCATCGACCCGAACAACTAACCGCAAATCTGCCTTTGATGCACGCTGTGTACTGCGGACAATCCCTTGACGCTCTGCATCATCAAGACTCTCAGAGAGATCTTTATCTCTGGTTCCTGCCGTATCAATCAATGTAATATTAATTCCATCCCAGACCACTGTTGCTTCAATAAAATCTCTGGTTGTACCTGGATCATGAGTCACTAAACACCGCTGCTCACCGATCAACGCATTAAATAAACTTGATTTCCCTGCATTGACCGCACCAACCAATGCAACAGAAACCCCTGATGTTAAAAGCTTACCTAATGAAAACGTTTCAGCCAAACATGTCGCTTGATGTGCAACAGCCATTAATCCATCAGACAATGTTTGTCTTGGCATTTCTTCCAAGCCTTCTTCAGGAAAATCAATGTTGGCTTCAATCGTAGCAAGCATCGATATCACTTCTTTTTGTATCGCTAAAAAAGCGGCAACAAGCGCACCGCCTTGTTGTGTTTGTGCCAATCGCAAAGCACGTTCACTACTAGCATTAATAATGTCAGCAATAGCTTCAACTTCAACAAGGTTAAGTTTGCCCGCTAAAAAAGCACGCATGGTAAATTCACCGGCTTCTGCCAATGTTGCACCTTGCTCAATCACCACTCTAAGTAATCGACCTGTATTGTAATGACCACCATGCCCATGAATTTCTATAACATCTTCACCCGTGTATGAACGTGGAGCGCGCATCACCACAACAAGTGCTTCATCAACAAGTACGTTTTGTGCATCAACAATCTTACAACATGTCATGACACGATCTTGAAACAATTGCTCCGATCGATGTGTGATCCGCGCAAGAATTGAGATCGCTAATGATCCACTGATGCGGACAATACCTACGGCACCTTGTCCTGCCGCAGTAGCAATAGCTGCAATCGTTGGTCTATTAGAGTTCTGTGGAAATGTCTTCACCGTTGTTTTCTGAATGAACAGCACTGCTGCTTTCCGACACTGGCATGATTAAAACATGTCGCTTCGCGCCTCGTCCATGACTTTTTGTTTCTACACGAGAATCTTCGGCAAGTATGCTGTGAATAATACGACGTTCATATGATTTCATAGGCTCAAGAGCTACCGTATCATTTTCTGAAGAGGCTTTTTCTGCCATATCGCCTGCCAATGTTTCAAGAGCTTCTCGTTTCTTTTCTCGGTATCCATTCGCATCAATACGTATCCAGCGTGGTCCTTCCCATTCATTCTGATCGTCCGTACCTGCTTGTTCGCGTTGATGACGAAACCAAATCTTACCAATAAGATGTTGTAATGCATCAAGCACTTGTCCATAAGAACCTGTAATCCGCTCAGGTTCACTGCAGTCGATTTGAAGCATAATGCTTTCATCGTCTTGTGATTCATTAATAGTGGCCTCAATGCCCATCCGTTCTAAAATAGCAGCAAGTAAATCTTTTGCTGAATCTGGTTTTTGAATTGTATCACTCATCATAGTTTTCCTAGGTTAATGTTGATTGTTGGTTAGTTAAGCATCTTCGTGATTATTACGCCACCACTGATGAATCCCACGCAGTAACGTGTTGGTAAAAATATAAAGCGTTAGACCACTTGGAAATACAAAGGAAAATGCGCCAAACATTAGTGGCATACCATAGATCATAATCTTTTGTTGAGCAGATTCTACCGTAGTAGGCATCATTTTTGCCTGTAAAAACATAACCATCGTCAATAAAACAGGCAAAACATAGTAGGGATCTGTTGCTGTCATGTCATCGAGCCATCCTGGAATAAATGGCGAGTGATGAAGCTCGGCAGCAACACTCAACGCACGATACAACGCAAACCAAATAGGCATTTGCAAAAACATAGGCAAACATCCCGCCAATGGATTAATCCCATGATTTTTATATAGACCCATAATTTCAGTCTGTTGTCGTTGCTTATCATCTGTGTATTTTTTCTGAATTTCTTCAATTTTAGGACGCAATTTAGACATAGCACGCATGGAACGCATTGCTTTGTTTTGCCATGGCAAGGTCAACAGCATCACAACAATCGTCAGCATGATAATGGCCACACCCCAATTGCCTACGACTAATTCAAACTGAATAAGCAGCCAGAGTAGAGGCCGTGCAATAAAAGCAAACCAACCTAACTCAACCGATTCTTCTAATTGTGGATTGGTTTTTCCAGTTTGATCAATGACAGTTGCGATAGATTCCAGTGTTTCAATATATTTAGGCCCTAAAAACACATAAAACGCACGTTCATATGACGGATCACCTGGTTTAAGAATGATTGTAGGGTAGGACAACCGCATTTCAGTCATGCCGTTTTCTGCAGGTCGGCTGTATTCCATGACGGGTTTAGCATCACACTCAAGCCGTGGTAGTCGCTCCGGAATGATGGCTGATAGAAAATAATTGTGATTGAACCCAGCCCATTTTACAGCGCCAACATGAGTTTGTGTTGTTTCTTCTGATTCTTGTAATTCACCGTCAAGGGAACAAATAGCCCGCCAGGCCAGTGGTGGTGGTGCAAATAAGCTCGCATCATCGGCAATGGTTGGATCGATCTTTTCAAACAGACTCATGCCCAAGGTAACAGCCTTCTTACCTGTAACCTGCGGTGACAACGCAACATTGACGTTAACTTTTGCTAAAAAAGATTCTGGAATGAACGTAATCTGTTTTGTAATTTTCAACTGATCAGATTTGTTTTCAAATGTAATGGCTCTTGCCTGCTTATCAATGATGGTCCATGTACTTTCTTGAGATAACAATGGCGCATCATCATCATTGGCTTCTCGAACAGATAAAAGCAGTGGTCTTTGGGTTTCTTTGGCGGTTTTAGCCACAAAATTACGATGTTCTGTGGCGGATTTTTTTTCTTGAAGTTCCCAAGAGACCAATGTCGCACCATAAGTAGACATTTCTACATGAATATCATCAAACGCAAAGGCTACTGTTTCTTCTTTGGGACGTACTTTAGTGGGTTCATCATGAAGCGCGGCTCCAGTTGTTGGCTTTGCAACGGCCTGCGAAGGAACCACTGTTTCTTGCTGTGTTTCTGTTGGTAATGGAGGCATCGGTGGAGGAAACAACCATTGCCAAACAGCCATCAAAACAAACGATAACCCCATCGCAAGAATGAGTCTTTTTCCTTGGTTTTCCATCGATTTATCGCGTGTCTTTTTTGACTAATGAAGGCGGTGAGACGGCAGGATCATAGCCACCGGAACCAAACGGTTGACATCGCAATAAACGCCAACATGATTTAAACAATCCCATAAACACACCGTAATGAGCAATGGCATCAACGGCATATTGGGAACAAGAGGGAACATATTTACATGTAGGTTTGCGCTTAAGTGGTGATAGGTATCGTTGATACATACGAATCACACCAATCAACAGGTTCTTCATGTACAACATCTAAGATTGATTCCAAACAATCATTTTTGACATGAACACATCTAATGTTTCCGAAAAGCCGTTCAAAGAGCGCGCATTAGGCTTTGCAATGATGATAACGTCACGACAAATATTTTGCGGTAATAAATACAGACGTATGTATTCTCGAATGAAGCGTTTGACACGATTACGAACCACTGAATTGCCAACACGTTTGCTTACGGTAACACCGAAACGCCCTGGTTTGTCACTGATTTTACCCATCAATACAATGAAATGGGACAAATGAACAGAACGACTCGATTGACTTAATGCAACAAAATCCTGCCGACGACGCAAACGATCGCGCTTAGAAAACATTGAGAAAAACTACTTTCCAGAAACTGTAACTGAAATCCGTTTTCGCCCTTTTGCCCGACGGTTTTTAATGACGAGTCGACCTGCATGCGTTTTCATACGACTTCGGAACCCATGGGTTCGTTTTCGGCTTTTATTATGTGGTTGATATGTTCTTTTCATGGCGTTTTACAACATGATCACGATCAATAGAGCTGGTGGATACTTGATCACTCCTGAGATGTCAAGATATCTTTTTTTTAATATTGCTATCAATGTTTTTGTGCAAATCCTTATTCTGTAAGGATTTGCACACCGAACACTGAGCTAACTTATACAAGACATAGATATACAAATGACAGCTTCATTGATTTGTCTTTTCGATAACAAAATCAAGACGATAAAAAACTCTTGTTTTCATGTGCTTGTTTTTAGAACTTTTTCTTTAGAATTTTTTTTAAAATCACATAAAAAATATGTTTTTTTTTCCGATACATTACAAGACTTTACCGATCAAAAACAAATAACGATCTGTTATCAACCTGTTATCAACAAACAGTTTTTGTTATTGGTTTGTTCCCATGAAATCCGATCACATTTCAATTTGGAACCAAGCACTTAAACAAATAAATAAACGGATTTCTTCACAAAATTACAACATGTGGATTAATCCGATTGAATGTCTGGAAATCGATCATGTTAAGCATGTCATTTATTTACAAACACCTGATGATTATATTCGTTTTTGGTTTGAATCTAATTTTCTTAAAAACGTATTAGATCTCATCAAAGAAGAAACAGGAGATCTGTATACGGTGATCTTCAAAGAGAAAAAAATAGAGGCTCAGTCTTCGGAAACTCTCTCGGAGATCTCTAATGAGTCACAAGCCATCAAATCTGTCTCTCAATCGCATTCATTGACAAAAAACGCTACAGGATTGAATCATAACAAAAAAGATCTCAACAAAAATTATACCTTTGAACGTTTTATTGTAGGACAATCCAATCAACTTGCTCATGCCGCTTCAAAAGCAGCGGCTATTCCTGAAAAACCTAAATACAATCCATTGTTTATTTGTGGTGATGTTGGTTTAGGTAAAACACATTTGCTTCATGCCATTGGACATCAAATTCAATCTTGTTCAGATCTGAATGTTATCTATATGACATGTGAACAATTTGTTACTGATTACATTAATGCAATTCGAAATAAAACAATGCAGCAGTTTAGAAATCGTATCCGAAAAAATTGCGATGTTTTGTTACTCGATGATATCCAATTTTTTGCAGGAAAAAATCAAACCCAAGATGAATTTTTCCATGTCTTCAATGAGCTTCATTCCACAGGAAAACAAATTGTCCTGACATCAGATAAGAAACCTCATGAGATCTTAAATCTCACTAAACGGCTCCAAACACGCTTTTCTTGGGGTTTAATCGCAGATATAGCCCCACCAGAATTTGAATTACGAAAGGCTATTTTGAAAAGCAAAGCACAGGAACACACATTAGCGTTAACAGAAGATGCCATTGTCTATCTTTCAGAGAAAATAACAGGAAGTGTCCGAGAAATTGAAGGTGCCCTTACCCGAATTAAAATGATGGCCTCTATCAAAAAACAAGC
>JABAAV010000039.1 GCA_014238595.1 Myxococcales bacterium | reverse complement strand
ATCAATGCGAATGATGACGGTTGTATTGTCATGCCTGTTGATGTGTTTGTTGAAGCATCTGATAATGTTTGCCATGTTGACAAAATAAACATGATGGCGACAACAGTTACGGTGAATGAGCGAAGTGATGGAAGAACAGCGTGTACAAAATGATACATAAACATCTCCTTAGGTTGGGGTTAAAAAGTTACCCTAATGGGTACGCAAAAACCGTTCCAAGCGGATCTCAAGGACTGTTGGCATGATCGCAATCATATAAATTCTTCAAGGATACGACATTAAAGCAGAATATAGACGAGTGCAGAGCGGTGTCACTGATGCCACTTGGCAACAAGGCCTAATCGAAATAACACATCACTATAGGCATGCAATCGGACAGTGCTGTCCGAGATAGTTATCTTCTATAGTGTATTGTTATCGAGCGCATCACGAAGTCGATGTTCTAACCACGTATACCGTTTTTGAGTGTCGTTATTTTTTACTGCACGTAAAACAGCGCTTGTCGATCCAACAAGAATGACTAACGCTTTACCACGTGTTATCGCGGTATATAAAAGATTG
Source organism: Myxococcales bacterium (assembly GCA_014238595.1). Classification (GTDB taxonomy): domain Bacteria; phylum Myxococcota_A; class Polyangia; order Haliangiales; family J016; genus JABAAV01. The sequence continues at coordinate 12,616 of JABAAV010000039.1, read as the reverse complement.
CGTTGTAGCATGATATAATGTTGGTTGAGCAGAGGAATAACGACTGCAGGGTATTCTGTGCCTTGAGATTTATGAATACTAATGGCATAGGCATGAATGATTTGATCTAACTCTTCAAGGGTATAGTTATGTTGTTGTTGATCTTGAAATTCAATCGAAACAGCTTTTGATTTTTTATCAATATATCGAATGACACCTATATTGCCATTAAAAATGTTTTTGTCATGATTGTTGCGGGTTTGCATGACTTTATCTCCTACACGAAATGACAGCTCACCACGTGTGATAGAAAGATCATGATTATCTATGGGTGTGAGTCGTTTTTGTAATTCAAGATTCAGTGCCATCGTCCCTGCTTCACCGCGATGAATAGGACACAAAACTTGAATGTCATTGAGTGGATCAAAATTAAAGCGTGTAGGAATCCTATCGGAGACTAAATCAACAATGGTTTGTTGTGCAGTTTTTGCTTCAGAACGTTCAATAAAGAAAAAATCAGAATCTCCATCTTGTGTCGTATCTTGTTCTGGGGACACTGTTTTGGGAGATAAGTCTGGCAGTTCTCCCTGATTAATTTTGTGAGCATTGACGACAATATTGGATGTTTGCGCTTGTCTGAAAATTTGAATAAGTTTAATAACAGTGGCTACATCGGATTGAATAATATCTTTTAAAACAGATCCTGCACCTATTGATGGAAGTTGATCAATATCACCAACAAGAATGAGTTGTGCATCTGAAGGTAATGCTGAAATCAAACTAGAGAACAATCGAATATCTAGCATGGATGCTTCATCAATAATTGCAGTATCTACCTCTAAAGGCATATCAGCGTTGCGAAGAAACATATTTTGACGCGGTTGAAATTCAAGCAATCGATGAAGTGTTTGTGCAGGATGTCCTGTTGCCTCTTCAAGTTTTTTAGCGGCGCGTCCTGTTGGTGCAGCTAAGCATACCGTTTTATGTTGTTTTGATAAAATATGAAGCATGCCACGGATGGTGGTGGTTTTACCAACACCTGGGCCTCCTGTGATCACAATGCAATTATCACGAGAAACGGCTTTCATTGCCCGCCGTTGTTCTTTGGCAAGGGCAATATGATGCGATTGTTCAAATGCTTTTATATGTTGATCAACATCGCTGGGGTACAGTGAAGGGGGATGATTGACTAACATCGCAAGATGTTCAGCACTATATGTTTCTGCTTGATGCAGTTCAGGCATATAATAGCAGTCCCCATGATCAATGAGTTTCTCTTTGATCATTTGATGATTACGCTCTAGAACATCAAGAGGTTCATCCAAAGACGTAATATCAACCGCTAATAAGGCAGCTGAATGCTGTTTGAGTTCTTCTTTAGGCAGATAAAGATGACCTTGCGTTTGTGATTGTCGGAGCATGTAGACAAGGCCTGCTTGTAATCGTTCCGGTGCATCTTTTTCAATACCGACTTGTTGAGCGATCGTGTCAGCAATTCGGAATCCAATACCTATAATATCTTGGATCAACTGATAGGGATCATTTTTGATAACCGCCATCGTTTTATCACGGTATTTTTTGTAAATATTTAAGGCATAGGTGTTGGAAATACCATGTCCTTGGAGAAAGACCATGGCATCATGAATGCTATGATTTTCTTTCCATGTTTTTGCAATACGATCGACTTTCTTTTTTCCAAGACCACTAACCTCAAGCAGTCGATACGGATCTTTATTAAGCATATCTACTGTTTTGGTTCCAAAGATTTGCACAATACGTTTGGCGAGTTCACGGCCAATACCAGGTAAAAGACCCGAGCCTAAATAGGCTTCAATACCTATTTCGGTTTTCGGAGTGTGTGTCATATAGGAAATTGTACGGAACTGTTTTCCGAATCGCTTATTCTCTTCCCAATTGCCATGTAGAGTAACGGGTGTATTAACCGCAATATTCTCTAATGTTCCAGTGGCTGTTTCTTCTTGATTATTATCACTTCTTTGTAAGCGAATAACAGTCCATCCATTGTCTGAATTATTGAAAACAACGCGGGTTACAGTACCTTCCAATGTTTCGGTGTTTTTGTCGATGGACATAATAAAAGCTATCAAAAAGGGAGAAATTATAATTAGAATATGCTAGATGTCTTATGATGTATATTGCGATGAACCATTTCCGTGTATCTAAAGAACGAGCCTCTGATTTTGAAAAAGCATGGCAGCAGCGAGAATCTTTCTTGGATGATGTTGCAGGATTTATAGAGTTTCATTTGGTTAAAGGTGTTGATGAGACGGATGCTTGTGTTTATGCCTCTCATACGACATGGAAAGACGAAGCTGCATTTACAGACTGGTTTCAGAGCGAAGCGTTTCGTAAGGCACATAGTCAAGGAAAATTAACAGGGATTATTTTAGGCCCTCCTCAATTTGTTGGTTGGACAACGGTAAATCAATAAATCGTTGCATGTTGTAAGTATCCTTTAAAAACAGCATTAGGTTGCGTTTGCTTTTTGATTAGATTGATCTTTCGAGATTTGTCCGGTGGTTGTCCGGGTATTTGTTTTGACATCGCAACACAGCGTGTTCTTTGTTGTCTTTGAAGAGAGATAACCCTCGATCTAAGTGTTGATCCTGTTTGGTATGTTTTTTGCTTCTTTCTTTTAGAGTATGAGCACTACAACCATCCAAGATAAACTTCTTGCAGGCCTAGGCAATCGACTGAGTTCTGTTGAATTGATTGCATCAGTGTTGTCGCAGGGTAGAAAAGATCACTCAAGTCGTGTCTTGGCACAGAATGTTTTAATGATGTATCCGAATCTTTCCTTGCTTTCACGTGCATCACCCAGAGAATATCTTAATGTGATGGGTCTTGGATCTGTGCGTGCTGCACGGTTGGCAGCAGCATTTCATCTGATTCATCATATTCTTGAAGATAATGCACAGGATGTTGTCGTTATCAAACAAGCCTCTGATGTTTTTGAACGGTTGCATACGAAATTTTCAGGATTATCGAAAGAAGTCTTTGTTGTTCTTGCGCTGGATGTCAGAAATGTCATTCTAGAAGAAATTGAAGTGACCTGTGGGTGGCGTACAGGTGCAGAAGTGCATCCTCGAGAAGTTTTTTCTCCCTTGGTTCGTATTGGCGCCATCGCAGCAATTGTTTCACATAATCATCCTTCAGGCTCAGCCGAGCCGAGTGATAGTGATATTCAATTAACCTGTCGTCTTCGTGATGCAGGAATTTTGATGGGGATTCCACTGCTTGATCATGTTGTTATTGGCAATGGGAAGTTTGTTTCTCTTGCAGAGCGTGGGTATTGAGATGTAAACAATACCTTCTATGTTTATCCTACGTTACCAATACATTCTTGTTGGGATACTGCTCCTATTAAATATGAGGACAACAACAATTGTGTATGCCGATGATGGTAATGCTTCTGACGCATCTCGCGATGGATTATCACCAAGACAAATAGCATTGGGTGGTTTTTTATATGCCAATGCGACAGGCTATTCTTCAACATCATCCAATCCATCGGGGTTGATTTTGAATAATCGTTTTATTTTTGAAAGTGGGGTATCTTATCGTGAAAGCGATGATGGATTTATCCCGTTCATTTCGGCCTGTGATTCTACGGTAGTGACATCTGCCTGTGTCTATTATCGATATTCTTCTTCAGCGTTGATTCGAGATCCAACAAAGAAAATACACGATTCTATTAATACACATGAATTTGGTGCTGTTGTTGCACAACGATTGTGGAATTTGATTTCCATAGGAACCACAACACGATACTCAACACATCAGAGAGAAAACTCTGAAGACGATGACATTGATATCGACAGTATTATTTTTGATGTGGGTATGACTTTTATTGGACTTCCTTTTTTTAAAGTGGGGATTGTGAAACACAATTTTTTTAATAAGACGAATGCTTATTATCCCAATGCGATAGGGGTAGGAGGCGCCCTCATATTAGGATCTGTGACAGCAACCATGGATGGTCGATGGAATTTTGAACTTGCTGATGCTGACAAACATGATCATCAAGATCTTGAGGCATTTGGCATGGGGCTTGAAGCGTTATTACCTTCAGGGTCAAACACATCCCAAACAGCGTTGCGTATTGGATGGTTCCAGGATCAATGTCGTCCTGAAGGGCTTGATAATTTAGGCAATGATCATTGTTATCATGCCGGCTATCTTAGTGGCGGTATCGGCTATGATGGTCAATCCTTTGGCATGGAATTTTCGACCCAGCACCAGCTTTCAGGAATTGGTTCTCGATGGCAGATTATAGGAAGTGTGCGTTATTTCCCGTTACCATAAGCAACTGTTTCTCACAGAGTCTTTTGTTGCTGTTTTATCAATGAGTGATGTTGTCTAAAAACGATGATGTTCATTTAATGTGGTTATGATGGTTTGTTATGTTGTTCAATCAATGTTTCGATTTCATGATTGGACAAAACACGACTGCCTTTTTTAGCATGATCGAGTAATGCAGTGACCAAACTCGGATCAATGTCATAGCCATGTTTTTCCAACCAGTACACAACATTTGATTCTCCTGAATAATGTCCAATCTCAATGATTTGATGCAGTCCAAAAGTTTCTGCAGGTACCCCGGAATAAATTCGGTCAGCAAGCCATTGTTCGCCTTTTTTTTCGGCTTTAATAATGGCTGAAGCATGAACACCTGTGGCTGTTCGAAATGCATCAGATCCAACTAATGGATATTGTGGATGAATATCGATGTTCGTTGCTTGTGACGTCGCGTGACACCAGGTTGTTAATTTTGATAAATCATAGCCTGAAGGAAGTTTCCCTAATAAATATAAATTAACTAAAATTTGATCCAACGCAGCATTGCCAACACGTTCACCAATGCCAAGAGCGGTTCCATGACAACGATCGGCACCAGAATCAATAGCAACAATTGAATTGATAACCCCCAATCCGCGATCATTGTGACCATGCCAATCGATTCCAATGTGATGATATCCCTTGTTGTCCAGAAAATCTCTTGTCCATGTTAGTAACTTGGAAACACCTTGCGGTGTAGAATGACCGACGGTATCGCAAACACACAAACGATGCGCTCCTGTATTGATGGCATGTTCAAACAATGTTGATAACATTTCAGGATCAGATCGAGTCGTATCTTCGGTAACATAAGTTACAGGAAGATTGTTTTTAACACCTAAAGCAATGGCTGTTTGTGTACGCTCGATCATGATATCCATATCCCAGTTTTCGGTATAATGACGAATAGGGGAAGATCCAATGAATGCCATGATCTCAATAGCAATACCTGCTTGTTGGGATACCTCGATGACGGCTTCAATATCATTGACATGTGTTCGTGCAGCACATCCTAATTGGATAGATAGATTACGATCTTTGGCATGTTTAGCTAGCATGATACAATCTGATGTTGCACGCTTTCCTGCACCAGGGAGACCTATGTCGATATGATGAATACCAATGGCATCGGCTAATTCGAGCAAATGTTTTTTTTCATCAATTGTAGGATCGGTTACTGATGGTGATTGAATTCCATCGCGTAACGTTTCACAATAAAATGTTGTCGAAAAGCGAGATTGTTTTTCCGATGGGTTGTCTTGTATGTTCCAATCGTAAATCAACGAAGAAGTATTATCTGACATAATCAATCACCTTCATGATGGCATGATACTTGTCCTGTGTCTCCAATCTGTTTGAGTGAAGGGACCTCATTAAAACATGAGTCGCTTTTATTTTCGACAGGACATCGAGGGTGGAATGCACATCCTGAAGGTGGATGTGCAGGACTGGGGATATCACCAGAGAGAAGAATACGTTTATGTCGTGTTTCTTTATCCAAAGATGGAATCGCAGAAAAAAGTGCTTTGGTGTATGGGTGCTTGGGTGAGCTATAAAGTTGTTCAGCAGTATTGCATTCAACAATTTTCCCTAAATACATAATGGCAACACGATTACAAATATGCTCAATAACATCGAGATCATGAGAGATAAATAGATAGGTAAGATGTTCTTGTTTTTGCAGATCCATCAATAAATTGATGATTTGTGCTTGGACAGAAACATCTAATGCACTGGTAGGTTCATCGCATATAATAAAGGATGGCTTTACTGCTAATGCGCGGGCAATACTAATACGTTGTCGTTGTCCCCCTGAAAATTCATGAGGATATTTTGTCAGGGTGTCTTTTGGAAGGCCGACTTGATCAATTAAATGGCGAACTCGTTGGTGACATTCTTGTTGTGAAGAAACGAGTTTATGAATTTTGAGTGGTTCGGCTAATGTTGCACCAACTGTCATGCGTGGATTTAACGAGGCATATGGATCTTGGAAAATCATTTGCATGTCACGGCGTATCGGTCGAAGTTCCCGTTGATTTAATGAAGAAATATCATTATTTTGAAATGTAATCGTTCCCGATGTTGGGTTTAAAAGACGGATAATGGTTCGGCCTAATGTTGATTTACCGCAGCCCGATTCACCAATCAATCCTAATGTTTCCCCTTGCTTGATTGTTAAATCGACACCATCAACAGCATAGATTGTTTCTTTTGTTTTAATCAGGCTGTTTTTAAGTTTTGTTGATAGTGGATCTGTTTTAACTGAAGGTTTATTTGTGCGTTTTGTAAAATACGTACAAATATTATGCGTAGAAATGAGTGCTTCATTCGTCATAAGAATTAATTCGTAATTTGTGGTTCAGGAACAGGAAGAGGGAAATGACATCGTACCCATTGTTCACCCAATTGTACAAGTTCAGGTTCTTCGGTTCGGCATTTTTCTTGGACTGCGTCACATCGGTCAGAAAATTTACATCCAGAAGGTAAGGCATACAGTGGAGGGACGATCCCTGGAATTTCCTGAAGCCGTCGGTTAGCTTTTTGATTTTTATAATTAGGCCCTTTGGGAATGGAATTTAATAACCCCATAGTATAAGGATGGCGTGGTGTTACAAAAATCGTTTGTGTCTTGGCACGTTCTACAATACGCCCTGCATACATGACGATGACATCATCACAAGTTTCTGCAACAACACCTAAGTCATGTGTAATGAGCATGATGCTCATGTGCAATTCTTGTTGCAGTTGTTTGAGTAATGCAAGAATCTGAGCTTGAATTGTCACATCTAATGCTGTGGTAGGTTCATCTGCGATGAGCAACTCAGGTTTGCAAGCCAACGCGATGGCTATCATGACACGTTGTCTCATGCCACCAGAGAGTTCATGAGGGTAACTTTGAACATGAAGTTGTGGCTCTGGGATACCGACAAGATGGAGCATTTCAATAGCAATTTGTTTCGCTTTGTTGCGAGGGAGTTTTTGATGGAGTCGAATGACTTCTGCGATTTGTTCTCCTGCCGTGATGACAGGGTTTAAAGAGGTCATCGGTTCTTGAAAAATCATAGAAATTTGATTGCCACGGATATGGCGCATTGATGCTTCGCTCAAGGTAACAAGATCTTCGCCTTGATAATGGATCGATCCATGAGCAATGCGTCCTGGTGGATCCGGAATTAAACGCATGATGCTTTGTGCCGTTACCGATTTACCGCATCCAGATTCTCCAACGATACCTAACGTTTCACCTTTGGAGACAGAAAAAGAAACATGATCGACTGCACGTAGTGCATTCCCTTTCGGTCCAAACTCAGTAACAAGATTTTTTATATCTAAAATGGACAAGGCGGAATTATACCTAGTACGGTTGAATAAAGCAAAGCTAGCGTTGATGAAACTATCGCAATATAGTGATCCAAAGATGAAATATTGTGAATAACAGCGTGTTAATCATTGAAGACAGAGGTCCTTTTCACAAAGCTGTTTTAGAGATTCAAATCATGCAATTAGCAAGGTTTCATCATTAGAGACATTGTCGTATGAGGATCATTGACATTGCTTCAGTCCATCAATGGGAATGAGTGAAAATCGAGATGCATCCAATACTGGGTTGATTAATCGTTGTTTCCATTCAATCACAAGATCAATGTGTTGTTGATGATTGATGATATGTGTTTGTTCTGGAAGACGAAACGTCATCAGCATGTCCTCTTTCGCTATGGTTGTTGAGGTAAAGTTTGTATGTTTAATTTGCCAAACGAGATTTTGTTGATCATCAAATCCTTTGCTTTGTATAATATCCCATTGATTGTTGTGTCGTTTGACAAGAATGGTTTGAATTGTATTTCCCATGTCATTTAAAAGAGAGAATGTTTCTGCTTGATAATGAGGAACCCATGTCAGGGGTGTGATGGTCTCATGAGCAAGTGGGATAGAGCCCATTGCTAACATTAACATAGCTTCAGGCGCTGTGTTGATAGGAATAAAAGGAATGGTTGTGTTGGTGCATGAATCTTTTTGTTGACAGTTGTTGGTCAGATCATGGATGACAAGGTGATTATTGTGGCAAGAGGCATCAATGGCTACTGAATCTCCGGCGGGAGATAACGCTTGAAAACGAAAATAACCTCCACGTTTTCCCATGAATAACGTATCAACTTTAAATCGCTCGTTGTTTTTTGTGATCCAGAGATCCATCGATGCTTCTGCTTGAAGCGCCATGATCTGATGTTGCTTGTGATAGAGACTTTCCAAAACATCCATCGCTTCTATCTGAGGATAGGGGCGTATTTGAGATGAGGAGAGACACCCTACTAAAAACAAACTAGAAAGCGTGATGCAATGTAAAAGTAAAGATGCGTTATGTTTCATTATGGATTATTGCCGCTGCAATAAAACATTACCAGCAGAATATCCTGCTCCGAAGCTGCACAAAATACCTAATGCCCCTGAGGGAAGATCGTCATGATATTTATCAAAAGAGATGAGAGACCCTGCCGAGGAAGTATTGCCATATTCGTTTAAGATCATGGGCATTTCTCCAGGATTTGGTTCTCTTCCTTTCATGCGTTTAAAAATATGGAGATTGATATTACTGTTGGCTTGGTGCAGCCAAAAACGTTTGATGTCTGATAGAGGAACCTTGAGCTCTTCTAAGTGTTCTTGAATAAACACAGGGATCAATGGACAAATATCCTTAAACACTTTTCGTCCTTGTTGATAAAACAATTTATCATCTTCACTAATATCTTGAGGATCACAACGATTCATGTATCCACTGTTGTTACGTACCGTTGATGAGAATTTCGAATACAGCTTTGTGCCAAGAATGTTCCAACTCTTTGGTTTGTTAGTACGCTGTGCTGTTTCAAGAACAAGCGCTGTTGATGCATCACCGAAAATGAAATGACTATCACGATCACGCCAATTGATTTGAGGAGACATGATTTCAGGGTTCACGATCAATGCACGCGTTGCCGATCCAGAAACAATCGCATCAGTGGCAACTTGTATGGCAAACGTCGATGAAGAACAGCCTACGGTCATGTCATAGGCAAATCCTCGAGTTCCAAGTGCTTTTTGTAATTCGACTGCAATACCCGGATAAAGACGTTGTAAGTTTGATGCTGAAACAATAACCAGATCAATATCTTTGGCATCACAGTTCGCTGCGGTAAGTGCTTTTTGTGCAGATTGTAATGCAAATTCACATTGTACAGAGATTTCATCATCCTGACGCATTGGAATCAATGGTTGCATGCGTTGTGGATCAAGGATGCCTTCTTTTGCAATGACATGTCGTTCTTGAATGCCAGAGGCTTTAGTAATGAATTCAGGGCTAGATTCACGTAAAGCAATCATAGTCCCTGCATCAATCGCAGCTTTATTGCTCGTGTTGATTTGTGTGACATACGCATTAAACGCGTCACAAAGCTCGTCATTGGTAATGGTAGGCTCTGGTACATAATGCCCTGAACCTATTATCACTGCCTTGGCTTGCATGGGTATCAGCTTATACTAGACCTAGCGAGTATTGTCCAAAGTTCGAACCGTTTTTTATCCATAGAACTATCAAACCAGCGGAGTATGAGGATGTTACCAAAGCCAATTCTGTTCTCAACAATGCTGTATCATCAGTCATTTTTTATCAGCAGATGCACATACAACAGCTGTATGTTGCAATCATGCTTATGCTAGACTGCTTAGTCTATGCCATTTAAAACCATGAAAAGCATTGTATTGTTTTTGATTCTTAATCTTAAAATCACTGGGTGTATTGCCTTGGACTCAGAGGTGATATCAGATCCTGTAACTACAGCCATCCCTTCTGAACCGATTGCTCCAACGTCTATTCCATCCCAACAGGGTGGGGGCGATGATATTTTTCCGACAGTATCTCTGGATGAATGTAATGATGGTGCCTTATGGGCAGGTTCTATAACGACTCAAGAGAAGATAGAACAATTTAACATGACCATGGTTGATGATAACAATGGCATTGCTCTACATTACACACTCGTTGAACAGAATATTTCTGTGATAGCCAATGACACATTGCTTGAGATGACTATGCCGCGATTGTGTGAGGTGGGTGGTTCTGTCAAAATCGATTCCAATGTGACATTGCTTTCTGTTTCGTTTCCGAAATTTGTTTCTATGGGGGGTCTATTGTCCTTTCAACACAACCAAAGCTTAGAATCTATCTTGTTACCAGAACTTGTTTCGGTATCTTTTGGCGCCGCGGTTATCAATAATGACTCATTGGATGTTGTTTCTATGCCACAATTGACAACAGTGTATGACTTTTTTGTTGTTAATTTCAACAATGCATTGCATACGCTTGTTGTCTCTAGCCTTGAAACTGTGGGTGGAGATTTACAGATAGCGGATAACGGATTGTTGGAATCTATTTCGTTACCAAATCTTCGCTCAGTGGGTCTTGAAGATAATGCCTCGTTCAGTGATATTTCTATCAAGATCACACAAGATCCAATGCTTGTTTCAATTGCGTTACCTAACCTTGAAACGGTGAGAAATGCGATTGATGTTCTCACAGATAATCCTATCCTTAATGAATGTGATCTGGGTTTTTATCAAGCGCGCTGTATGTAGGGTTTTGCGTTGTTCGTGGATAAACAGTTCTGGGTTGATCGATACAACAAAGGCGATGCCCCTTGGGATTTAGGACAAGCGGTACCATCATTGGTGTCCTATCTCGAAACACATGCAACTCAATTGTTGCATCAAGGTCGCCGTGCGGTTGTTCCTGGAGTTGGCCGTGGTTATGAAGCAGCTTTGTTGGCAGAGTATGGATTTTCTGTTGTTGGTGTTGATTGTGCAGCACCTGCATTAGTCGATGCAATGCGAATTCATGCAACCTTTGCTCATAAAATTAAGTGGATTGAAGAAGATTTTTTTGCGTTTGCTCAACACCAGACAATGGCATTTGATTTATTTGTGGAGCATACTTTTTTTTGTGCCATATCTCCGTCATTACGTTCCGATTATATGGATGCTGCGGCAACGTTGCTTTGTTCAGGGGGATATTTTATTGGTGTTTTTTTTGCTCATGGTGCCCCTGGAGGTCCTCCATGGACCACCAGTTACGATAATTTAATGGGATATTTGAAAAAAAGTGCATTTGAAGTCGAATGGTTGGATGACATAGCCAATTCAATATCTGACCGAAAAGGACAAGAATTGCTTTTGGTGGCGCGAAAACGCTAAAGGATTGCTGTCATATGTTGGAACTATGTACTGCATACTTGCTTTACGGGCGTGCTTTGGTACCGTCTACCCTATTGGCGGGGTAGCTCAGGTGGTAGAGCGGGGGTCTCATAAGCCCTGTGTCGACGGTTCAAGTCCGTCCCTCGCCACTCGACGATGTTTATTTTCCCCAAGAAAAACAATTTCATGTTTTTTTGTCGTTTCGACGTTGACATCTTTTCTCAAGCGGGTAACCGTTTGATGTTGTCCTAATCGGGGATCGTCCAATGGTAAGACACCGGCCTTTGACGCCGTATATGAAGGTTCGAATCCTTCTCCCCGAACTCTAGAATCGAAAGTTAGATGGTTGATTTATGGATTAATCACCATGAGCAATGATGTTGTCATCAGAAACAACGCTGCTTTGAGGTATGGCTTATCGTGATTATGGTTTAGCGCTTTGATCTCTTAATGATGAACCTACCTATTGTGTCATGATTATCAATTGATTTTATAACGTTTTTCAACGTTCATTAGGTCCCCAATCTGCTTGAGTTGCATTGCCTTTGTAAATTAACCATTGTTTGCCTTTTCCATGTACCGCAGTGATATAAATGCCTGAGTGTTCGTGGTTACGCGATGATGTAAATGCAATCACATGTCCTCCTGGAGAAAAGCTAGGTTCTTCATTATTCCCTTGATTGTTTGTGATGATTGTTTGTGTATTTGTATCTAAATTGAATGTGGCGATATTAAAACGTCCATGTTTATTTTTTGTTGTATAGGCAAGAATGCGTGCATTTGGATTGGGTGACCATGTTGGTGTGGTATTGTAGGAACCTTCTAATGAGATACGTCGTAGATTTGTTCCATCCTTATGCATCACAAAGATGTGAGGGGCACCTGTTCTGTTTGATACAAATGCAATGTATTTCCCATCAGGTGACCATGAAGGCGATGTGTCATTATAGGGGCTTGTGGTAAGACGTTTGAGAATCAATCCTGTTTGACTGTCAATAGTATAAATTTCAGGGTTACCATGTTTGGACAATGTGATGGCAATGGAATGTCCATC
>JABAAV010000038.1 GCA_014238595.1 Myxococcales bacterium | reverse complement strand
GTGCTTTGACTGATAGCAACGACACTGACATGACCATTAAACCCTACTGTTGTACTGTTAAATGCTGTCATAAAACGATTGTCTACAAAAACAGTTATTGTTGTTGTATCAATAAATGTCGCAAGAAAATATTCATCAACGGTAGCGCCATCACTTAATCTGCCTGAAAGTCGTAAATACATTTCTCCCCATGGATAACCCAAAAAAGACGTTCCTTTAATGGTTAATGTTGTTCCTGGTAATATCGTTTGTGGTGACAGAGATTCAATCGTTACATTGACAGAACCAGGATCGTTAGGGTTCAAGATCGGATCGGATTCTTCACACCCTACAGATAAAATGAGTAGAATAGCTAATACAATACTGAATCGATGTTGAGTGTTATTCATTAGATGCATCACAAGTGCTATCTTCAATATTGTATTGAATGCTGTATCTAGTTGCGGTTCTTTCACCAAAAGAATTAGCAAATACACGAAGAAAATAAGAATCTGCTTTTAAGCAAGATTGTATCTCTATGTCAGAAAAAATATCAGTATCGCTTTGGAGAATTTCGCCATTTTGATTAACAAGTTCGGCATCAAGATCGGCCAACTGATCACCGTTAATCGTCATAGACAAAAATGATGGATTAGTTATTGTGATTTTGTACCAATCTTCATCACTTGGACAAACGATTAATGCGGACTGTGTTCCCGGTGTCAGCATTGTCGCTTGTTGTTGGTTATCGTTTTCTTCAAATTGATCGTCTTGGCAGGATACAGTGCCAGTTCCGTTATTCTCTTGACATGTTCCATAATCAGGCAAACATTGTCGTTCTGATTTCCTATTCACTGATGAAATCGTTCCTGTGCTGCATGTGTATCGTTGTGGGCAATCGCCTGAACTGAAACAATGTTTTAAACAATAGGAACGTTGGTTCAATGCTATATTTACACATAAATCTTTGTCGCCACCACATTGTCTATCTGTCGTACAAGGCTCACAAATTCCTTGTGCTCTTGTGATTTGAGGATGAATCACAAAAATACTATGATATCCAAACTGAGGGCTGTATGACGTATGATTACATTGGGCATTGGTACTATCTCTGTCATCAGCAACAATAATATAATAAACCGTACTTGTGGTACCTGCTGGTGAATTTGCCACAGGATTTGGAATGATGGCTTTCCATTCTGCGGAAAGACGGGTACCAGAGAGTGGAGACATTGACAATTGAGTCATCGTGGATAACACAGGCGTTGCAGCAGGAGGTGTCAATGAATAATAAAGCAATGGGTTTCTACTAAGGCCTTTGTCGTCAGAGATAGTTGCCTTGATGGTTAATGGGTTGTTTGTAACTTGATCTACAGGTAGATGCGTAATAACTGGGGCAGTTCCTTGACATGTATTATCAGAAGAAGGCTCTTCTAATAAAGGGTCATCATTTGAAGGGTCATCATTGGGTGAACGCTCTCCACGCAATACAATCAAATAATCTTTTGTTGTCGGAGGTGACATTGAATCACTGGCTGTTAATCTAAGCAGATGTGACTCTATTTGTTTGCTTTGTATCGCTGAAGGACACCAGATCCATTCTCCTTGACCTATAGGACATTGACGTACTTGATCTTCTTCTTTGTTAAATGTTGTGTTTGCCAATGCTGGACTGACTTCATTCAAAGCAATACAGATTGAATTGCTATCTTCAGCATTAACAGGAATAGTTAAACAATCGTTTTGATTAAGATCAAAAGAAATACCATCTCCGATAGGTTTGCGAAAAACAGGAGTACCCCCTCCGATTGTCGAATAAATAGCGACAAGTACTCGAACTGATGTTTCGTTCTCTCCATCGCTTGCAAAAAAATCGATGTACCATTGACCCACATCAGACGCGATAGGATTCCATTGAAACAACGCCGTGCCATCATTTCGATAGGTTATTGCTGCTCTAGTGTCAAGGTTATCAATTTGAATTACATAGCGATAAGAAATCGATTCTCCTTCAGGATCTGTCGCTGAAATAGGAATCGCTAAAGAACCACCTACAACCCCTTTATAGTCGTCTATAGATTCAAACACTGGTGATTCGCCGTAATTTTTGAAAAAACACGTCATCTGAGTGAGCATGATGATTCCTACAAAAAGCGCCATACGGCAAGAAATCAGTGCGTTTATGGTATTGCCTAATTTAATCATATAGCAGCATTCTATCCGTTAGAAAATAAATGCTTTAAAAGTTTACTCAGTACTTGCACCGATGTCTACTTTTAAACTCATATGAATCAATGAAATATTCAATTAAATCAATCAAAACAAACCTTACTACTTTGATTGGTAAAACAGTCACCTTGCAAGGATGGCTGTATGCGAAACGATCATCAAAGAAGATTCATTTTCTTCAGTTACGAGATGGAGCAGATATTCTTCAATGCGTTGTAGGTGTTGACGATGTCAATGCAGACATTTTTGAAATGACTGACAAACTTGATCAAGAAACTTCATTAATTGTGAAGGGGGAAGTACGTAAAGATGATCGTTCTCCATTGGGGTTTGAGCTGGGTGTATCGAATGTTGAAATCATTGCTTCAGTGACACGCGATTACCCTATTTCACCGAAAGAACATGGTGTTGCATTTCTCATGGATCATCGTCATTTGTGGTTGCGATCCAAACGACAACAGGCCATTCTCAAAATACGAGCCTCTATCATTACCGCGATTCGAACTTTTTTCGAAAAGGAAGATTTTACACTGGTTGATGCCCCTATCCTGACATCAAATTCTTGTGAGGGTACCTCGACATTATTCAATCTTGAATATTTTGGACAAAATGCCTATTTGACTCAAACTGGACAGCTTTACATGGAAGCTGCTGCGATGGCGTTAGGCAAAGTGTACTGCTTTGGTCCTATTTTTAGGGCTGAAAAATCAAAAACACGTCGACATCTTACAGAATTTTGGATGGCTGAACCCGAAGTCGCATTCTATAAACTTGACGATGTTATGGATTTAGCTGAAGACATGCTTTGTTATATTGTATCGCATATTCTCGATACGAATATACGTGAGCTTACTGTTTTGGAACGCGATATTGATGCGTTAAGAAAAACATGCAAACCTTTTCCACGTATTAGTTATGATGAAGCTCTTGAGATACTCAAACAACATGGCAAAGATACTGTGTTTGGCAAAGATTTAGGTGCTGATGAAGAAACCATTATATCAAAACAATTTGATCGCCCTGTGATGATTCATCGTTACCCTGCAGAATGCAAAGCATTTTATATGGCACGAGATCCTCAAAACAACAAACTTTCCTTGGGTGTTGATGTCATTGCTCCTGATGGTTACGGAGAAATCATTGGTGGTGGTGAACGAGAACATCGTTTGGATGTTTTAGAAAAAACAATGGAAGAAATGTCTATCCCGAAAGACACTCTGGAGTGGTATTTAGATATTCGTCGGTATGGTTCAGTACCTCATGGCGGTTTTGGAGTTGGCCTTGAACGGACTGTGGCATGGATTTGTGATATCAAACACGTTCGGGAAGCCATTCCTTTTCCACGTACTATGGAGAGATTAACTCCATAATATATGGAGATATGTGATGTCTAGTCTGTCCATTTTAATCCCTGCTTATCAAGAAGAGCGTACTATCGCTGAAGTTATCGAGCGTGTTCTTGCCGTAGATACCGAGAAACTAGGGTTTACCAAAGAAATTTTGATTTGTGATGACGGTTCAACGGACAATACACCGACTATTGTTAATGCTTTCGCTAAGAAAGAGCCATCGGTTCATTTGTTTGTTCATGACAAAAACCAAGGCAAAGGAGCGGCAATACGAACAGTTTTAGATCATGCCACAGGTGATTACTGTTTAATCCAAGATGCCGATCTTGAATATGCAATGGAAGATTACCCAACAATGCTTAAAGTCATCAATGATGGTGCCTTGGTCGTTTATGGATCGCGATTTCTTTCGCAAAAACGTCCTACCGGAATGAGCTTTAAAAATTATTTTGCAAATCGCGTCATTACATGGACGGCCAATCTTTTATACAGAATACGAATTACAGACGAAGCAACATGTTTCAAGCTGTTTCCTACCGAAACACTTCGATCATTGAACTTGCAATGTACAAAGTTTGATTTTTGTGCAGAAGTGACTGCAAAAATCGCAAAGAAAAAGATTGAAATCCATGAAGTCCCTATCCAATACAATGGAAGAAGCGTTGCTGATGGGAAAAAGATTGGATGGATTGATGGTGTAGAAACCATGTGGGCATTGTTTAAATATCGTATTTTTCAATAAATAAAATGGTAAACAATACCAATTGCTCTACACAAAGGGAGCCTTGAGCGAATGGATTCAAGGTTGTGATGTAGGATTGGTCATTAACCGTTGTTCAATGATTGCATGTTAACCATCATTGTCGGGGCGACTGGATTTGAACCAGCGACCCCTTGACCCCCAGTCAAGTGCGCTAACCAGGCTGCGCTACGCCCCGAGTCATAATCATTGATGGCTATCTTTTAACGATATTTAATAATTCTTTTATTTCTTGATTGATTTTTGTCGTCAATCCTTTGATTCGAGGTTTTGTCCATAGGTCATTGGGTAAATCTTCTGATTTGTTATTGAGTACTTTACGTGCTCCAGAAATTGTATACTGCTTGTCATACAATAAATCGCGGATGCGTAAAACGAGTGCAACATCATCACGAGAATAGATACGCCTAGTTCCTGTTCGTGATTTTTTAGGCGCAAGAAGAGAAAATTCGCTTTCCCAAAAACGAAGGACATGGGTTTCTACATCAACAATGTCTGCAACTTCACCAATTTGAAAGAACGATTTATCAGGAATACGTGGATCGGATTGGTTAGTCATTGAGCAAATTTCTTAAAATACGACTCGCTTTAAAACTTAAAATATTACGAGGTTTGATCGTGGTTTGTTTTCCTGTTTTAGGATTACGTCCAATACGTGCTTTTTTGTTTTGTACCGAAAAAGTGCCAAATCCAGAAATTTTTACATTTTTCTGTTGTTCAAAGGAGTTCACAATGACTTCAATGACTTCATTGACGAGTATTGTTGCTTCTTTTTTAGAAAATCCACCGATTTTCTCATAAACAGCATTGGTAATGTCTTGCTTGGTCATATGTAAGGCAACTATATAATATTGTTATATTAACGTCGAGTCACCTTTAGGGTAAATATGACTTCATCAATGATTTTTTCATGGATGGCATCGATCTCTGTGTCTGTTAAAGTTTTGTTGTCGGAACGATATGTTAATGACCATAACATCCCCTCTTTGCCCTTAGGAACATGCTCAATATCTCTATAAATCTCCATGAGCTTGTATGCAACCAACAAGGGTTGGTTGCATGCTTCAAGAACCTTCTGAATGCGTTCTGGTGATGTGTCATTTTCAATAAAAAATGATAAATCTCGTACAATGGATGGAAATTTGGCAATAGGCTGCATTTGTCGTTGTGTTGTCTTGGTCTTATCATCATTTGATGACGATCTATTTGAATGAGTGCTGTCTGTATTGATCGTATCAAGCGATAGTTCCATCACGACGCATGGCTTATCAATATCATAAGCATTCATGACCATTGGGGTTATTTCACCTATGAATCCGAGCGATTCATTGTTAGCTGAAATGATATTTTTTGAAATGTTTGGATGCAAAACAGAGAGACAAGTGTGATCAATGTCTGCTCTTCCAGCATGTGTATTTTGATCTGTTTCACATGGTGTAAATTTATAATCAATTAAACCAATACTGTCGCAAAAAACTTTTGCAACAGCTTCAATATCCCAAAAATTGTAAGCTATCCGTTCAATACCTTCTCGTTTTTCATTTTTTGTCCATTCTTCGTGATATCCCGAAAATAGCACGGCTACATGTAATCGCTGTTTATGATCCGATTCAACTGAAAAGACGTTACCTATTTCAAATACAGTCACTGTATCGTTGCCGTGATTTTGGTTGTACACCAATGCTGACAGCATGTTTGGAATCAATGTAGGTCTCATGATTTCATGATCAACCACTAAAGGGTTTTCGAGTTTGAGCCATTCAACCGTTTTATTGTATGAGCTGCCATTGTGTTGATTCCAAGAAACATCGGTCACCCGCTGTGTTGATGTAAATCCAAGACTTATCATTTCAGACAATCCTTGTTGCATAAGTATTTCACGTGCCCTATTTGCAATGTTATAGGTAGCTAAGTTGTTTTGATGAGGCGTTGTTGTGAATTTAGGACTACTCGGAATGTTGTGCAATCCATACAGTCGTGTCGGAATGTTGTAAAATCCATACAGTCGTGCGATTTCTTCAATGACATCAATCTCTCGTGTTAGATCCGCACGAAATGTTGGACAAATTGCAAGAACATTTTCTTCGTCACAATGAACATCAATGGAACTGAATTTCAGTCCCTCAATGATTTGTTTTTGTGAAAATTCAACTCCAATCACAAACGATGCTTTCAAAGGTGATAGTATAATTTTAACCGGTGGTTTCAATGTGCCTTGTTGTTCATGGTAACTGGGGTTGATTTGTCCCCCTGCTAATTCTTTGATTAATTGCGCCGCATACAAAGAGGCCTCGTTGATACCATTGGTGTCAACGCCACGTTCAAAGCGATGAGATGATTCCGATGATAATTTAAATCGTTTAGATGTTTTTCTTACAGAGGTTGGTTCAAATGTGGCGGCTTCGAGAATGATATGGTTTGTTTGTTCTGTCACCTGAGAATGTTTTCCACCCATCACACCTGCCAATGCAAGTACGTTGGTTGTGTCGGCAACAACAATATCATTTGTTGTTAAAGATCGTTCAACAGAGTCCAATGTTGTTACGGTTTCACCATCTTTGGCCTGTCTTACAATAATCTGATTGTTTTCGATGCAATCTTTGTCAAAGGCATGGAGTGGATGTCCTAAATCAAACATGACATAGTTGGTAATATCAATCACATTAGAAATAGAACGGACACCTACCGCATGTAAGCGATGTTTCATCCACAATGGAGATGGTGCCACGGTTACTTTGGTTATTTCACGTGCCACATAATGATGACATTGATTGTGATCAGTGACTGAGAGATCGATGTTTGAATCTTTGTTTTTGTTGCCATCATTTGCCAGATGGCGTTGTTTCAGTTTTCCACCGATTAACGCAATGACTTCACGAGCAATGCCTTTATGACCCAAAAGATCAGGGCGATTTGCAGGGATTCCAATATCGAACACAACATCGACATGATTATAAATAGTTGATATTTCTGTGCCTAATGGGTGTTTTGCATAATCACCCTCAAGAACAATAATGCCTTCATGCTCATTGCTCAGTCCCAATTCTTTTTCGGAACAGAGCATGCCTGCCGACATGACACCTCTTAATTTTTTGCTTCCAAGTGTAAAATCTGATGCCAATGTTGCGCCCGGTTTTGCCCAGACAACTTGACCGCCAATGTCAGGAACATTTGGGGCACCACAAACAACTTCTACGGGTTCATTGGTCTCATTGTCGATGACATGAATGATTGTTAAATGATCAGAGTTTGGATGTGGTTTTTTATCAACAATTTTAGCCGAAGTTACACCATGGATATGCTGCCAAACATCGATCAGTCCTTCTACTTCCAAGCCTGCATGGGTTAACATATCCGCTGTTTCTTGTGGAGAAATAGATATGCCATGTGGCATGTCTATATGTTCACACAGCCATGAAAATACGATTAACATTAAAACTGCCTCAAAAATCGAACATCAGATTCATATAAATGTCGTATGTTGGACACACCATGTCGCAACATTGCCATACGATCCAATCCAAAACCAAACGCGAACCCATTATAATTGTCAGAAGAATAAACAGAATCTTGTCGTTTTGAGGAGATTTTTTCAAATACAACAGGGTCAACCATGCCACAGCCAGCAATCTCCAGCCATCGTGTTCCTTTACATACACGACAACTATCCTTGGTCTTTTGTGAGCAAAAAGAACATTCCATATCGACTTCTGCACCAGGTTCAACAAACGGGAAATAACTAGGACGGAATCGAATACCTAAATCTTTTTGAAAGAATTGTTCAATAAAATGGTGGAGTAACCCTTTTAAGTCTGCCATTGAAACAACATAAGGTTCGATGAGTAACGCTTCAACCTGCATAAACATTGGGCTGTGTGTGGGATCATCATCACGACGATAGACTGTACCTGGGGCAATAATACGAATGGGTGGTTCTTGGTTTAGCATTGTTCTGATTTGAACAGGGCTGGTGTGTGTGCGAAGCAAACAATTTTTATCGATATAAAAAGTGTCTTGCATATCCCTTGCAGGATGATGTTTAGGGATACCTAACGCTTCAAAATTATTAAATTCGTTCTCTAGTTCAGGGCCAGTTGCGACTGTAAACCCGCGTTGTGAAAAAATATGAACGATATCGTTGCGGGCTTGCGACAGCAAATGAATGTTACCTTGCTTTTTTTTAAATGGATGGCTGGGAATATCATCCAACGTGCGTTTGAAATTTTTTTCTAGGATTAATTTTTCAAGAGTAATCTTGGCATTTGAAATACTTCGTTCAATTTGTTTTTTGATTTTGTTGGCGACTTCACCTGTTTTACGGCGATCTTCGGGAGTCATCTGTCCCATTTGTTTCATGACCCCAGCAATATGCCCTTTTTTGCCTAGATATTTAATGCGCAGTGTTTCAATGATTGAAGCGTCTAATGCTTCTCCATATGCACTGATCTCATGATCTACCTCATCACCAAAGGTTTTGAGTTGAGAGACAATGCTATCAGTCTCCATAAAATCACTTCCCTAAGGACACAATAACGTCATGCCGCATGTTTACGTGCCTCAGAAACCATAGTTTCTATGGCACGAGGATCACTAATGGCAAGGTCTGCTAATATTTTACGATCTAACTTAATATTTTGCTGTTTAAGTCCATAAATAAATTTAGAATAAGAAATACCTAAAGGTCGAACAGCTGCATTGATACGAATAATCCAAAGCGAACGCCAATCTCGTTTACGTTGTTTGCGATGGCGATACATATGCACCCAAGCATGATGTACTGCTTCAGCACTAATCGAATAACAAGTGCCGCGTTTTCCTCGATAACCGCTTGCCGCTTTCAAAATTCGATTACGGCGACGTCTTGCTTTATATCCTCGTTTCGCTCTGGGCATGGTTGTCCTTAATTAATGATTTGGCAACATTGCTGTGATATGATGTGCATCTGATTCATGTACCGTTGCAAAAGAACGAAGGTGTCTTTTTCGTTTGGTGCTTTTGTTTGTTAAAATATGACGGCGACCTTTGGTTCCGCGTTTCCATTGACCAGATCCAGTAGCAATAAAACGCTTTTTGGCTCCGCTTTTTGATTTCATTTTTGGCATAATAATTCCTAGGTTGCCTAACTAAGATAGGAGAAGGTGCAGTAGATTGAGCTGTTCGTCAATGAAAAAATAGCTTTTTTGTACATGTGACGTTAAGAACGACGAACAATTCCCGCTTTAGGCGCCAAAATCATAATCATACGCCGTCCTTCCATCATCGGCATTGATTCTATTTGAGCAATTTCAGTTGTTTGCTCAACGACTTTTTCCAGTACTTTTTTACCAATTTCAGGATGGATGATTTCACGTCCACGGAAAGCAATGACTAAACGAACTTTGTTGCCATTTTCCAGAAACTTTATGGCATTTTTGGTTTTGAAATTCATATCATGTTCATCTGTTTTTGGACGAAATTTGATTTCTTTGACCTCAATGGTAGAGGCATGTTTTCGTGCCTGTTGTGCTTTTTTTGATTGTTCATATTTAAAGCGACCATAATCCATCATGCGGCAGACAGGAGGTCTCGATTGTGGAGATATTTCTACCAAGTCGAGCTCTTTTTCGGTGGCCATTTGTAATGCATCTTTTGTTTGCATGATGCCCAGTTGTGTTCCGTCATCAAGGATGACTCGTATCTCAGGGATACGGATTCTCTCATTGATACGATATCGTTCGCGGGGACGTCTTCCTCGAAATCTTGTGTCTTTATGAATAATAATCTCCTTAATGTAGTATTTTATAAAACAGGAAAGCAGGATGCTTCCACAATGGTATTGATTAAATCATCTAAAGGTTGTGCATTGAGTTGTTCCCCTGTCCTTTTTCGCAAAGAAACAGTTTGTGTGCTGACTTCTTTGTCACCACAAATGATCATGTTTGGGATTTTTTCCATTTGAGCACGACGTATCTTTGCCCCTAATTTGTCCGCAGAAAAATCAACTTCAGCACGGACGTTTTTCTTCTTCAATGCCTCTAGCACTGTTGTTGCCCATTGTTCTTGTTTTTCGGAAACTGTAATAATGCGTGCTTGTATGGGTGCAAGCCATGTCGGAAATGCCCCCGCATAATGTTCGACCAAAATAGCAAAGAAACGCTCTATTGAACCTAACAATGCGCGGTGAACCATAACAATGCGTTGACGACTTCCATCCTGCGCTGCATATAACAAGTTAAATCGTTCTGGCAAATTAAAATCGACCTGAATCGTAGAACATTGCCATTCTCTCCCTAATGAATCAAACAGTTTGATGTCAATTTTAGGTCCATAGAAAGCACCACCACCATGATCAACGTCATAGGCGATATTGGATTGTTTGAGAACGTCGTAAAGCGCAGTTTCTGCTTTATCCCACAGTTCTGTATCACCAACGAATTTTTCAGGTCGAGTCGCAAGACAAAGTTTGAAATCTTCAAAGCCAAAAACACGGAGCATCTTAAGGCAAAATGTGACTGTTTTAGATAATTCATCGGCAAGTTGTTCGATGGCCATAAAAATATGCGCATCATCTTGGGTGAACCCTCGAACACGTAGTAATCCATGCAAAACGCCTGAACGTTCGTAACGATATACCGTACCCAATTCTGCCCAGCGACAAGGAAGATTACGATAACTGTAAAGCCCTTGCTTATAAATCGAAACATGGAACGGGCAGTTCATCGGTTTGACTAGATATTGTTGTCCATCGACATCCATGCCGCTGTACATATTTTCTTGATAAAACTCTAAATGACCTGATGTTTTCCAAAGCTCATCACGTGCCACATGAGGAGAGCTGACCAGCTCATACCCATTATCATAATGAGCTTTGCGCCAAAATTCTTCTATGAGATAGCGAATGCGTGCGCCTTTGGGATGCCATAAAACTAATCCGCCACCAATCGTGGGATCAATGGAAAATAAATCCAAGGCCTTGCCAAGTTTTCTATGGTCACGTTTTTTTGCTTCTTCGATTTGTTGTAATTGAATCTTGAGTTGTTTTTTGTCGATGTGAGCTGTGCCATAAATACGTTGCAGCATTTGTTTGTTTTCATCACCGCGCCAATAAGCCCCTGCAACGGACAATAATTTGAACGCTTTGATTTTGCCTGAAGATTCAACATGAGGACCACGGCACAGATCCAGCCAATCCCCAGTCTTGTAGACAGTTAATTCTGTTTGAGTTTCAATGGCTTTAATGATTTCAATTTTATAAGGTTCATTCATATCAGCAAAGAGCTTGAGAGCCTCATCACGTGAAATGGATTCGCGTACAAAAGGAATGTCTGCTGTAATAATGGCTTTCATTTCTGCTTCAATGCGCGTCAGATCTTCCGCGGTAAATGTTTGAGGCGTATCAAAATCATAATAAAAACCGACATCCGTAGATGGACCAATAGTCACTTTTGTTTCTGGAAATAATTTTTGAACGGCAATCGCCATAATATGTGCACAACTATGACGTACAGTTTCTAATGGAGACAGATCAGGCACATTTCCGATGAGTTCTTTGTCAATGTCAGACAAGGATAGCCCTTGATCAACACTGTCATGCAGCAAAGCATTTGTCATAACAAAGCAGCCATAGAACAAATTAAAGCGTTCATGAAAACAATATCTGTAGGTACGGGCGGGATTGAACCGCCGACCCCTACCGTGTCAGGGTAGTGCTCTCCCACTGAGCTACGCACCTGTATTTGAAATATAAAAAAGAACCACCATGAAATTTATCCGAACTTATCAAATGTTGCCCATTGCTTGTCAACCGATTATAGAAGTATATCGTCTAATATCCAATTAAAATGACAACTATAAAAACATTCGAAGATATGAATTTAGCGCCTGCTATTACAAGTGCTTTAACCGATATAGGGTTTACGATGCCTATGCCTGTTCAGGCTGCTGTCTATGCCGATTGTATGAATGGTCGAGATTTGATCGTTCAATCACAAACCGGTTCGGGTAAAACAGCTGCATTTGGGCTCCCTTTAATTCAACAAATAAATCCTAAAGATACAACGGTTTGTGCTCTCATTTTAGTTCCAACACGTGAGCTTGCATCACAGGTTGCCAAAGAATTGTCTGCATTAGCACAACACACAAAAATCAACGTTATTCCTATCTATGGTGGAACGCCTATCCAAAAACAAATCAATGCATTGAAAAAATCGATACATATTGTTGTGGGAACACCAGGGCGTGTTTCGGATCATCTCAGACGTGGCACGATCAAAATAAAATCTGCTCAATATCTGGTTTTGGATGAATGTGATGAAATGCTTTCAATGGGGTTTTTAGAAGCCATTGAAAAAATCATGGAATACCTACCCGCTCAACAAAAACGACAAACATTACTTTTTTCTGCAACTATCCCTAAACAGATTCAACGCATTACCAAAAGACATCTCAATGATCCTAAATCTATCTCTTTCTTAAACCAAAGTATTAGCGCAGCAGAAATTGATCATTCTTATTATGTTGTTAATGGTATCAAACGCAATAGAGACCTTCTTGCTGCAATGACTGCTGAAAAAATAGATTCGGCTATTGTGTTTTGCAATACTAAAATTGCAACCGTGAGCGTAGCAAAATATTTGACAACGTATGGTTATGATGCGGCCGCAATTTCAAGCGATTTGAGACAATCGTCACGTGAGCGTGTCTTAGATCAAATGCGCACTAAAAAACTTAAGTGCTTAGTGGGAACGGACGTTGCTGCACGTGGCATTGATATTCCCAATGTATCGCATGTATTTAATTACACATTCCCAGATTCTGCTGAAACATATATTCATCGTACAGGTCGCACAGGTCGCGCAGGTAATCGTGGCAAAGCTATTTCTTTGATAGGTCCTAAAGAATTGCAGTCTTTTCGACAAATGAGGAAAATTTATCAAATAACACCTAAAGAACGAGAATTGCCACCACCACCACCTGTGATAAAATCAA
>JABAAV010000037.1:8624-13643 GCA_014238595.1 Myxococcales bacterium | reverse complement strand
GAAAGCAGCACCTAAGAAATCGGCTGCTAAAAAGACGACTAAGAAACGTCGCTAGTCGATGCTTTGTCAGCTAATGTTTCACTAGCCGGTTTCGCTAGCCGGTTTCGCTAGCCGATGCTTCGTTAGCTGATGTTTCGTCAGAAGATTCTTTGTTAGAAGAATCCTCCTTTTTGAAACTTTCTAAAAGAAGTAAGCCTACACCAATGCATAATGCCGTATCTGCAATGTTAAAGGTAGGCCATGCATATTCATAATATCTAAAAACAATAAAATCAACGACAGAACCTTCGGAGAATCTATCTAGTATATTCCCAACAGCACCACCGAACATAAAACTGATTGCCCATATAAATAGTGTTTGATTGTCTTTGGCTGTGCGAATAAGATTGAGAATGAAAAAGAGTGCAAGAACTCCAAATATGCTAAGCCATATTCGTGCAGATTCCATGTTTTGAAAAAGACCAAAGGCAGAACCTTTATTATAAGCAAGTTGCCATTCAAAGAAATTAGGAATGACAACAACTGGGGCATCTCTCAGATGAGGCGTGTATTCTAACCAAGCTACTGCAGCTTTTTTAGATAAAAAATCTGCGATAAAAACTAAGAGAGATACAATAGAAAATATACGATAACGGTGTGCGATCACGATGCAATGGTGTTTTGTTGATTAGTTAAAGTGTTTTGACATTGTTTGCATAATTCATCTTGTGGATCAATAGAAATGGTATGCTTCCAACAACGTTGGCACAATATACCATCAGCTTTAGAAATTGTGCAATATGGCTTCTCATCATTGTTTTGAGCCAATGAAACTTGAGATACGATGAATAGTTCAGCCAAATGATCGAGATGTTTTTCTAAAACCGAGCGATCAGAGGGATGTGGTGTAATGAGTATTTTTGCATCGAGTGAACGATGATTTTGAGCACGAAATGCTTCCAATTCTTTGGTAGCAATACTGCGATAATTTCCAAGGATAGTCCATGTTTTGTTAAGATCATCATCCATGACTTCACCTTGAGGAAATGTGGTCAGATGAATTGAAGATGGATCTTGATCGTTGTTAGGGAGATGTTGCCAAACATCTTCTGATGTAAATGCAAGTATTGGTGCTGAGACTTGTACAAGGTTTCTAAGAATTTCATAGAGAACTTGTTGGACACTTTTTCGTTTTGGATCGAGAAGATTGTTGACATAGAGACGATCTTTTACAATATCAAGATAGAAATTGGAAAGACTGTGCGTTAAATAGTCAACGAGGAGAAGATAGACTTTGTGAAACGCAAATGCGTCATAGGCTTGTCGTGCTTGCCATACAAAATCACGTGATTGTGCTAACGCATAGCGATCGATTGGTATCAATTTGTCTTGGGGAATAAGAGGTTGTTTCGGATCGTAATCGGAAAGGTTACCTAAAATAAAACGCGCAGTGTTTCTGAATTTTCGATACCATGTCGCTAAATTTGTTAATAATGTATCCGAATACGGGACATCCCCACGAAACTCTGTGGCAGCGGTCCAAATACGAAACAATTCTGCACCGTATTTGTCAATGATTTGTTCGGGGGCGGTGTAGCGAATCTTTCCGCCTTCTTTTTGTGATTTTTCAATATTACTTTTTGAATAAGGATGTCCTTTTTCATCGAGGACAAATCCATGCGTAACGACCGTGTTATAAGGTGCTTTTTCTTTGATGGCGACACTGGTGAGCAAGGACGAATGAAACCATCCGCGA
Source organism: Myxococcales bacterium (assembly GCA_014238595.1). GTDB lineage: Bacteria > Myxococcota_A > Polyangia > Haliangiales > J016 > JABAAV01. Next base: position 11,908 of record JABAAV010000037.1, on the reverse strand, counting down.
TGTTGATCAGAGCCTTCGATATATAAATCGATCGGATTTAATCCATGTTGTGTATCAATGGCTGACCATGACACACCGGATTCAAACCAAACATCGATAATATCTTGTTCTAAGCGAATCTCTGTGCTTTTACATTTTTCACAGGCTGTGCCAGAGGGTAAAATCTCTTGGATGTCTTTCGTGTACCAAATGTCCGATCCTTCTTGTTCAATCTGTTTGGCAACATGTTCCATGATCGTTGCATCGGCATGGGCATGTCCGCAATCGTTGCAATAAAAAGTTGGAATAGGTACGCCCCATGTTCGTTGGCGCGACAAACACCAATCAGGTCTATTTTGAACCATGCTTGAAATACGCGCATGACCTTCAGGGGGAATCCATTCTGTATTATCAATCGCGGTTAATGCGCGTTGTCGTAGATCTAAATGATCAATACTCAAAAACCACTGCGACGTTGCTCGAAATAAAATAGGACATTTACATCTCCAACAATGCGGGTAACTGTGGGTTACGGATTGATCAGGGGGATTGAGTAATGCACCCAAGCTATGAAGTTTTGCAATGATGTCTGTGTTGGTATCGAGAGCAAATTTTCCTTCCCACCAAGGAACATCAGCTGTAAATCGACATTCTTCATCGATGGGTGCATAGGGCTCTAATCCATGGGCCAATCCAAGTTTGTAATCATCAATGCCATGTCCAGGTGCTGTGTGTACCAATCCTGTACCTTGTGCCGTGGTGACATGACGACCAAATCGAACTGTAAAGGCGGTATCGTCTTTGGGTTCAACAAAAGGATGCAGATAATGTTGTCCTTCAAGTTTGTGTAGACATTCACGTGTAATAGCAATGCTGGTATGTGTTTGGTCACCTTGTCCAATGGCTTCACAAAATGCATCCTGTAAGTCCTGTGCAACAAGATATACGGTGCTGTCATCTTTGGAGATGGCGACATAAGGAATATCAGGATGCAGGGTGATGGCTAAGTTAGCCGGTAATGTCCATGGTGTGGTTGTCCATATTGGCAGAATCACGGTTTTATTTTTGAGTTGCTCCGACAAGATTGTGGCATCAAAATTATCGAGAACAAATCCAACATAAATCGAAGGCGATTGATGTGTGTGATGTTCAATTTCTGCTTCGGCAAGTGCTGTTTTATCTTTTGGGCACCATGCAATGGGTTTTTTTCCGCGATAAATATAGCCTTTATCCACAAATGCCGCGAGTGCACGAATCACGGATGCTTCGTAGCTTGGATCTAAAGTACGATAAGGTGTTTCCCAGTCGGCAAAAATACCCAGTCGTCGAAATTCTGTTTTTTGAGTTTCAATAAAATCAAGTGCGTATTTTCGACAGTGTGCACGGATTTCAGATTTGGAAAGATGTTTCTTTTTGTCCCCTAGTTGTCTATCGACAGCCCGTTCAATGGGAAGCCCATGACAATCCCATCCTGGAACATAAGGAGCGTCATCACCACACATGGTACGATATTTAATGACGATATCTTTGATGAGTTTGTTAAGAATATGGCCATAATGGATATGTCCATTGGCGTATGGTGGCCCATCATGCAGGATGTAGTGGGCTGATGTTTTGCGGCTACGAATGGTTTGATACAGTTGGTTTTGTTCCCATTGTGCAAGCATTTCTGGTTCACGAACGGCTAGATTGCCACGCATTGGGAAGTCGGTGTGTGGCAGATTGAGCGTGTCGCGATATTGATGAGAACGTTTCACAGCGGTGCACTATAACAAAAGATGTTGAATAAATATTCCATTTTAATACGTTAACTTTTTGAAGAATGTTGTAATATCGCTGATTGTGTCACAACACAATCAAAACAAGCGATTGTCATGGGATGTTTATTTCATGGAAATTGCGAAAGTCGTTTCATCGCGTGCTACCTGTGACCGTAAAATGGTGGGTGCTGTGATTGTCCGCGATAGGATGATTTTGGTGACAGGGTACAATGGTTCTATCAAAGGTATGCCGCATTGTAGTGATGTGGGACATATGATGGAAAACAATCACTGTATTGCAACGATTCATGCTGAGACTAATGCATTATTAGCAGCGGCGAAAACGAGTGTTGCGATTGAAGGAGCAACACTGTATGTCACAGCAAGTCCGTGCTGGAACTGTTTTAAACAAGTCATCAATGCAGGTATTAAACGTATTGTGTACGGCGATTTTTATCGCGATGAACGGATTTTCAATGTTGCCAAGCAATTGAATGTTGATTTAATTCATCTTGCTACAGATTAAGATGCTTTCTGCTGCTGTGCTGCCTTAAGCATTTCTTGTGCATGGCTTTGGGCTATCGTTGTTGATTGGCCTCCAAGCATTCTTACGATTTCATGAATTCGTTCATTGTCGGTCAAAGATGTCACCGATGTTTTGGTGTTTTCTTGGACGACTGATTTTTTGACATGAAAATGTGTGTCAGCAAATGCTGCAATTTGAGGAAGATGTGTCACACAAAGGACTTGGGCATAGGTCGAAATGATTTGAATCTGCTTTCCTACTGCGGTGGCCGTAACCCCTCCGATACCAGCATCGACTTCATCAAAGACATGTGTTGAGACGGGATGAGATTTTTGCAATGTTTGTTTGAGCGCAAGCATGACACGTGATAATTCACCCCCCGATGCTATTTTGATTAATGGCTTAGCATCGTCGCCAGAGTTTGTTATCAATAAAAATTCGATATGATCATGACCGGAAACACTCAATGGTGACGGACTGATGGAAACTGAGAGTGAAGCTTGTGTCATGGCAAGCAGTCTCAATGCCACGGTAACATTGCTTTCTAATATCTTTGCTGCTTTTTGTCGTGCTTGTGTGAGTGCTTTGGCTTGTTTTTCTGCGGCATCGTGAGTCGTTTCGCAAAGAGATTTATGGTCTTGTTCAACGTCATCTTGTTGTTCTGCTTGAGATATTTGTATCTTCCATTGCGTTAATCGATCCAGTACCTGTTGGAGAGAGCCTCCATGTTTGTGTTCCAGATGACGGATTAGATTGATTCTGTCTTCAATGTCATTGAGTGACCATGTTTTATTATGTGCCAGTTTCTTTTTATAAGCACTTAATGAATGTGTAATATCTTCGAGCAATACAAGCACATCTTTGATTTGGGTTTGAAAAGTTTCAATGTATGGATCGATAGAGACTGCGCGTTCAAGAGAAGTTTGCACTGAAGAAATACGATCCAATGCGGAATGCTTGTCTGTATAGAGCATGTGTTCTGAATTGATAATAGCGGTATAAAGTTTGTCGGCTTGTTT
>JABAAV010000037.1:0-8390 GCA_014238595.1 Myxococcales bacterium | reverse complement strand
CACTTCTGTAAGCAGTTGATGTTGGTGTTGACTCGATACATCAATTAAAAATGTTCCGAGTATGGCAAGTTTAGAAACCGGAACCAAAACACCGTTAATATAAGCACGACTCCGTCCTGTATGCGTGATGATACGTCGGATAATGAGTGTATCGTCATCAATGATAATGTCTGTCAATAAAGGAGTAATAAAACGTCGTTCATGGCTACTTAGCGAAAAATCTGCTTCAATGACCGCTTCTTTACATCCTTTGCGTGGAAAATCTTTATTAGCACGGGTACCTCGAAGCAAATTAACGGCTTCGACAATTAATGATTTTCCAGCACCGGTTTCACCCGTGAAAATATTAAGTCCTTGGCTAAAGGTTAGATCAACATCAGACAACAGTGCAAAATTGACAATATGAAGGTGACAAAGCATCGTGATTTCAGATCAATAAAACAAAACAACAGATAGTTATCACTGTGGTGAAGCACCCCAATGAAGTTTTTTCCTTAGAATATCAAAATAACTTTTTGATGACCGAAAGATTCGACATGGTATTTCAGCCAAGGAAACTTCAATCCAATCACCCGTTTTTAAAATAACGTTTCGTTGTCCATCTAACGTAACAGCGATTTGTTGTTCTGGTTCATCAAACGATATTTGGATCACTGAGTCGTTGCGTACCACTAAAGGGCGATGCGTTAAAGAATGAGCACAGATAGGTGTCAAGGTCATCGCTTGATGTCCTGGGACTAAAATAGGTCCTCCAGCGGCCATACTATAGGCGGTAGATCCTGTTGGTGTTGCAATGATCAATCCATCCGCACGGTATTGCGTGAGCGGTACACCATCAATTTTTGTTTTAAAATCAATTAAACGTGCTGTGTGATTTTGTTTGAAAATAACCTCATTTAAAACGGTATCGGTTGTTATTGTGTTGCCAGAATGATGATGTGTTGTAATGCGCATGCGCTCATCGACAGGCAAGGTGCCATGGATGGCTTGTGTGAGTGCTTCTAATGCTTCATCTGGAGCAAAAGGATTGAGGAAACCTAATCGTCCCAAATTAACGCCTAAAATAGGGATATGATGATTGGAGAACAGATGGGTAGCACGGAGCATTGTTCCATCACCGCCTAAAGCAATGCCCAGTGACGTGTTCGTGGTCAGATCCTGTTGATTCACTGGTGTTAAATATGGATGCTTCAGCGTGATATGATCTTCAATAAGCGCAGTAATATTGTTTGTTTTGAGCCATGCGAGCAGCTCTAAAAGTAGCTCGTTAGACGGTAAAAGCCCTTCTTTGACGATAAAGCCGACCGTTTTTTGTTCTTGTTTCATGGATAACTTCATATACCCTGATGTTCCTCTAAAATAGTAGCTATAAAAGAGATTTTTGGATTGTTTGATGCTGAAATATAATGACTGATTCCATTGATTCTCAATTTGATTGGAGATGGGTTTGTATTTTGCTTGACAAAATCCTCCAATTTTAGGTAGATCGCGTCTCTCTATGAGTAGGCGAAGCCCCATTCAACGCACAATGTTGCTAACCAAAGAAGAAGGTCAGGCTCAACGCCAGTGGTTCGTGGTTGATCTTGAAAATCAAGTCTTAGGTCGAGCCGCCACAGTAATTGCCAGTACATTGCGTGGTAAAAACAAATCTGTTTTTACGCGACATGTTGATTCAGGTGATTTTGTTGTGGTGATCAATGCTGCGAAAGTTCGATTAACAGGTATGAAATGGGCGAACAAATTATATCGCCGCCACACAGGTTATCCTGGTGGGTTCAAAGAGATTTCTGCAGAGAAACTACGTGAGAAATATCCTGAACGATTGGTTTATGCTGCCGTGTGGGGTATGATTCCCAAAGGTCCTTTAGGACGACAAATTATTAAAAAATTGAAAATTTTCCCTGGAGATATGCATACGCATGAAGCTCAGAGCCCGCAGCCCTTGGATATTCCTAAACAATATAGTAATTAATCATTAAAATGGCACAAACTCGAACATATTCTACTGGTCGTCGTAAAACATCCGTTGCGCGTGTCTGGCTTCAAGCAGGTTCTGGTAAATTTCAGATCAATGGTCGTGATGATGCGAATTATTTTGGTCGTGCCACATCACAAATGATTATTCGCCAACCGTTTGAAACGGTCGATCAAATGGATACTTACGATGTGATGTGTACTGTTATTGGTGGTGGCTTATCGTCTCAAGCGAGTGCTATTCGTCATGGTATTACACGTGCATTGATGCTCATTGATCCTGAATTACGTGTTCCGTTAAAACGCAAAGGATTCGTGACACGTGATCCACGCAAAAAAGAGCGTAAAAAATACGGTCAACGTGGTGCTCGCGCCAAGTTTCAATTTTCAAAACGATAAACATTGCATCACTGTCTGTGTTGTTGGATCCGTTATTGTTAATCAATTCATCCGTGGATTAATGTTAACAATCTGTGTGGTTTATATGGAAATGTTGAGATGTCGACAAAGAATATCAGTGAAGGCAAATTGTTAGATATTTATTTTGATGCCAAGAAATGTCTTGATACGAAGGTTTGTATTCATGCTGACAGTGCATTAGTTGTCGAATCATCTTTTCCGCAATGTCATCCTGATGCCGTGTCTTGTGATGAAGCAGTACACACGGTGGAACAATGTCCTACAGGCGCGCTCTCTTATCAAAGACATGATGGCATCAAAGAAAAGCCCCCATCGACCAATACGATCACGGTAGGAAAAGATTATTCATTTTATATCCGCGGTGATTTTACGATTTTAACTCAGTCAGGCACCATACCTATCTCCCGTGCTGTACTTTGCTCCTGTGATACCACAAAAAACAAACCATTTTGTGACAACAGTCATCGTGACATCCCATGTAACAATCAACAAAATGTCATGACACTACCAATGGTACAAGATGATTGTACGGTGGAGGACAATAAAGTATCGATTGAATTAAGAGCAAGTGGATCTTTGCGTGTCAGGGGTCATGTCACATTGATCACAGATCAAGGAACATTACTTTGGCAAGGAACAAAAGTATCTTTGTGTGGTTGTGGGCATTCTCAAAACAAGCCATTTTGTGATGGTAGACATAAAGAGATGAATTCCCAATAAGCATCGGTAGTTGATGTCTCCGATAATCTTTATAGTCTCTAAAAAATCATCAGGGCTTTTATATTCGATATTGCGGCACGTAACATTGTCACCCAAAAATCAACGGCATGAAAACATAGCATCTATGATACAAAACATCCGATAGTATGCGTGTCAGAGTGAGGATGTAGGCAATGAGCGAACACAAGATCAAGCGAACCTCAAAGCAGATTAAAGTGCCAGAGCGGATAGAGGCTATGGAAGATCAAGCCGTCGTAGCACAGTATCGCTTTGAGAAAAAAACATGAGTTCTACAAGATGGCGTAGTGAACATGGCAACGACTTCAATGTCGTTTGGGTCATGGAATACGATGCATGGAATACGATGTTCAGATGTTCCACAAGAGGGCAGAGTGAACAAGGCAACCGCCAGTCTTAGCGGTTGCTGCTTTGTATTGACATTAAATTTATCCCTATCTACTACAGAGAACGTAAAAATTGAATCAACGCAAAACGATCTGTTTTTGACAGCTGTTTAAACTTATCATTGGACTCTTGAGCTTCTCCTTCATGCCATAAAATGGCTTCTTCCAATGTACGTGCACGTCCATCATGAAGAAATGTTGCATTGGGAAGAACTGTATTGGTTAATCCAATGCCCCAAAGCGGTGATGTTCGCCATTCTCGACCGGTGGCTTCAAAATCAGGACGCTTGTCTTCCAGTCCTTTGCCCATGTCGTGCAGTAGTAAATCTGTATAAGGATAGATCGTTTGGTTTGCCAATGCCGCAATTGGATGCGTGCCTGTTTTTAGACTTGGAATATGACATGAGGCGCATCCTATAGTTTCAAACAACATTTCGCCTTGTTGCGTGTCGTGACGATTGGTACGACGTGGTACGGCTAATGTTTGTGTGTAAAAAGCTGCTGCAGTCAGTGTTGTTTCATCAATATCTGTGCGTGATGGATCACGATCACGACGTAACGGATTTGTGATACCCATGTCACTAACATAGGCACTGGCTGTCTGTTCGATCAATGTGGGACTATTGGCTTTCCAGCTAAATCGTCCTAAGACAGATTCGTTGGTGTCTGGCATGACAATTCGATTGGGGCGTCCTGAAATACCATCGTTATTTTCATCGTTGGGATCGGCATGTTGTAAAATAGTTTCTTCAGAAATTGCTTCTAATAAACCCAGACCGAATATTGGAGGTGGAATACGCAGCGATGTTTGTATATGTCCAGGCAGTAATGTTCCATCCGCTAATGTGACGGTAACATGAGGATAACGGAGATTATATGTTGTTCCATCCTCGTAAGAACCTTCTCGTTCAACCCATGTAAGCTCAACAGTCGCCTCAGGTGTACTGCCAAAAATGGCATGATCTTGAAGTTGTCTTCCTAGTCCTGGTACAGGCATTGTGCGTGATGGGTTGTTAGGCGAAGGAAGGCTAACACGCACTAAGAGTTGACTGCCCAGTGAATTATTACCTGTGACAGCTAGACCGCGACCATTACGAATATGACATGACGCACAGGATGTATTGTTAAACAAAGGACCAAGCCCTGGATTAACCGCCGCTGGTGCAGAGACAAATGTGGCCTCAAAGGCAACATCACCATCTAGATGATGATCTAGACTGTCTGATAATAAATTAGGGGCAGGTTCTGTAAAGGCCGTAGAAGAACGATTCGATGTTGTTGTTTCACCACCTGCTTGAGGCAGCATATCTGGTTGTGTGTCTTGATGAGAACAAGAGACGACAACGAATAACAAACAACTGAGTTGGATGAGATTTGATGAAAATATCTTCATACTAATTGATTACCAACGGAAGAATAGAAAGTTCGAACGTTTGTTTTAATGTTTGAATGGCTTGTTGTGCTGTTTCGATAGAATCGTTTTTTTGTTCGTCAAGAACGGAGTCTCGAAACGGTGCAGGAATAGCACAGAGAGATTGGATGGATGCCATGATTTGAGTTTCAATAGCGGTATTGAGCTCGGGATCGATATCATCAATGTATGTCGATAGACCAACGCTGTCACTGTTGTCTGTGGCACATGTCCATGATTGGTTATCCAACGTATCAGAACAGTGATTACAGTCTGATTCATTTTTGTCACAACCAACACGATAGCCACAATAGGCATTTTGAACGCTTCTAATGTTGTCGATAAAATCATTGAGTGAGTTAAAGCTGAACTGACTTTCTACGAGTCTCGTATCTTGTTCGTTCAACGGATCGGCTATTTTGCCATTGGCAACTTCATCGAGGATACCGATAACACCCTGTACAATTTCTTGGCCTGCCGATTGATAGGATGGGTAGATACGATTGTTGACATCACCTGCCGATGTAAAAATATCGACATAAGCTTGGTCCTCATCAATACCGACAGTCCATCCAGTCTCTAATAATGTTGCGTGTTTTGCCATGATTGAGGCAACGGCGACAAGGTAATCCAATTCATCAGAGGTTATTTGATCTGCAGATTTATTACTGTTTGTTCCAAACAACAAATATTCAGCGGTATGAAATCCTTGCAGGGTTGGATCAAGCGTTGCCACATAATCTTCAGTTAATTGTTTTTCATCATTGAGGCGATTGTCTAAATCGATTCGATTGACTGGCCAACTATCTAAAGCAGGATCAATTCCATAAGCATCGACAGGTCCAAATAAAAATCCTTCACTCTGTTCCCAAGGTTCGCGCATTAAAACCCATGCTTGTTGTGCTGCAGCCAATGTTGTTTCAGAGGGATTATTTTTTAATTCAAGTGTTGCATCAACTAAATGTATCCCTCGTTCATTGAGCAATGCATAGGTTGGGATAATGACATCATGAGCAAAATTATGAATGATCGTTGGTGCCAATGACGTGTCTTCGAATCGTTCGAGAGAGTCAGTATTATCGGAGCTACAACCTACAGCGAAAAAAAGAAAAAATGAGAGTAATATTGATTTGTACATAAAATATCCCTTACTTAAAAAACTAATTAAAAAACAAAACCTGGACTAAAACTTATTGTTGTTTCGGGACGAAAATTACTGGATTGATCTGTGAACAATGCTAAGCGACGTTGCATGTATTCTAATTTAAAGGTCAGTGCATTATCGAGTGTATAATTGATACCTGCTGCTGCAATAGTTCGTGAATAACGAGGGTTATCAAAAATAGTTTCATCAACACGCAACATGGTGTCGTAATATTCTAAGCGAATAAAAGGGATAAGTTTTTGATTGGTCGTCACATCAGACAATGATAGAAGATCAAATCCAAATTCTCCCCATACTGCGAGAGCATCACTGGCAACTTCTGTTCGTGGTGCGTCTAAATTGTTAGATAGAGAGCGATTGTGTTTTGTGATGATTTCTGCATCCCATAGATGACCATAAACACCGGATAAGGCACCATGCCAGGTATCATCTTGAATTGTTGCATAGGCAGAAAGAAGAACCAGAGGTGCATTGACGTTGCTGTTTAGATCAGGTTTGGGGCGGTTATGTCGTGTGCTTGGTGAAACATAGATGGCCGATCCAAGATCAATCTTATTCAACACCGATGGAACATCAAGACGTGACACAAAGGCTAAATTCGTTGCACGTATTTTTTCAAAACGGGCTTGATGGCCTCGTGCAATAAATTGTTGAGCACTAAATCCTGTGGAATCAAGACCGTTAACGACTTGTAGTGTCAATTGAACGTGAGGCAGTGCAATTTTTGTCTCAAGACCGAGTTCATTCCACGATGAAGGCAGTAGCGTATTTTCTGATTCAGATACAAGGGCTCCAAGATACTCTGTGGGGTGATATCGATAAGATAACAATCCTAATCCCACTGGAAATCGTCCGAGCTTCATGGAGATGAAGTCGTTAATGGTTTTTTTAAGGTAAAGTTTCTCGAGTAATACTGCTCCACCGGTTTCTATATCAACGTTATATTCTCCAAACTCTTCATACTCTAATTCCAGAGAAGCACCTGTGCCTCCATGTTCAAATTCTATTTCTGCTTCAAATTCAACATCGTAAGGCAAGGTACTTTCAATCTCGAGTGTAAAGCGATGCAAATCGAATACACCACGGTGCTCTTCAAAGGAAACACCCTGTGGATCGAGTGCTAAGCTAAAGTCATGATAAGACATTTGAATATCGCCATAACCATGAATCCTCACTGAAGAACTCTCTACTGGATCGGATTGAGATTGCGGCAGAGTTGTTGCTGGCACAGATGTTTGTTGTGAATCAGCCATGATGACATCAGCATTCATCAATAAAAGTAACGAGATGAGAGCAATGAATGTGGTTTTTGTTGCAAATAGTTGCATTAGCGATTCTCCGCTAGACGCGTTGTTGACATGTGTGACATGTTCCTAACAGTTCAAGATGATGGCGTTCGATATTGAAACAGTATTGAGCAGCAAGAGCCTCTTGAAGAATTTCAATGGCTTCATAATTAAATTCAGTAATCGTGCCACAATCTGTACAAATGAGATGATCATGATGTTCTTTTGCCCAAATCATTTCATAACGCGTGTGTTTGGAGCTAAGACATGTTCGTTCTAAGATGTTTGCCTCGACAAAAATGGGAAGATTGCGATACATAGTCACCACAGACATTGTATTGTCTTGTTTATGGAGTTGTTTGATTAAGTCTTCAGGACTAAAATGACCTTTTAATGAAAACACGGCAAGTAACAATGCTTCTCGCTCAGGCGTAAAGCGTTTTCCTTTTTGTTTTAAGAACAAACAAAAAGTATCAAGAAGTTTTGTGTATTGTTTTGAGACACCCATAGGAGCACTATTGCAATTGGTTGCAATAGTGCTATCCTATGGATATGACGATGTGTTGTCAAGTGTATGTAGGGATATGTGTTATCTCAACGCTCAAATATCCCCAAGCGAGACATGTATTGCTGTTAATGGTGGATATCAATCACGCAGTGTTATCTCAACGCTTAAATATTCCCAAGTGAAACAACTATCCCGTGCGTTGCATTTGATCGAGCAAGGGAATCAATACGTGATGTTCATAATTAAAAAGAAGAGATTGTATGGATAGGCAAAAAACAAAACAAAAAGAGAATGCAATATGATTGTGTCCATATATCAAAAGCCTCAAGAAGGTATCCTCTTGAGGTTTTTTAATATCATGATTAAATTGAAAGATATCTTATGGACAGTCGTTGCTTGTATAACTTCCTAAGTTACATGCCGTGATGTTGTTATTGTTAACGATATCTATTTCCTCGAACATCGTGGTTAGCGCAGAGAAATCAAAACCAATACTATCCTT
>JABAAV010000036.1 GCA_014238595.1 Myxococcales bacterium | reverse complement strand
AAGCTTGCCATCACCATAGCCAAGCCCTTCCCGCTTAAACATATAATAATACCCATCAGAAATGAGGCGAACCACACCATAGCCCACCAGAATTCCGATAAGACCATCAAAGACAGGACGCTCTGATATCAACAAACTAGCGAGATAAAACAATGGGATAGCAGGGTATGTGATGCGATTTAAAATAAGCTTGTGATCAAAATCAATAAAGGCAATCACCACCAGCGTCACCGCAAAACACCCATACAATCCGATTAAAAACCATTGGCTGTACGGCGCCCCAAGTGTCCATGAACCAAGCGATAATTTAGGCAAAAACGTAGGATTTGTGGGGGCGATTAAAATGACATGACATAACGCCACCCAAAGCCCTGAACAGAGTGCTTCAACAACCCAATAACGTTTTGAAATACCATTTTGACAATAGCGGCATCGCCCTTGAAGACGAAGAAAGCTAATCAATGGAATCATGTCATTCCATGCCAATTGATGCTGACAGGACATACAACGCGACCGTCCACCAAGTGACCATCGCTTCCCTTCAATAAACACATGAGGCATCCGAATGATACAAACATTGGCAAAACTCCCCAAAACGGCACCAAACATTCCTGCAATCAGATAGTCAAACATATCCATGAGCCTATCCCTGTTGACCATAAAGGTCGATAAGGCTATGAACGCATCTTCATTGTTCACTCAAGAAAATATGCCTTTGGCTCGTTATGAGCATTCGCTCAATAGACGCATGATCGGTGATCGCGCGTTGCTGGCTGCATTGACAAATGCCATCCCTGCCGGTGGGGTGAGTCAGTGGTTGACCCAAGAGATTCAACGGGATATGGCCACTAAAATTGCTAAGAGCTACTGTATTTCTATTGATGAAGACGCCCTAGAGGCATTGATTTTTGAGGATGAACAATCACCCTCTTTTGTTGCCTTGGACATTGCTCGGTTTTCAAAACTATTCTTAGGCCGATGGCGCAATGTGTTTTGGCTTTATGCCGCATCCAAGCAAGCTCGCTATGCCGCACAAACCTTTATGACCTACATGTTGTTTGATTATTACTGCACCAACCTTCATGACGGCGAAACATTGAAACACGCCCAAGCACAACGGATTAAAACAATCATTGATGAAACCATTGAATCATCCGATATTTATTTGTTTGTCGAAACCTTCCGTGATTCGGTTGAACAATTGACCCATGGTCTGACACAACGCTTATCGAAAGAAAATCGCGCCAAATTTATTGACGCTAACAAAAAAATCTTTGCCCAGTTTCGATCACTGTCTGAGATGCGATGGTCCGATAACACACCCACAGACATCGTACGCACCATTGGAAGTCAAGCACTCAATACGCTTCAATCGGCGACATCCATGATCGATATACAGATTGGATCGATTGTCGATCCATACATGCGACGCATGAGTACTCGGTTTGAATCCTCTTGGTATCATGACACCGAAACTCCGCGCTCTGATAGACAAAACAATTCAGACACTTCATCACGAATGTATTCACAAACCGATGAAACATCGATGACCAATAACAGAACATCTGACAGGGACAACAACATGTCCGGTGCCCTCACACCAGCCGCACAAACTGCATTGACAGCCGCATTAAAGAATAAAGCACTAGACCCTGTCGCACTCGATATTCACGGTGATTCATCTTATGCCGATACCCTGTTGATTGTCAGTGGCACATCACAACGCCATGTACTGGGCATTGCAGAATCTATTCGTGTGGGCATGAAGCAAAGCGGAGAAAACCATATCTACATTGAAGGTCTTGAAAAAGGGCATTGGGTTTTGTTGGATTATGCCGACATTGTTGTTCATGTGTTTCATCAGCCCACACGCGAAATTTATGATTTAGAAAGTTTATGGAATGATGCACCACGCATTCCGATAAACATCACGGTCACCCCTAATGAAGATCCAGCGCCATCACCGTATTTTCAAACAGGCGCGATGATGGCTGACGCTTAATCACGATTGATCGGTGGTGGATTGTCCACCACAACAGATTTTTGCGCCACCACGCAACACAATCGTAGATGACTTATCATTAGTCTATCGTTAAGTACTTCGTAGATGGCATTAGCACTTCAAGTCTGGTGTTAAGCAGGTTGTAGATGGCATGATCACACCACAACGATAGCTGTCACAATAAAACAGACAACCTTTTGCACAGAGGTTCGATAGTCAAAGCCATGCCCACACTCACAAATCTATTTCTTGATGTTTTATATCCGCCCTCTTGTTGTTCATGTGATGCAGAGATTCCTTCTGGATCACCCTTTTGTTCGGTATGCGCCTTGTCTCTGTATGCCATTGAATATTGTTGCAAACAATGCGGTATTCCCTATGAACAAGAATCGTTCGCACCATGTCGACGATGTCTCAAAGAGCCACCATTGATGGCATCGTTGATGGCGCCGTTTTTGTTTGGTGGCGAGCTTGCCAATGCCATTCGGCATCTAAAATACAGGCGACGCCTTGATGTGGCACGGAGTTTGGCGCCCTTGTTTGCCCCTTCACTACAACAGGCCGCCCATGATGCCGATGTCATTATTCCGATTCCTTTACATAAAAAACGCCGTGTCACGCGTGGATTTAATCAAACAGCCTTGCTACTTAAAGCAGCATGCCGTCTTTTGGACACACCGCCTAAGACTGATAAGCTAAGCCTTCGCCGTGTTAAAAACACCATCCCTCAAACCCAAACTCAAACTCGAACTATGCGTAACCAAAACATGAACCAAGCCTTTGCTGTTCATCCTCATCGAACCGATTACATTAAAAACAATGTGATTTTATTGATTGATGATATCGCAACCACAGGCGCCACCATGAACGCAGCCGCACAAGCCTTGCTTAATGCAGGCGCCAGTGCTGTCCATGGGTTGTGTTTAGCCCGCAGTGATGGATAATCCACGCATACTCTAAGTAATCAAATCATGTCTCAAGGTGATAACAAAACGCTCGTCAATAACCGCAAAGCACGGTTTAACTATACCATCGAAGATACGTTCGAAGCGGGCATGGTTCTTGTCGGGTCAGAAGTAAAATCATTGCGGCAATCCATGGCAGCGTTAGTGGATGCCTATGCCGAAATTCGTCAGGGCGAAGCATGGCTGGTTGGCGCCACCATTAATGAATATCCATGGGCTAACCAAAACAACCACGACCCAACACGACGACGCAAATTACTTCTGCATAAATCAGAAATCAAAAAGATTGCCATCCGCACAGAACAACGCGGCTATTCGTTAATCCCCTTATCGATTTATCTCCATCATGGAAAAATCAAAATAAAATTAGGATTAGGCATCGGAAAACGACAATTTGAAAAACGTGATGCGAAACGTCAATCTGAAGACGCACGCGCCATAGAGAGAGCCTTAAAACACCGCCGTCATTCATAAATGGCTGCTTTTTATGTCATACCAATGGCCTAAGATGAAAAATAGGACTTGCACGACATTCAATTTTTATATAAATGGCAAAGAAGCATCACTCAATGGTGAATGGTGTTTTATGTTTTCTATGATTATGGGGGGTGAACCGGCTTCGACGGAGATAAGGACATTTTAGCTTCATGTCGTGGCGCCCGTGGCCACGTAAAAACGGGCAAAAACGCAAATGCAGACGATAATGCTTTTGCTCTCGCTGCTTAACTATAAGCGGTGACGGTATCTCTTGGCTTTGCCTGGAGGTGAGAAGATACCGCCGATAATCAGGCTAGTATCATGACAGCACATATTGGTCATGATGCGAATTCACAGGATATGTTAGTTTCCAAGCAAAGGGTGCCGCTGCCCGTTCTTGGCTTACGAATTTCAAATCAACGGATACACATGTAAATGCTAACTTAGAACGATCTTCGGACTCGGGTTCGATTCCCGACACCTCCACCCCTTAACGAAACACCGCTTAACGAGATATCCAGTTTAGGTTGTGCAGATCAGCACAACCTATTCGTTATGCTGCCCGACACAATCAAAAATGAGTGACCAGTAATTCTTCTCTGTTTCTGTTATCATGCGGTTCATGATGAATCCCAAAAAATATGCAGTATTACAGTTTTTGTACGATGAAGCGGAGGGCACATTTGGAACACCATTTCAATGTGAGAATGTCTCAGATTTCAACGATCAATCAAAACAATCCTATGATGTGATGATTAAAAGGTTAGGGATGATCGATAACCCGTTAGAGAAGGAGTATTCTCGTACGCACAAACAACTAAAGGCTATTCAATCCGTTATGAAGGATCTAGAGGATGAGGGATATATTCGTTGTCCTCACACCGGTTTTATAGGAAGGGAGTTTCCTCCAGTTGCACTAACATTACAAGGACAGGAATCGATAGAAAAACAATCACAACCTATTCAGGATGTGGTTAACAAATTGGACATCCCTCCAGTTGCACTAACATTACAAGGACAGGTAGCAATAGAAAAACAATCACAACCTATTCAGGATGCGGTTAACAAATTGGATATCCATCCAGAAATTCAAAAACACTGTGGAAAACTATTATCAGATAAACATTATTCCCCTGCTATCTTTGAAGCATCTAAGGGACTTGCTCAAAGAATCAGAACCATGGTCAAAGATCTATGTGACACCTCTATTGATGAAGATGGTGTTCGATTAATTGACTACGCTTTTTCTGAAAAAGAACAACGTTTGAGAATAAACAACTTTTCATCCGAGACAGAAAAGTCAAAACATAGAGGATTGATTTCTCTATTGAAGGGGTGTTTCTATTCTATAAGAAACCCGGGAGCTCACGAGCCAATAGAATCAGAACCATGGAGCGATATTGAAACGATCGATGCTCTGTTTTTTCTATCAATGTTGCATCGACAGCTGGATAAATGTGAGAAGCATATGTCCAAGACGATTGGACGACAAACATAATTACTCATGATCAACTCATGCTACCGCTCATGAAAGTGCTGGCAAATCTTGGTGGTTCAGCTGGTATAGATGAAATGTATAAGGCGGTTGTCGAATTTTAAAAGTTTAATGACGAAACCTTGGCAGTTTTGTACAACCCAGAACAAAGTAGCTAAAGACAAAATATCCACAGCTTCGTTGGATGATCCCGCAAGATTCAATGGAACCCAAGCATGTTCTCTTTATGACGGATGATCGGGTTGGTTACATAGACAAACTGTCAGAGAGAAGCCCTTGAATTGTTTAATCAAGTCCACACCCTTTTGTGTTGTGTTCCTCAAGTCTCTCCTCTTTTCTTGTGATTTCAATCATGGCTGGTATTATGTTCTGGTATGAAAACCAGAGAGCTTGAACGATGGCGCTAAACTTAACGAACACTGTCTTTGAATTTTTACAGCAGAACTCAGAGCAAAAATTTACAGCCCGGGAAATCGCCAATTGGATATTTGAAACTTATCCGAATGAATGTCACCAAAAACAAAAGCGCTCTACTGCTACCGTAAACCCACTGGATAACGAAACAGCACTATTGCAGCAAATCGTTGCTGAGATTGGTTCCCAGCGCCCACGACTACAGAAGCGCCATTCAGAGGTTAAAACGACGGAAGGTCGCCCTCGAAAATATTACTTCACCGAATCAACTGACAGTGCTGAAATTGATCACGCGGAGAGCCACGAAGCTTCCTCAGCAACAAAAATTAATAACTCCGTTGTCAAAGAGAACGATCTTTACCCTATCTTGTCTGAATTTCTTTGGTCAGAACTCGAAATTTACAGCAAGCGCATTGATGAAAAACGTTCCCGTAATTCTCGCGGTGCTGGTGGCAACAAATGGCTTTACCCTGATTTAATTGCGATGGAAGATCTTAGTACTGACTGGCATCAAGAGGTCAAAGATTGCGTTCAGCAATATTCTGATAAGAAAACCAAACTCTGGTCGTTTGAAGTTAAAGTATTAATCAACCGTTCAAACGTGCGCGAAGTATTTTTCCAAGCCGTGAGCAATTCCTCATGGGCAAACTTTGGTTATCTGGTTTCCAGCGAAATTGAAGGTACTAACACCTTAAAAGAACTCCGTATGCTTGCCAGCCTTCATGGCATTGGCTTTATCCGGCTCGATGCTGAAAATCCCTCTGAAAGCCAAATAATGATTCCAGCTAAGGAGCGCAATGAGATTGATTGGGATACAGCAAACAGGCTGACAGAAGAAAACAAAGACTTTTTGGATTTTATTAAAATTGTCAGGCAATTTTATCAAACAGGAGATCCACGAATCAAAGATTGGGATTTCAATTCAGATTAAGATGATATTTGTAGACTCACTCATTTGTGTGAAAGTATTAACCCGAATAGCAACACATCAAACTAAGACATAGCCCTTACTCCTGATGTTGGGTAACCAACATAAATCCATAAAGCATTGATAACGAATTAACGACATCCAGTCGTCAATAAAGGAAAGATTGAGGCTATCCCTATAGCCAAGGGTGTCAGTGCTACTTTAGACTACAGCAATTAACACTTGATAAATTACATCGGGTTACACATTCAAGGAACTGATCATTGCTATGGGTAAAAAACACACTCCAAAATCAAAAAACATCACGGTGCAAGATGCAGAACAGCAGTTTTTGAAAGAGCTTGATGACAAGCTCTGGAAAGCAGCCGACCGGCTTCGTAACAACCTTGATGCAGCAAATTATAAGCACGTTGTGCTGGGTTTAATCTTTTTGAAATATGTTTCCGATGCCTTTGACGAGCGCCAAACGGAACTACGCCGATTATTCACCGAAGATAACAGCGATGACAATATTTACTACATGCCGCGTAAAAACTATGACTCAGATAAAGAATACGATGTTGCGCTAAATACGGAGCTTGAATTACACGATTACTACCAAGAGAAAAATGTGTTCTGGGTACCCAAACAAGCACGCTGGGACTTTTTACAAAGCTCGGCCGCTCTTCCAATTGGCACTGAAATTCTACTGGACAATGGAGAAAAGTTCAAACTCACTTCTATTTCAAAATTGATAGACAACGCACTTGAATCCATCGAAACCTACAAAATAGAGGACAAGCTCGCCAATCCAAAATTAAAGAGAATTTTACCTCGCATTAGCCGTTATGAAGTAGACAGACATAACTTAACCGAGCTCATAAATAAGTTCTCAGACACCAGTTTTCACAATCCAGAATACAAAGGCCAAAAGCTCGATCTTCACAGCAAAGATATTCTCGGTCACATCTATGAATACTTCCTTGGACAATTCGCCCTAGCCGAAGGTAAGCAAGGCGGCCAATATTATACCCCTAAAAGTATCGTGACTTTAATTATTGAAATGCTCCAACCTTATCAAGGGCGTGTTTATGATCCAGCCATGGGTGCAGGCGGCTTCTTTGTCTCTAACGATAAATTCATCGAATCTGATGCCGATGCAAAACACTACAACGCCGCCGAGCAGAAAAAGCATATTTCGGTGTATGGCCAAGAAAGTAACCCTACCACCTGGAAGCTAGCAGCCATGAATATGGCCATTCGAGGGATTGATTTTAACTTTGGCAAAAAGAACGCAGATTCCTTCCTTGATGATCAGCATCCAGATTTACGTGCAAACTTTGTCATGGCCAACCCACCATTCAATGTTAAAGAATGGTGGAATGAAAAATTAGAGGATGACGTACGCTGGAAATACGGTACGCCACCACAAGGTAATGCTAACTATGCTTGGATTCAGCACATGCTGCATCACCTCGACAAGGATAACGGCTCCATGGGCTTATTGTTGGCCAATGGATCGATGAGTTCAAACACCAATAATGAAGATAACATTCGCAAAGCCCTTCTTGAAGCCGATCTTGTTGAATGTATGGTGGCACTACCTGGACAGTTATTTACCAACACTCAAATTCCCGCTTGTATTTGGTTTTTAACTAAAAACAAAAAAGGAGGAGAAGGAAAGCGTGATCGTCAGGGAAAAACCCTCTTTATTGATGCACGCACGCTTGGATTTATGAAAGACCGTGTATTGCGAGACTTTACACAACAAGATATCAAAAAAATCGTCACCATCTATCATACATGGCAATCAGGTGTTGGATATGAAGATGAGAAAGGCTTTTGTTATTCCGCTGCATTAGAAGACATTCAAAAGCATGACTTTGTGTTAACGCCAGGGCGATATGTGGGCGCAGCAGACATCGAGACTGACGATGAGCCTTTCCCTGAAAAAATGCAGCGCCTAACGGCACAGCTCAAGACCCAATTTAAAGAATCCGATCGATTGGAACATGAAATCAAACAAAATCTCAAAACTCTTGGATATACATTGTAACGCAAGGAAATATCACGATGAACAAACAACCACAGGACAAACCACGCTGGGTATACCGTTTCGACAATTACAAACGGGCATTTGCCTTACTGCGTGAAGCTATAGGCATCATGGAAGAACGCGAACTGACTCAACTAGAAAAAGAAGGCGTGATTCAACGCTTCGAATACACATGGGAATTGGCATGGAATGTCCTCAAAGATTATCTCAAATCTGAGGGTATCGTTTTGAATAAAATCACACCCATGTCCGTGATCAGAGCAGCATTCGAAGCTAAAATTATCAACAATGGTGAGGTATGGATAAAAGCACTCGATGCTAGAAATAAAATGTCCCTTAATGATAACTTCAAAACCTTTGAAGTTATCATTAAGGAAATACAAAAAGATTACCTTCATATCCTAGAAGAACTTTATATGTCTTTACTAGAAAACCAATCTAGACAACAAATGACGAACTCATGAGTAACGAATGATTGACCACGGACTCAAATCTAACCAACTGTACACCATCAAAACCATACTCAACCACTTCAGGTCGCACATTGAAACAGTGGCTCTGTTCGGTTCACGGGCTACGGGTCACTATCGTGAAAACTCTGATATTGATCTAGTGATTTATGGTGATCTCGATCAGGCCATGACAGATAGAATTTGGAGTCTGTTTGACGACAGTAATTTACCGATGACAGTGGATGTGAATACCTATCATTTGATTGCCTACCGCCCATTGAAAACACATATTGACGATAGTGCTGTCACATTGTTTTCAAGGACTGATTTTGAGATAGAGGAGATATCATGAGGGTGCTTTTTCCTGAAATGATGACCAAGCTAACCGCTCAATTGAAAGATCAGTTTGAAGGATCAGACCACTTAGAAGGCGCAATTAAAAAGAACTTGTTGAGGTTGGGTTATGAGCTTTAACAAAAAACTATCGAATATTATCGATTTCAATCCTAAACGACCGATTAAAAAGGGAGAACTAAAGCCCTTCATCGAAATGGCAGCATTGCCAGTTGATAATCGTGATGTTAGTTATTTGAAGGAAAAAGAATTTAAGGGCGGAGGTTCTAAGTTTAAAAACGGTGATATTTTATTTGCACGAATTACACCTTGTCTTGAGAATGGCAAGACAGCAAAAATAAACTGTTTAAAGCAAGAGGAGCATGGACATGGCTCAACAGAATTTATTGTCATGTCCGCTAAAGAATCGAATTTCGATGAGGACTATGTTTATTACCTTGCAAGGCACCCAGTATTCAGAGCCTACGCACAGTCACGTATGGAAGGAACATCTGGTCGACAGAGAGTAGACTGGCAATCACTGGCAGAGTTTGAGTTCGACTATCCTGATAAAAACATAAGAAAGAAAGCTGGTAAATTTCTAAAAGCAATCGATGACAAGATAGCCGTAAACAACAAATCAAATCTAATCCTCGAACAAATCGCACAAGCCTTATTCAAAAGCTGGTTTGTCGATTTTGATCCAGTGAGAGAAAAAATAGCGGTGTTGAAAAAAGGAGGCAGCGATGCAGATGCGAACCTTGCGGCCATGAGTATTATCGCTGCAAAAAGCCCTGAGCAATTGGCTGAATTAAAGCAAGAAAACCCTGAGACTTACGAACAACTCGCCCAAACTGCCGCGCTTTTTCCGTCTGCTATGCAGGAATCTGAACTTGGAGATATTCCGAAGGGATGGAGTATCAGCACTATTGGGGAAGAAGTTCAGATTAGCGGTGGAGGCACGCCTTCAACCAAAAACAAAGATTTCTGGGAAAATGGCTCAATTCACTGGACCACCCCAAAAGATCTGTCCAATTTGCGAGATAAAGTGCTGGCAAACACAGAACGTAAAATAACTGAAGCAGGTTTAGAAAAAATAAGTTCAGGATTGCTCCCGGTAAATACTGTCCTAATGTCATCAAGAGCTCCCGTTGGATACTTAGCTCTAGCAAAAGTACCTGTAGCTATTAATCAAGGATACATTGCCATGCAATGTGAAAAGCTTCTATCGCCTGAGTTTACTCTGCAATGGACTGTATCGAATATGGATGAAATAAAACAGCGTGCTAGTGGAACCACATTTGCTGAAATCAGCAAAAAGAACTTTAGGCCAATTTCAGTAATCGTACCGACTGAAAACATAATAAAAAAATACAGCACTCAAGCTCAAGCACTGTATGAAAAAATTCATGCAGCGGTAGAAGAAATTAGAGCTTTATCAAACATACGAGACACTCTTCTCCCTCAACTATTGTCTGGCAAGAAATCATTAAACGAGCATACTGTATGATTGATTCAGGATTTCGATTGCGAAGTGTAACAAGCGCCCTTGTGAGCATGGGTGATGCTGTACACCTTATTGAGCAAAAAGAAAGAGTCGAACAAGCAATCGTATCTGGTGATGCAGCGTTAGTGTTGGATACATCTAAATCATTATTAGAAAGTGTTTTCAAAACGATTCTACTAGATAGGGTTGTTGATCCGAAGATCGATCAGGACATGAATCCACTTTTTCGTACCGTGAAGGATTCTTTAGTCCTAAATCGAAATGCTGAGGCAGATAGCATATTCAAACGTATTGGTAGCAACCTAGTGCATCAAGTTGCAGAGCTAAGAAACCGTTTTGGAGCAGCTTCTCATGGCGATGATGGGTTTTATAATAACCCAATAGAAATACCGGAAGCAGAAATGGTCGCAAAAATGGTAGATGCACTGTCTGGGCTATTAATTTTTAAGCATAAAGCTAATAAAGACCCTAGCATTGCCGCGCGAATTTTTTATAACGACTACCCAGAATTTAATGATTTTTGTGACGGTCAATGGGATGAGTATGAAATCCCACTCGGAGAGAATCAGACGCTAATTATTCCAGCAAGTAAAATAATATTTAATACCGATGAACAAGCTTATAGAGAGATGTTGCTTCAATATTTATCAACGAAAGAAGAAGAGCAAGAGGAGTAAATCAATGAACGAAGAACAATTAGAAAACCTCTGCTTAGACTGGTTTCGGGAAGGCGGCTGGGATGTACTACATGGGCCCGACATTGCGCCAGATAGCGCAACACCGATGCGTTCTGATTACGCACAAGTCATTCTGGATGCACATTTGTTTGATGCTTTTAAACGTATCAACAAACATATCCCTAGCGATCAACTCGACAATTGCTATGAACAGTTAAAAGTCATCGCGTTAAAACCTGAAAGCATGGATCTTATTACAAATAATCACGCCTTTCATCGATTGTTGCTTGAAGGCGTTCCGGTCGAATTCAAAAAAAATGATGGCAAGACCATTTCTGATCACGTGTTTTTAATCGATTTTGAAAATCTGGCGAACAATCAATTCGCTGTCGTTAACCAATTTACGATCAGCGGAACTAAACAGCATCGACGACCTGATGTTATTTGCTTTATTAATGGTTTACCCATTGCCGTATT
This sequence comes from Myxococcales bacterium, assembly GCA_014238595.1. Lineage (GTDB taxonomy): Bacteria > Myxococcota_A > Polyangia > Haliangiales > J016 > JABAAV01. The sequence continues at coordinate 2,639 of JABAAV010000036.1, read as the reverse complement.
AGAATTAAAAAATCCAGTCACAGAAAAAACAGATGTTTGGGAAGCATTTGATCAAATTCAAACGTACAAAGATGAACTATCAAATCTGTTTGTTTATAACGAAGCCTTGATTATCAGTGATGGATTTAATGCACGCATAGGTTCACTAACCGCCGAACGTGATCGTTTTATGCCTTGGCACACGATTAAAAATGAAAACGACAAACCACAAGTAAAATGGCAATTAGAAACGGTGGTCAAAGGTTTTTTTGATCGTGAATTGCTTCTTGATTACATTCGTTTTTTTGTATTATTTGAAAACGATACTGGGAAAATTTCTAAAAAAATTGCTGGATATCATCAATTTCATGCAGCACGAGAAGCCGTCAAGGCGACAATCATTGCCTCGGCATTGAAACAACAACCTGATGGTATTTCTGAAAAACGCGCACGCTATGGCGATGAAGTGATACCTAGAAGTAGAAAAGCAGGTATTGTTTGGCATACACAAGGTAGTGGTAAAAGCATGACGATGTGTTGTTATGCGGGTAAACTATTGAAACAACGCGACATGTACAACCCAACCATTGTTGTTGTCACGGATAGAAACGACCTTGATGGTCAATTGTTTTCAACTTTCTCCAATGCGGTTGAACTTTTAGAACAAACACCAATTCAAGCTGGCGATCGTGACGCCTTAAGACAACTACTTAGCGAACGGGAAGCTGGCGGCATTATATTTACCACCATACAAAAGTTTACCCTTCTTAGTGGTGAGTCAAGTTATCCTGTATTAAATAATCGGCGTAACATTGTTGTCATCTCAGATGAAGCACATCGAAGCCATTATGGATTTAAAGCTACGTTGAACAATGACGGTCACTATACATTTGGTTATGCCACACACCTGCGTGACGCTTTGCCTTTTGCTTCGTTTATTGGTTTTACAGGCACACCAATTTCAACAGAAGACAAAGATACTCGTGCTGTATTTGGTGATTATGTTTCTATCTATGACATTGAAGATGCTTACAACGATGGAGTCACTGTACGAATTTCCCATGAATCTCGTCATGCAAAATTAGATTTAAACCATGCTGATATAGCAAAACTATCTGATGAATTTGAAGAAGTGATTGAAGATGAAGAAGATATCTATAAACGTGAACAAACCAAAGGAAATTGGAGTCGCCTTGAAAAACTTGTTGGGGCTACACCTCGTTTAACGCAAATAGCGGAAGATCTAATCACCCATTTTGAGACACGTACTGCCACTATAGAGGGAAAAGGTATGATTGTTGGGATGAGCCGCAACATTTGTGTAAATTTATATAATGAAATTGTGAAATTACAACCACAATGGCATGACAAGGATCCAGAAAAAGGCACGATTAAAATAATCATGACTGGATCGGCCTCAGATAAACCAGAACTTCAACCACATATTTACAACAAAGAAACAAAGAAGCGATTGGAGAGACGTTTTAAAGATCCCAGCGATCCTCTTAAATTGGTGATTGTTAGAGATATGTGGCTGACAGGGTTTGATGTCCCTTGTTGTCATACGATGTATATCGATAAACCAATGAAGGGTCACAACTTGATGCAGGCGATTGCTCGGGTCAATCGTGTGTTCAAAGACAAACCTGATGGGAGGATAGTCGATTATCTTGGTATTATCCAAGAACTAAAACAAGCATTCAGAACATATATCGATTCAGATGACAATAGTGAATTCACCGTAGATATATATAAATCTTTCGATTTTTTACGTGAAAAGATTGATGCATTACGTGGCCTTTTTTCAAAAACACCACAGAGTAACAGTTTTGACATTTCAGAATTAGAACATAATGCACAAGAGTTATTAAGGTCTGCTGCCAATCACATTCTTGAATCAGACGACAAGAAAAAACGCTTCTTCGACTTAGTATTAGAAGTTAATAAATTGTATGCATTATGCAGTACTTTAGAAGAAACGAAATATCTAAAAAAAGAAATTGCTTTTTATTCGCAGATTAAGGTCATCATTAAAAAATCAAACTCCGTTGATAAAAAACATGCTCAAGAACAGAAAACCTCAGTATTCAAACGAATTCTTGATAATGCTGTAATCCCAGGTGGTATTGTTGATCTTTTGGAACTATGCGAAATAGATAATTCTGAGAGCAATCTATTTTCTGATAGTTTTTTAGATGATATTCGGAAAATAAAGTATAAAAACTTAGCTGTTGAACTGTTAAAAACATTATGTAAAGACGGAATAAAATCCAAAATGCACAATAATATTGTCCAAGAAAAGAAATTCTCGGAACGACTTCAAGAAACACTGATTAAATATAATAATCGCAACATTGAACCAGAACAAATTATAGAAGAACTCATTCAAATAGCAAAAGATATTCAGGCTGATCTAACTCGTGAAGTAGCACTGCAACTTAACCCCGATGAATTAGCTTTTTATGATGCGCTGGCAAATAACGAAAGTGCTGTTCGTAAACTAGGCGATGAGACTCTTAAAAAAATCGCCGTTGAGATAACGGAAAAACTCAGAAAGTCCACCACGGTGGACTGGCAAGTCCGAGATAGTGTGAGAGCAAAACTAAAGATCCTTGTCAGAAGAACGTTGCAACGTTGGAAATATCCGCCTGACAAACAAA
>JABAAV010000035.1 GCA_014238595.1 Myxococcales bacterium | reverse complement strand
TAAACGACAACAGATTCCTAGAGAGCATCTCCATGCCACAACTAGAAACAAGCCGTAGTGTTTCTATAGCCAGAAATACCAGACTAACAAGCATCACCATGCCAAAACTACATACAATCGATGGGCGTGTTGAGATATCCGAGAGCTACTCTCTAACGAACATTGACTTGCCACAACTACAAGCAGTCGAGGGATATGTTGAGATATTCACCAACCCCAGACTAACGAGCATCTCCATGCCACAACTACAAACAATTGGAGTAGGTTTGGAGAATGAATCTTTGCGTATATTCGACAATGCCAGCCTAACGAGTATCAATTTGTCACAACTACAAACAATCGAGGGATATGTTGATATATACAGCAACCAAGCCCTCATAGATTGCGACTTAGGTAGTTATACGAATCTATGCCCATAGATCATACCAAGCAGGTCACCCTTGTATCTGTGATGCTTGCTCGGTGAATCTGATTCAATAAAGAGTTGATATCACAACGCTAACAGGGCAAGCCGATATCTTATTGAACCTGCAATAAAATGACGACATGCAAGTTTTGCGACATACCACATGCAGCGCAATGCCGTGATGTTCTATAATGTTAGGTTATGGCTTAACAACGAAGTTAATGAGTTTTTTAGGAACAAAAATTGTCTTGATGATTGTTCCTTCTAAATAACGAGTGATCTGCGACATATCATTGATCAAGGTTTTAATATCTTCTTCTGTAGCATCAGATGCCGCAGTAACTTGTCCTCTTCGTTTTCCGTTAATTTGAATTGTGTAATTGACATGCTTATCGACAGTGAGTTCTTGAATGTAAGTAGGGAATTTTCCTAAATCTAATAAATGCTCTGAACAATAGGTTGTTGCGATTTCAGATGTAATATGTGGTGCTATAGGAAAGAGCATTGCTGCTAACAGTTGAATGGCTTCTACAATACTGTTTTTTTCTTGATCAGTATGTGTCAGTTTTCGAGCTGTTAAAAAATTAACCAGCTCCATGCACCGTGCAATAATGGTGTTAAAAGAATGTCGTTCAAAGTCTGTCGTAACACGTTTGAGTGTTTTGTGTGTTTCACGTTGTATCTCAAGATCATGATCGACTGATTGTTTAGAGAGAATGGATACAGAATCGCGATGATTATAGGCAAGTCGCCATAGTCGATGCAAAAAGCGATGGCATCCTTCGACTTGTTCGTTAGACCATTTAATATCTTTATCCATAGGTCCTGCAAACATTACAAACGTACGAACAGCATCGGTTCCATAGTCTTTGATGATGTCAGAAGGGGACACTACATTACCCCAACGTTTAGACATTTTTCTTCCATCGGGTCCATTAACAATACCTTGTGTAATTAAAGTTTTGATAGGTTCTTGATGTGTCGTAAGTCCCATTTCATTCATGACCATCATCCAAAAACGACAATATAAAAGATGCATCGTGGAATGCTCAGGGCCACCGATATAAACATCGATAGGAAACCATTGATTGGCTTTATCAGATGTAAAAGGTAAGTCGTTGTTGTGAGGATCTAAGTATCGTGCGAAGTACCATGCCGAATCAACAAATGTATCCATTGTTTCTGCTTCTCTTGTGGCAGGACCTTTGCAGAGCGGGCATGTGGTATTTAAAAATGAAGAGACCTTGGCCAGTGGAGGTTCTCCACGACCTGTTAATACCTGTTCAACATCAATGTCTGGGAGTTTCACAGGAAGATCTTCATAAGGGACAGCAATACCTTCATGATTAGGATCACATTGATCGCAATATACGATCGGAATCGGTGTTCCCCAATATCGTTGTCTTGAAATACCCCAATCTCGTTGTCGAAATGTAACCGCCGGTTCACCTATGTTTTGTTTTTGAACATGTTGAGCAATCGCAATCGTTGCTTGTTTTGATGTCAATCCTGTAAAGGAGTCACTGTCAACGAGAATGCCTTCATCTATAAACGCAACACCGTTATGGATATCAGTATCTTGGTTGTCACTTGGTTTGATGACCGCTTTAATAGGGAGATCATAGGTTTGTGCAAAATCCATATCACGTTGATCATGTGCAGGGACACTCATGACAGCACCAGTGCCATAATCTGATACAACAAAGTTTGCTAACCAAACAGGGAGTTTCTCACCGGTCATTGGATGGATGGCGATGGCACCTGTGTTAACACCTTCTTTGGGAATATCGCTGCGATCATGTTGGCGTGTCGTTTTTTGAGTTGTTTGATCTTTGATGAAGCGGTCTGTTTGTTGTTTGTGTTTTTCCGTAACAATGGCTGCGATATCTGGGTGGTCAGCAGAAATGCCAAGGTAACTACATCCAAAGATAGTGTCAGGACGTGTGGTAAAAACACGCAGTGTGACATCGGTGTTCATAACTTTGAAATCAAAAAAAACACCTTCGTTTTTTCCGATCCAATTGCGTTGTTTTTTGATCACCTCAGTAGGCCAATGAATGAGTTGATCAAGATTTTCTAACAGTCGCTCCGCATAATTTGTGATTCGTATTGCCCATTCTGGCATTTGACGAACAATGACAGTGCCATTGCATCGTTCACAACATCCATCAACAACTTGTTCGTTGGCAATCACTGTATGACAATCGTTGCACCAGTTGACCGATGCTTTTCGGCGATACACAAGATCGCGCTCACGCATTTTGAGAAAAAACCATTGATTCCATTTGTAGTAATTGGGATCAGCCGTGGATATTTCCCGTGACCATTGATAGGAAAATCCAAGTCGTTTCATTTCATTTTTGAATGATTTTATATTTTCAGCGGTACGTTTTTCAGGATGTTGTTTGTCTTTAATGGCAGCATTTTCAGCAGGCAACCCTAAAGCATCCCATCCCATAGGATGCAATACTTCTGTTCCTTGGAGACGCATGTATCGTGCAATGACATCTCCAATAAGATAATTGCGTACATGCCCCATATGCATAGCGCCTGAAGGATAGGGGAACATTTCCAGAACATATCCTGTTGAAGATGCATCATCTGAAACTTCATAAGCCTGACGCTCTTCCCATCGAGTTTGCCATGTGGGTTCGAGTGTCTGCGGATTATAGTGCTCGTTCACAACACAAAACCAGTATGTTTAAAACTGACTAAACAGCTTCACCGCGCGAACGCATGTCACGGACTATGGATTCAATTCCTTTTTTGTCAATGGTACGCATACCACGCACAGTCACACGGAGTTGGATCCATCGCTTTTCTGATTCGAGCCAATAGCGCTTATTGCGAAGATTGATTTCGAAACGACGTTTTGTTTTTCGATTTGATTTGCTGACTCTGTTTCCAACCAAAGCCCGCTTACCGGTAACTTGACATACTCGTGACATGGAAATTCCTGACTAGATTTTTGCTTCCTTAAAATCTACATGTTTTCTGATTTTAGGATCGTACTTTTTGATCACCAGTTTATCAGGTGTACGACTTTTACTTTTTGTTGTTGTGTAAAAGAACCCTGTACCCGCAGTTGAGACCAAGCGGATTAATTCACGTCCTTTTCCTCTTTTCTTGGCCATGGTAGGCAGGAATATGCCACAAAAAACAATCAATAAGCAAGTGTACGCGGGTATTCAAAATCCTCTAAAACATGGTGCGAATGACAGGGATTGAACCTGTGACCCCTGCCGTGTGAAGGCAGTGCTCTACCGCTGAGCTACATTCGCATGTCAATTGTCTCTCTTTATATACCACTGCAGGCTCCAATTGTGGTTTGGATAGCAGGTAAATAGTCATTGTTCTATTTCAAAATGATGAATGGCCATGTACAACATTCACCAATGTCAGCCATTAATATCGTTTCTACACACTCTGCCCCTCAAGCCATTGGACCTTATTCTCAAGCCGTTTTGGTGGGTGATTTTCTGTTTTGTTCAGGTCAAATCGCCCTTGATCCTTCAGGTGCCTTTGTTGGAGAGGGTGATGTTATATCTCAGACCAAACAGGCTTTAACAAACCTTGCTGCAGTTCTTGTTGCGGGTGGTTCATCCCCTCAATCATTGGTCAAAATAACGATTTACCTCACAAACATGGCCGATTTTGATGATATTAATCCAATTTATGAAACATGGCTTGATGGTGTATTTCCGGCACGAGCTACAGTAGAGGTGTCTAATTTGCCTAAAAATGCCATGATCGAAATTGATGCTATCGCTTTAGTCACACGCAATCACGACAGTGTCGCATCTGCTGTTATCGATGATTCAAAACGGTGACAGATTATTGTTTTTTGGCGAGCTCTGACCACGGCTTGTCAAACATGCCCGTAATATATGAAGGAATCAGGAATAATTCGGGCCTGTTGCTTGATATGGCATAGACTTCATTGGCTGTCGTATTCCCCAATGACAATGTGACTGATTTGTTTTCACTGTTGATTGCGGTGATGTGAATTTTAGGTGGATTAAGACCTCGTTTTCGTAGATTTTTTTTGTTCGTTGCAACAAATCGATTGATTTTAATACTGCCTAACACGCCTGTCATCCGCTCAATGTCATATTTGTCGTTCAATACATACCCTTTAGGTTTGTTGATTTTCCAAGAAGAATCTTGTCGTTCAAAAACCAACAACTCTTTGTCACGTTTGACTTTAATTTGATTAATTTCGGTTGAAGAAAACGGCACAATACTTTTGTCTCGCCATGCAAGAATGCCGCCTGATATCGATTGAATAGTCGCTGTTGGAATGGTCCAAATATGTTTGTTATCAGGATGCCCAATGTAGGTGTTATTGCCTGTTTGATTTCCAATCCAAAGTTTTTCGGAAGACTTGTCGGCCAATGTGACGGTAACAACAACTTTAGGTGGCATCATTCCAGCACGACGATGTGTGATACCATCGACAATCGATGTTGCACGTAAATCAGATAATACTCTAACAAGGCTAGGGCCAATGCTACTATCTAATGCTCCAACAAATTGTGCGCCTTGAGTCAATGTCCATTGTGGTTTGTCGTCTTTGGTTTTCGTGTGCGTTAATTCGGCATGTTTGGTTTGTTCCTTCAGCGCAACAACACGAATATCATCGGCAGGGATTTTGAGTACTTGACGATTACGCCACCCATGGACATTGTCGATGATTGATTCTTTGTCGAGATTAGAAACACGGTATACATTATCGCTGTTATCGAGACGGATATAATCTCTGGTTCCAATATGAATCGTTTTAGATTGTTTTTTAGTGTTGATGAGTGTGATTGCCTTGGTTTGTTCTTCAAGCACACCTAGTGTTTCCCATGAGTTGCTGTGTTCAGCAGCAGGTTTACTGTCAAAACGTAATGACACAAGGTTTTTGATGACTTCATCAATCAATGTGCTATCAGCCAATGCCTGAATCGGTGATGTGATGTTCCAGTGATTGTTAGACATGTCTTTGACAATGACAATAGGCTTTTCTTCATTAGGCGTAGCAATGTGAAGCTCATGTATTTGTGTTGCTCCAATTGATGCTAGTGGTGATGGCGGTGTTTGCTGAACAAGCTTTGAATCGTTGCTCTGAAGATTCACTATGGCAAGCAGAAGTGCCACGCCGAAAACGGCTAATGCTATCAGGGTTTGTTTCTTTTCAATTGTTTTTGTTTGACTCATTTATTTTTCTTTTGTTTTGAATGTTGAAATATCGATAGAATATCGTTTCTTATCAGAGATGAAATGCATGGCAACGGCAATGAGAAGGATGAAAAAAGATACGCCGAGGCCTGCGCCATATTTTGCCCATGCTTTTTGTGAAGGGCTAATCACGGCCATGGGTTGTGGTGCTTGTTTGCTCATGATTGCAGTTAATGTCCTGTCATCGAGCAACCAGTCAACCATTGAGGATAAGGCATATTGTCCAAAGACAAGGTTTTGAAACAAAGGTGATCGCTGTGCCAAGCTAACATACGCATCGCCCACAAAATCTGCGGAACCAAAAGCAATCATACGGGTGGATTTTCCCTGTGTTGATGGATTGGTGAATGAAGGGAATGTACCTTCCAAAGCATAACCTGTGCTGTATGGCCCTCGATCTTCAGTAAGCGGTGTAAATGGAATATCTTGTGCAACAGTCAGCACCTTGTCGTGAAAAAATGATGCGTCAGATGTTTGTGCAAGCAGTGTTGTTTTGATCTGTGCAGATGTTGCTTGATCGTTGTTGAGCGTGATGCGACTGGTGTAAGGCATGACCAATTTTTTCATTCCAGCAAGAACGCCATGCGATTGTGAAGAAATAATATCAACCAAAGGAAAAGGTTCTTTAGTGAGAAATCCATTGTTTCCAACAAAGGCAGCTCCAAGAGAGTTTTGTATAGGATCAAGGATGATTTCACTATGTAGCGTCACACCATAATTTTTAAGCATGTTTTCAAGACCGGTTTGTACTGGAACACCGATCAGTGATTTTGAATTTTGCCCCATGGGTTGAAACTTCATGCCACGCAATAAAAACAATACAGGTTTTCCAGATGTAACATAGGCATCAATGTCACCAAGGGCTTGAGATGATAAAAGCTCTGTAGGTCCATTAACGATCAAGACATCGGCAGGATCTAATGAAAATGTCTCAGAAGCGATATCAACCATGTTAACAGCATAATTATTTGATAACGAAGATAGAATGACACGTGCTTCTGCTGGGGAGCCGAATCCTTGAGTGACTAATATTTGTTTGCGTGGATAAGCAAGCCGTTTAAACAATGATGTGAACGTATATTCTAATCCGTTGAGATTAAACTGTGCCGGTGGTGTCCATACTTCGGATTGGTCTAAATATTTGAATTTAATTTGAAAGTAGATAGGGATTTGTTGTGGAACACCATCAACTAATGAAAACCATAGTATTTTGTCAATTTGTTCATCATCACGTAGTTGATTTTGAAATTCACGACCACGTTCAAACGGATCGATTTTCTCCCATGTCAGCTTTCCGTTAGATGCTTCGGAATAACGTTCAAGGAGTGATTCGACATATTGTTGTTCAAAGGCATTTTCATTAGGCACATTACCAATATATGCCGTGGCATGGATACGTTCATCGAGTCCTGCAACCAACGCTTTAGATGCAACATCCAAAGAATAAATATTAGATGTTGTCAGATCCACGCGTGTTGAAATGCCCTCACTAGCAACATTGATCAGAAGAACACTGAATAAAATAGCGAGTAAACTTATCAAAGCATGTCGTGATGAAGATCGTTTTACATGTTGCATAGAAAATAATGAGTTTGGTTTTTTCATTTCCATCTCCTTGAGGTGAGTGAGTGAGTGCTCAAAGCAAGAAACGCAAAGATGACGGATAAGAAATAAATAATGGTTCTGAATTCAACAAATCCCTTTTGAAGATTGAGAAAGTGAAAATCAGGAGCAGCATAACGAATGGCATAGCCCAGCGCACTTGAGTCAATAAACCAACGCAATGAAAATGTGATAAAACAGAGGGTCATGCCTAGCATGAATGCTACGATCTGTTCTTTGGTTAATGCTGATCCAAGTAATCCAATAGAGATATAGATGCTACCGAGCAAAAAAGAACCTAGATATCCTGAAAACACTGCACCCCAATCCAACGGACCAAAACCACTAACTGTGATTGCAATCGGGAAGGTGCAGACTAATGCAACGAATAAGACAAAAATCGCTGAGAGAAATTTCCCAACGACAATTTGATAATCATGAACAGGCATTGTAACAAGCAATTGGAATGTTCCTGTTCCGCGTTCTTCAGCTAACAAACGCATTGACAATGCGGGTGCAAACAACAGGAAGATTAACGGAAATGTTCCAAACAACCCGCTTAGTGATGCTGTTCGTTGAATAAAAAAGTTGTCATTAAAGAAAAGGATACTGTTTATCGCTGCAAATGCAGCCAAAATGACATAGGCGATGGGCGATTTAAAATAGGCGCCTGTTTCTCTTTTTGTAATACACCAGATGGTTTTCATAATTATAGCTCCTCTGAACGAGTCAAACGTGAGAAAACATCTTCAAGGGATGCTGTTTTACGATCGAGCTCTAGTAAAGGAAGATTTTGTTGCGACGCGAGTTGGAATAAATTCAGTCGCAGATCTGTTGTTGCATCACTAACGATATCAAACTGAATTTCATTGGTTTCTGTATCACTATGCGTGATGTGTTTAACGCCACTCAATGCTTTAATCTTTTGTTCAATAGCTGTTGCTGGAGGCAGTGAGTTATCAGAAATATTGCGTGCAAAAAGCATACGATAACGATTCGTTTGCTCTTGAGCAATCAATGCATCAGGTGTTCCATCGGCGACAATTTTACCGTGATTGATAATGACAACACGGGTGCATGTGGCCTGAACTTCAGGAAGAATATGCGTAGAGAGAATCACTGTTTTCTCTTTGCCGATTCTTCGAACCAGTTCTCTGATTTCTACGATTTGATTAGGATCCAATCCACTGGTGGGTTCATCGAGAATGAGTACGTCAGGATCATGAATCATGGCTTGTGCAAGCCCGACACGTTGACGATAGCCACGTGAAAGCTCACGGATGTATTTCCCGAGTACATCGAGAATACCTGTGGTTTCTCCCACTGCTCCGATGCGATGTTTTCGTTCTGAAAAAGGAATGTTGCGCAGTTCAGCCACATATTCTAAATAGCCTAAGACAGTCATGTCTTTGTATAGCGGTGTATCTTCTGGAAGATATCCAACATGTTTCCGTACGGCGATCGAATCACTGTAAACATTATGTCCTGCAATGGTAACGTGACCATTAGTCGGTGGTAAAAAGCAAGTAAGCACCTTCATGGTGGTTGATTTTCCAGCTCCGTTGGGACCTAAAAAGCCAAGGACTTCGCCACGGGATACCGAAAAGGTAATCCCATCCACTGCGGGACGTTTATGTTTTGAATAGGCACGAACAAGATCGTTCACTCCGATCATTGTATTGGTGTCGATTTTAGGCACAAACGAACTCCTTTGATTGATGATTGAAACAAAGCAAAGGGATAGCGATGAATAGTTATGTTGTCAATAGACGATGGGTTGTTAATGATTTATTTTGCTATCAATCAACCGGATTGTATTCCAAAATTTAGGGTTCGGCCGGCTGGTTTCCGTCAATTGCGTGATCGATATGGCGAGTTCATCGAGCCACCCCCCCATAGTTTCCTCAAATGCTTTTTTGTTGATCTCGGGAAGGTTAATATCGATATGATTGCGTAATCGTTTGGCTGTTTCTTTTTTTGTTTCTAATGAAAAAACACCAATTGGATCGGTTAATGTGGAGATATGATTGCGTAATGCTGTAAACAATTCCTGTGAGAATGGTTCTACCGAAGGTGTTTTGTTTAACAAACAATAAGCCAAAGCCGTTTGACCATAACTGTCTAACATCGGAGGTTGAGAGACTGTTGATGATGTTTCTGAATGAATCAAAACATCGGTAGTCACACCCATACCTTCCAATACAAAAGCCACTTTGAATCCAATGACAGCCAATGCATTGGTTAAAATACGTACATCGTTATAGCTGGAAATAGGGCGCATCTCATTGTCGGTTGTGTTGTCAAAGACACAAGGAAACCATGGCCGTGATTCACACAGTGCTGTGATCAATGCAGCGTCTTGTATGTTCATGGTGTTTTTATAAGGCGCAAAACTAAACGCACCTTTGGCAAGTTTGACCGTGACACTAAATCCTAAACGATGGAGGCGTACCAATGAAATAGTACGCAATGCTTCTGCGGCTTTGGATAATTTGCCGCGAGTGACAGTTTCAAGACCCAACGATAAGCTGGCAAGGGTATGATGTGCACATTGTTTGACACCGTCTTTGTCTCCAGGGGACACATAGGAGGCTGACAAGGCTCGATTGATTAAATATCCTGTTGCTGTTTGTATGACATCAATTTCTTGTTGATCATCAATGGTATCGAGTGCTGCCGCTAAAAATGTTTGATCGTTGATGTTAAATGCAGACAAGACAAATGATGCTTTGTCGATAGGAAGAGCACGTGCCTGTTGAATGGGTGATGAGTTTTCACCAATAGATACCGAGCCAATAGGGAGTGTTTGAAAAATTTCAAGCGAACGATGTGGATTCGGAAATCCTAAATCTTCCATGCGACCAGAACGCCACCGATAACTCAACTCTTCAAGCGGTGCGATAGGTTCAGAACGTGCAGACATAATAATATGCCGCGCCATTTGCATATCACCATGATAGAGCGAATTGATGAGTTGAAAAATGCGTGTCACATCTTCGGGATGTTCTTCGATGACTTCAATTGAAAAGAAATCATCAGGGGTTTTCATTGCAGGAAGCTCTGAATCTTCAGGAACTTCTTCTTCTAAGGAATGATCATAAATCCGCGTTGATTGTTTGAGGATCAATGCGACAAATTCTTGATCCAAACATCGCCATACATGACATGTGTTTTCAAACCCTGTTTCAAGCAACGCATCAATCCACACATTAACTTGTGTTAAATCAACCTGATCTCTTGCCCATCCTGACAAATCAAAACATCCTTGGATTTGTGACGGGGAAGCCAATGTCACCAAATCATGTGCATCAGAGAGTCCCATATCAGAGACTAATTGATAAAAATCAGGCACAGGTAACGCTTGCACCATCTCTTTGGCATTATCATGTGCAAGCAATGCATTGTAACGCTTCTGTACAGATGTCGTTTCATTGACAGAGAGAAAACGTGTCAATGCTGTTTCTGGATCGGATTTGGTTTGAGTCATCGTGGTGGATAATGCAAGAAAGCGAGCCAGAGCTCGCTTCTTATATGTTGCAGCAACAGTACCGAAGTACTATTACCGCTTGTTATTGGTTCCCATGTTTCCATGAGTAAAGGCACACAATCTTCAATCGGCTAAACATGAAACGAAACCTTAAATATAGTATAAGACGGAGTATGAACAAAAAAGATAATTCTGTCAACTATCGTTTGGGCTTGGACTTGGGCACAAACTCCATTGGATGGGCCATGCTCTGTTTGGATGATGAGAACAACCCTAACAAGGTATTGAAAGCGGGAGTTCGTATTTTTTCGGATGGTCGTAATGCAAAAACATCAGTCTCAAATGCCGTGACACGTCGTCAAGCACGAGGCGCACGTCGTAGACGTGATCGCTATTTACGTCGGCGTGCAAAACTAATGAACCGTCTCATTAAGTTTGGACTAATGCCTCCCAATAAATCTGATCGCAAAAAGCTTGAACAGGAGGATCCTTACAAGCTGCGTGCCCAAGCCATCATAGAACAATTATCTTCTTATGAGCTGGGTCGTGTTTTGTTTCATCTCAATCAGCGTAGAGGCTTTAAGTCCAATCGCAAAGAAAACACAAAAGAAACAAAGAGTGATTTGAAAGAGGGTATCAAGCGATTAGAGGCTCATTTAAAAGAAAATCAGACTACTCTAGGGGCTTTTTTGTATGCAAAAAATACAAAAAAAAGGAATAAAACCAAAGGAATACGATTCAAACCTCATTTGTTAAAAGATGAAGATTACGGCTATCCCAGCAGAGCTATGTATGCAGATGAATTTGATGCAATTAGAAAAAAACAAGCAGATTGCCATCAACTCACGCCAGAGCAATGGGATGATTTGCGTGAGATTATTTTTCATCAACGTCCATTGAAACCTGGTGTTGTCGGGAAATGCCAATATGAACCTGATGAGAAACGTGCTGCTAAAGCACTGCCTATCATTCAACGCTTTCGTATCGTTCAAGAGGTTGCAAACATACGAATTCATGTGGATACGGGAGAGACTATTTCATTGTCGCAACAACAACGCAAAGATGCAGTAGATTTTCTTTTAGCTAAAAAGAATGTGGAATTTTCAAGCAAAACATTGCTGAAAAAATTACAACTAGGTTCGAATGTTGCAATTAATCTTGAAACAGAGGTGCGCAAAACATTAAAAGGAGATGTAACAGGGGTTTTGCTCAGTGGTACGAAAGACAATGAAGTATTCGGGAAATCATGGTTTAAAAAAACGATTGAAGAACAAAATACAATTGTCGAATTGCTTTTAGATGAACATGATGATCTTGATGATGATGGCCTTGTTCGTAAAGCTCAGGAAGAATGGGGATTGACATTGGAGCAGGCCGAAATCATGGTCTCTTTGTCTTTGCCACAGGGCTATGGTCATGTGAGCCAAAAAGCCGCATTAAAATTAACAGCCTACATGGAAGAACATCATTGTGATTTGACAGAAGCTGTCAAAGAAAAATACCCTGATTTTTACAATAACGATGACATTATGTGTCACGATACCCTTGGTTATTATGGCAAAGTCGTTCCACGATCAACGACAGGTGGTGTGGATGATCCGAAGCCCGAGGATGATGACAGCAAACGTTATGGTAAAATTTCTAATCCAACCGTGCATATTGGGTTAGGGCAGTTAAGGCGAGTGGTCAATGCATTGATTGCCCAACATGGTAAACCCTCACAAGTAGTGATTGAACTTGCCCGTGATTTAAAATGGAATCAAGAACAAAAAAGCAACTATGAAAAGAAGCAAAAAACCAATACAAAAAACAACGAAAAATACAATGAACAGATTCAAGCATCAGGGAAAAATCCAAGTTATCATTGGCGTAACAAGTTGCGATTATACGCTGAATTAGAGCCATTAAAACATTGTTGTCCCTATTGTGACAAAACAATATCACAAGCGATGGTGTTGTCCGAAGAAACAGATGTTGATCACATCTTACCGGTCAGCAAATCATTAGATGAAAGCATGGCAAACAAAATTCTTTGTCACATCAAATGCAATCGAGAAAAAGGGAATAGAACACCTCATGAAGCCTTTGGATGGCTTGCAAAATCGGCCAGCTTACCAAAAAACAAACAATGGCGTTTTAAAAAAGAAGATGTCATTAATGCAAAATTGGAGCTTGATCCAAAACTTGGATTTGCGGCACGCCAACTGAACGACACCAGTTATTTTTCACGAGTATCTGCGGATTATTTAAAAACGATTATTAAAGATCCTCTTAAAAATGTATGGGTGACCCCAGGACAATTAACAGGAAGATTACGGCGTCAATGGGGATTTAATGAACTGTTGAATGAACAGGCTAACGAAAAAGATCGAACCGATCACCGACATCATGCCCTTGATGCCATTGTGATTGCACTCACGGATCGAAGAACACTGCAACGATACAGCAGAGCGAGTGCCACAACAAAAAAAATACATCATGATGGAACGCCTAAAATTACACTCGATGCTCCATGGGATGATTTTAGAGATCAAATTGAACCCGTTATGGATGCCATAGTTGTTTCGCATCGTCCTGAACGCGTGCGTCCAGGAAAACACTCGAGGATAAAACAAGATACGACATCGGGTCAGCTTCATAACGAGACGGCTTACGGCATGGCAGAAAAAATCAAAGAAGATGGCAGCAATGTTGATTATACTAAGCCTGTGATGGGTGTTTATACCAAACCTGTGAACAAAGATATTATCAACACAATTCTTGTCAAAAATTCTGGGAAACAAAATATTCGTGATTCGAAATTAAAAGATGCGATGAAACGTCATTGGGAATTTGTGGAAGCACAAAAAGAACCTTCAACTCAAGATGGATCTGGCAAAAAAGAATCAAAAGAAAAAACATTCATTGACAGCATTGCCAAACCGCATGCATTAAAAAAATATGGGTTTAAAGGAGCACGATCAGGGGTGCGTTCCGTCAAGATTGAAGAGAAACTTACTGTTATTGAAGGCTCTAAAAACAAAGAAGGAAAGGTTGAACAATGGTTCAAACCTCATGGCAATGCCTTTATGGATATTTATAAACTGCCTGATAATCGAAATAAAAAGAAACACAAAAAAAAATATGCCTCGGTGACTGTGACGCTTCGGGATGCCAACAGGAAAGATTTTTTGAAACATTATAATCAATTAAAACCTCATCCTGCCGCAAAGAAAATCATGCGCCTCTATATTAATGATTATATTCTTTTAAATGGCAGCGATTTATATCGTGTTCAGAAATTGTCTGGGAATTCAATTGGCTATACGCGCCCTAACGAAGCCAACACGGAAGCAGGAAAAAGGATCGCAGCATCAGTGCTGATGGAAAAACATAATATGCGTCATGTGTATATCGATGCTTTGGGGCGAATCTATGAACGAGGACATCCCATTATGATTGATTAATCCATGCTTGGTCGTCTGATTGAAATAGAATCTGATGGGCAATATTTGTCTCGCAAACAGGGATTTATGCTTATCTCAAAAGGACGAACCGAAATTGCACGGATCCCGTTGGATGATATTGCTGTTGTGTTGTGCAATGCTCATGGGCTGACCTATTCTAACAGTCTTTTAGTCGAGTTTGCCCATCGTGGCATTGTAGCTGTGGTTTGTGGTGCCAATCATCTCCCTGTATCATGGATATGGCCTTTAAAAGGGCATCATGTCCAATCTAAACGCATGAGAGCACAGCTCGAAGCAACCAAACCGCTTCGCAAACGGTTGTGGCAGTCGATTGTTCAAGCCAAAATCATGCAACAACAAGCCGTGTTGGCACGGATAGGCACCGATACAGCAAAAATGTCAGCCTTTATCAAACAGGTTCGATCGGGAGATCCAGATAACATTGAAGCTCAAGCCGCACGGTATTATTGGCCTTTGTTATTGGGGAAAGCGTTTCGTCGAAACCGTAACGAAACAGGTGTTAATACGCTTTTGAACTATGGCTATAGCATTGTACGATCAGCAATGGCGCGTGCCATTGTTACCACAGGACTGCATCCTT
>JABAAV010000034.1 GCA_014238595.1 Myxococcales bacterium | reverse complement strand
ATAAACAAAATCAGAAACCCCAGAAGTTCCATTGTTTCCCATATCAATGCGACCTGTTGTGGTTAATGCTGTAACATTAACAGCCCCTTCCAAATCAACATGACGAACTGATTCAGCTAAGCCTTCTTCAGTGAGCTCAACAACAAGGATTCGATTGGATGCACCAATCAAAAGTCTAGGGTTATCGATGACAAGATGTTTTGTAGGATAATCTGCATTGAGTACAATAGTCTGTTCAGTGTTTGCATCATTACATGTAGATTCACATGAACCAATTCCATCAACAACTTCAGGCATGTCAGATAAAACAATAGACTGTTTCACATGTCCACTGCTCGCATCGATGACAGCAACCATATTGCATGTTGGATAAGCAACATAAAAATATCCCGCAGCCTTATCCTGGCAAGATTGTTCAGATGCAGTGCTATATTTCAACCCACCTATCGCAGTCGGCATCGCTTCAATACGCGTTCCTTGAAGATCAACGATATCGTGTCGAGTGACTACATTCTGTTCTTTTTTGATAGCAGCTGTGACATTAACCCGTGACAAGTCACATGTTCCACGGTTTGCTGTTATCAAATAACAACCTGAACTGTCAGTAACCATACCAACAGGTGATGAACCTACTGTAATCGTATTAAATCCTGGTATTGTTGATGAGGAATCTATTAAAGAAATACCGACAAGATTTGCTCTCATAATAGCAACGCTATTGTTTTTCCCTTGCAATACAAATTCATATAAACTTGCATTACCATCACCAGATGTGTTGCCACAAAACTCTGTTGGAATAGCTTCTGACTGACTATCATTGTTATCACGTTTTCCATAACACGCAAATGTAATGTCTGATGGACGTATCAACCCAGATGACACTGAAACAGTGTCTTCGTCATCACATCCCATCAAAAACAAACAAATGATACTTAGACAAATGCTGTGTTTCAACATTAGAGTCCCTCGTTTCGTAGATACCCCATCTGTAAGCCAACATAGGGGCTTCCAGCATCCAAATCCACAACATAAATAATATCTTGTTGAAAATTTGTGCCATAAAGCATTCTTTTGTTTTTAGAAACAGCAAGATGCTGTACAGCATAATGCGTTGAAATTGTTGCAACAAACACACCTTCAATGGCATCGATTTTCCAAATTTCTCCAGCATCAAAACAAGCAACATAGAGATACTTCTCAAAAGATACTAACGATGTAGGACGACTACAGATATCTATCGCACCAACAGTTTCATTTTTAGGTATCCCTTGGAGATTGTTAGATGTATCTATTGTGATCAGTGTTGGAGGATCACGGTTGAGCACATACAATCGTTGTCCATCGTCAGAAAACAGTAACCCTCTAGATTCAGAAGCAGCTCCAACACCCTCCAATGTGAAATGTCCTGAAGCATTCACATTGATATCTTGTCCCTCTTTAGACACTTGCACCATCTGAATTTGTGAATTTTTATGGCTAGACAGATAAAGCTGTGCACTGTTTTGATTAAAACTTCTCCGGGCAATAGCACTATTACCAATCAATTCAGTGACAGAATTTTGTGTAGAGAACCCTTCAAAAACCGCATAAATATTAGGCGAATCATCCAGTGGGGCATGACCTATAGTAATATTTCCTGAATCTAAGTGTGTCGTAATGAAATAATTTATATCTTCATCAACATAAAAACCAAACGGTTCAGAAACCAATCGTATACCTTCTTGATCTTGTCCTGCTCTGTGCAAGCGATGGTTTTCATCACAAAACGGATAATCTTCGCCACCGGAAGAACAAGAAAGCTCATGTGTTTTTGTTGAAAAATCAATCCATGTAATCGATGGTTCGCTGCGAACGACAGAAAACAACCGTAGCGTTTCTTCATTGAGTGATTGTACTTTGAGTGCTCCTGCAAAACTTCCAATGCGAACAGATGAAGAAAGTACAAAGGGTGTTTCATCACAGACCAATGTTTCAGGTGCCAGCGAAGATCGTTCACAATTCATATCTCGTGGAATTACTCGTCTTTCACTAGACCAATCTTTGATGACAAAATCAACTTTTTCTAGATCCAAGACACCAACAAATCCTGAGTCAAATCTAAGATCAGCATTAGCATTGTTGACGAAAAGATAATTCTCATCAGGATCTAATGCTATTCCAGAGGGAAAATAAAACTGTCTATTATTGGGATGCACATCTTGTCCTTCTGCAGTACAAGAGACAAACAACAGCAATAACAACACATAATACATCATATATCCTACTCTCATAACAAACACCTAAAATCTGCAATGTCAGAAAACACTGAATGCACTGAATATAAAAGTGACAACCGATTGTTTCGAAGATCTTGGTTTTTGTCCATAACAAGCACAGCCTCAAAGAAACGATCCGTGGGTATTTGAATATCCGCCAAGCTACGTAACGCAGATTCATAGTCACCTAACAAGACTAATCGATCTACATTTTTTTTGACGACATCGAGTGCTTGCCATAGTTCTTCTTCTTGTTTTTCTTGGAACTGTGATGGATCCACTGTCTGAAATGAACTCTTATCTTTGATAATATTTGAAACACGCTTACACACTTGAATGACATCTCTGAAATCTTCTTGGGCAAGCAATTTTTCCAATGCTTTTGTTCTTTCAATGGCTCCCGAAACATGATCATAATCGGCAGACAAAGCAGCATCGACACAGCTTGAAGAAAATCTCTCCGTTAACAAATTTCGTAATCTTATTTTAAAAAAGAGAAGGATCTTGTCTTTGATCTTATCTTTGTCATCATGATTAACAATATTGTTTTCCTCAAAAACAGACAATGATAATTCAATCATAGATGTGATGGATATATCCCATTGATAATGTTCAAGGATATGTAAAACACCTATTGCTTCTCGTCGCAATGCATAAGGATCTGATGAACCCGTCGGTTCAATTCCAGCACAAAAACCACCTACAATCGTATCAATTCTATCGATAACAGATAATAACGCTCCTTCAGATGTTGTTGGAAGAGCAGAATCAACACCACGTGGCAGATAATGTTCTTTAATCGCCAATGCAACTTTGTCTGATTCACTCAATCGAGCATAATAGCCGCCCATCACACCTTGCAATTCAGGAAACTCCCGAACCATCCCTGTACTCAAATCTGCCTTGCATAGCAAAACAGCCCTTGATAACACTTCAGTATCAACAGCAATATCTGTCTTGTCGTCTATATATCGAATCAACAACCGAGAAAAATCAGTCATTCGTTGCACTTTGTCCCATAACGTTCCTAAGTATTCGTGCAAAACAATCGTCTGCAGTTTTTCATTCCAAGATTCTAGTTTTTTGTGTGTATCATGTTGATAAAAGAATTCCGCATCTGCGAGCCTTGCGGCAAGCACACGATTATTGCCACGAATGACAACTTTCCTATCAATGTCATTTGAGCCTGCAACGGTAATAAACCGGTTTTCTAAATCGCCATCATTATCTTGAACAGCAAAATAGCGCTGATGTGACCGCATTGCAGATATAATCACCTCTCTAGGAAGCTCTAAAAATTTAGTATTTAACTCCCCTAGAAGAACAACGGGATATTCCACCAAAAAAACCACCTCGTCTAACAGTTCCGGATCTGAACAAACCGACCACTGATGTTCTTGTTCATAGGCATGTATTTGTTGTTCAATCGCTTCTTTACGTTCTTGAGGATCCACCAACACAAAGGCATTTCTTAAACGATCAACATAGTCCTTATGATCCCCCGACAAATCAATATGTTGTGGTGAAGAGAAGCGATGTCCATAAGTCTGTGTTCCGGCACTCACACCTCCGAAAGACAATGGTACGAGATTATGGTCATACATCGCTACGATCCAATGTATGGGACGTGCAAAACTATCGGAATATGATGCCCAACGCATAGATTTGCGCCAAGGGATATCTTTAAGTAAAGATGTTAATAGCTGCGGCAAAATATCTTTAGTTTCTCGTCCTTTTTCTGTTTTTTTATAAACAACATAGTCTCCTTTTTTACCTTTCACAGCGGTTACTTTTAAATCAGAGAGAATGACATTTTGCTTTGAAGCAAACCCTTTAGCCACTTGTGTTGGGTTTCCATCAGCATCAAATGCAAGCGATGCAGGCGGGCCAATAATGTCTTCAATGACATCATTTTGTTTTAATTTCAGATCTGTCACCATGACTGTCAAACGACGTGGTGTTCCCAAAACACGAACATTGTCAGAAGCAACATCAAGTCGCTGCTCTGTTAACAATCGAACAACGTTACTCGACAATGATTCTATCGCATCGACAACCCATGAAGCAGGGATTTCTTCAGTGCCAATTTCAAATAACAACGAAGCGGTCATTCTGTTTTGTCCGATAACACTGCACAAGCTGCCGCTACTGAGGCATTCAAGCCTTGGTCAGCCACTGCATCAAACGATTGTGCTGCTTGTTTTCCTAAATTACCAAGCAATGGAAACCCTTCTTCTTTGCGTGAATCTAGATATTGTCGTGCACAATGACGAGCAAGTGAACGAATCCGAGCAATAAAACGTTGCCGCTCCGTCACACCAATTGCACCACGAGCATCAAGCACATTAAAAACATGAGATGCTTTCATGCAATAATCATATGCAGGCAACACCTGTTGATCTTTAATAAGTCGTAGACATTCGCTTTCATAAACTTCAAAGAGCGATGCATGTTGTTTTATATCAGCAGATTGAAAATTATAATGAGAAAATTCAATTTCTGATTGTTTAAACAGTTGACCGTAAGTCACATCATTGTTCCATTGTAAGTCAAACACATTGTCTTTATCTTGTTGATGCATCGCAATGCGTTCGATACCATAGGTTAACTCTACACTTACAGGATGCAGATCAATGCCTCCAACCTGTTGGAAATATGTAAATTGAGTAATCTCCATGCCATCCAACCATACTTCCCAACCCAAACCCCACGCACCTAACGTAGGCGATTTCCAATCATCTTCTACAAAACGAATATCGTGCTTTGTGTCCAGTCCTATTTTCTTTAATGAATCCAAATAGATATCTTGTATGTTTATTGGGGATGGTTTCATGATGACTTGATATTGATAATATTGACCAAGACGATTTGGATTCTCACCATATCGACCATCAGAGGGTCTACGACATGGCTGCACATAACAAGCGTTCCAGGGTTCAGGTCCCAATGAACGAAGAAATGTTGATGGATGAAATGTTCCTGCTCCAACTTCTATATCTATAGGTTGTTGAATGAGACAACCATGTTCTCCCCAAAACATTTGAAGCTGAAGAATTAAGTCTTGTATATTCATAATCGAACTCGAGCTAGGCTACTTTAACCATGGGATCGATGCAAAGAATCTTCCGATTTAGATGTCATTTTATGAATGAATTCCACTGATCGCAGTGGTTTACCAATATGTTGTTGAATAATCGACAACATGATTTGCCTACACAAGCTTCCCTCTTTGCTACGATGAGACATGGGAATTTCATTAACTTCTGAAAAACTGCGTTTTTGTTGAACAGAAATCAAAAATTGTCGTGCAACTTCAGACAACAACAAACCATTCTGTGTATCGCCACAACAAACGATGCCTCCTGCCGTAATGTCAAACAAAACATCACATTCAGTGGTTATCAAGGTGTCACATTGCACACAGCGATCAAAGGTAGGTGCAAATCCACTATAGGACAAAAATCGTAGCTCAAATGAACGCAAGACAGAGAATACTGCACCATGTATCGATAATGATTCAAAAAACTCCACTAACAAATCAAAGATCAATGTGTCGGGATGTTCAAGCGGTGTTAATTCTCGCACAATTTCAATCGCATAACTGGCATGAATCATAGCATCTAAATTCGACGCAATATTCGTATGATCTACATTAACGTCATAGTCTGATAACCTCCACAAACTATCGGGTTTACTTGTGTGCAATTCTGCTTTGCCTATTGTTAAAAGTGTTAATCCTCCAGAGAAACGACGTCGAGAATTCCTAGCTCCTCTTGCATACGCAGAAACACGACCGTATTGAGATGTATAAAAAGATAAAATAACATCGGATTCTTTATAAGGGACGCTACGAAGTAAAATAGCATCTGTTATTCGCGTGGTAGTCATCCTTAAGTTCCATCAAGAAACACAAACTTAGACACTAACCATCCAGTATCACTGGTTTTATTAAGCAACAATAAAACCTGTCTCTGTTCTGATTGATCGACATACCGCTTAACAGTAATGTCATAAACAACTCTCGCTGTATTTTCTTTAATGCGTAACATACTACGCTCATAAAATATTTTAGTATTATTGATTTTATTACTGCGTTGTCTAAGCGAAGCAACTGCTTGGATTTCTTGAATTAGTTGCTTTCGTGCATCGCCCATCGTCAAAGATAATGCCTCTTTTTGAGACGCATTGATGACATAATGATCAATGAAGGTGTCTGCAATCGATGCAACATTGTCAGACTGCGAACAGCCAGACAGAATCAAAATAGAACCCAAACAGCTACAAACTAAAGAAACAAATGACACGACATTGCCGCTTACCCTTATTCGGATGAGCTGGGATCATCTTCATCAATAGTCTGACCAAGTTGTTCACCAAATACATCACCCAGTGTCGCACCACCACTCTCGTCCTTGCCATAGCCTTGGATATTTGCCAATTCAGCTTGACGTTGAGCAGCACGCAAACTAAGACTTATTTTGCGCTCTTCAGAATCGATCGAAATAATTTGAACATTGACAGTTTGATCAGGTTTCATAACTTCACTTAGATCATTGATTTTATCCTCTGAAATTTCAGAAATATGAATCAACCCTTCAATGCCTTCTTCAAGTTCAACAAAAGCTCCAAAGTCAGAAACACGAAGAACTTTGGCAGCAAAAGTCTTTCCAATAGGATAATCTTTAGCAATACGCTTCCATGGATTAGGTATCATTTGTTTAACACCTAACGAGATTTTGGGTTTGCCTTCACTGTCTGTCTCAACTTCTAACAACACAGCTTCAATTTCATCACCTTTATTGTATATTTCCGAAGGTTGGCGAATACGTTGTGTCCATGAGATATCACTAATATGAACTAAGCCATCAATACCTTCTTCAATTTCAACAAACACACCAAATTCTGCAACATTACGAACTTGTCCTTTGACAATACTTCCAATCGGATAACGTTCTTTGAGTTGTTCGTATGGGTTAGGATCAAGTTGTTTGATACCCAATGAAACACGTTTTTCATCCACGTCAACATCGAGTACTACGGCTTTGACCATTTCGCCAAGCTCAACCATTTTTGAAGGATGCGTAAGACGTCTTGTCCAAGAGAATTCAGATACATGCACCAAACCTTCTATACCTTCTTCAAGTTCGATAAATGCACCGTAATCTTTAAGTGAAACAACCTTGCCACGAACCACCGTACCAGGAACATATTTTTCGGGGACAGCAACCCATGGATCTTCAGTGATTTGTTTAAGACCCAAGGCAACACGCTCTGTATCTTCGTTAAATTTTAAAACTTTGACACGAACTTCATCGTTGGGTTTGAACATATCTGACGGATGGTTCACCCGCCCCCAACTCATATCAGTGATATGAAGAAGTCCATCGATACCACCAAGATCAATGAATGCGCCATATTCTGTGAGATTTTTGACAACACCATCAACAATTTGTCCCTCTTTCAATGCCTCCAACGTAGATTCACGCAAGGCAATGCGTTCTTTCTCTAAAAGCACACGTCTGCTTAGTATAATATTTCCACGTTTTTTATTGAATTTGATGACACGAAAGTGATAACTCTGCCCAATAAACGCATCTAAATTGCGAGTCGGACGTAGATCAACTTGTGATGCAGGTAAAAAAGCCTTCACACCGCCATAGATAAGAACGCTCAGTCCACCTTTGACGCGAGAAGCAATTGTTCCTTCAATAAAAGAATCCTTTTCACAAGCTTCAGAAATCTCACTCCAGACTTTTAGACGATCTGCCTTCACTTTGGAAAGACGACACCCATCCGTTGTGTCATCTCCACCTTCAAGAAGAACCTCAACCTGATTACCGACCTCAATACCAACCTCACCATTGATGCCACGAAATTCATCAATCGCAACGATTCCTTCGGATTTATAGCCGACATCGATTGTGACGAAATCATCGTTCATGGCAACAACTACACCGGATACGATGTCACCTTCACAAATGGGGTTTTTTGTAAAACTTGCCTCTAATAGTGATTCAAAACTCTGTTCTTGTTGCATAAGCCTTATTAAATATCTGCCTCTCTACTGGATTTGTTGACCTTTTAAGTCACCAGAAGGTTCCCCTCTATAATCTCTAGCGCTTTTTGTCAATCAGATTTCGCTATATCACTGCTTTTCAGCCACTAATATTAAACATTTAATCTGATCGACAATCTCATCAACACTTAAAAAAGAGGAGTCTATGGTTTCTGCATCCTCTGTACATAGTAAAGGTGCAATCTCTCTATTACGATCTCGCTGGTCCCGTACAGATATTTGTTCAGTAATTTGTTCGAGTGGCAATACAATACCCTTGGTTTTGAATTCAGCATGCCTGCGCCCTGCTCTTTTAGCTAAAGATGCGGTCAAAAAGATCTTTACAGGGGCCTGAGGGAAAACAACACTAGCAATGTCTCTTCCTTCAGCAATAATACCGCCCCTTTCGCCCATTTGTCGCTGTAAATCAAGCAAGGCACTGCGGACTATTGAAAATGTTGAAAGCCGTGAAGCACCATCAGCAATATGAGGATTTCTAAGCAATGCACTCACATCTTCACCATTCATATAAACTTTAGTCCCATGACGATAGGTTTTAAATGTCACAGATAATTTCTGACTAATCTTTTCTAATTCAACAGCATTGTCCCAAGACACTCCACACCGCACTGCCTGCAAAGCAATTGAGCGATACAATGCACCAGTATCCAATACATTATAGCCGATTGATAAAGCTAAATTCTGAGCCACTGTTGATTTGCCAGAACCAGATGGGCCATCAATCGCCACAATAATCTTTTTTTTATTTGAATCTATAGTCATAACGAGTTTTATCTAACAACAATGCTTTTGCCATGCAAATCAATTCGAAAAGATTTTTTTCGATATCTTTGTGGTAAAAAAGACCGAGATCGTTTATTATTCCATACTTGCTTAAACTTAAAGAGGAATCAAATTATGGCAACCTTTATTACTGATGAGTGTATTAACTGTGGAGCATGTGTTCCAGAATGTCCTAACGAAGCTATCAGTGAAGGCGATGATATCCATATTATCGATCCCAATCGATGTACCGAATGTATCGGATTTCATGATTATGAAGCATGTCAATCCGTGTGTCCTGTAGAATGCTGTCTGCCTGATCCCAACCGTATCGAGAGCGTAGAAGATCTGCTTGCACGTGCTATTGCACTGCATCCCGATCTAACATTGCCAGCAACCGTATCTGAATTACCTGATAATTTGAACCGATTTAGTAATCCAGATCATCAAAAATTATAACGAATGGTATAGCGATTGTTATGCAGCAAATCCTTTGGAATTTGCTTTAGCTAAATCAACAGAAACCAATTTGGATACACCGGGTTCTTGCATGGTTACGCCATAGAGCTTGTCGACAATGGTCATGGAACGTTTGTTATGTGTGATGATAATAAATTGAGAACGATCAGTCATTTCCATAATCATGTCGTTGTAGCGATCAACGTTCGCATCATCAAGCGGAGCATCAACCTCATCAAGAAGACAAAAAGGTGACGGCTTAAACAGAAAAATAGAAAACACTAATGCCACGGCTGTAAGAGCTTTTTCTCCACCTGACAATTGCTCAACCGTAGTGTTCTTTTTACCAGGAGGATGCGCCATAATCTCAACACCCGCTTCTGACAAATCTTTGTTATCATCAACATTCAACACTAAAGAAGCTCTCCCTCCAGAAAACAAACGTGGAAACAAAAGCTGGAATTGTTTGTTAATAGAATCAAATGCTTCTTGAAACAAAATACGAGAAGATTTGTTCACTTTATCAATGGCTTGTTCAAGTTGATGAACAGCTTTGTGTAAATCATCACGCTGGCCTATCAAAAACTCATACCGACTCGATACTTCATTGTAATCTTCAATGGCAGTAAGATTGACCGTCCCTTGCATTTTAGAAACGATCCCTTTTACCTGTTTAAGTCTTTTTTTGTCTGCGTCTGTAATGGAACCACGTTGATGAAACACTTCAACATGCTCGATGAGATTCAATTCATAACGCTCATAAATTCCCTCGATTAATTGCTGATTCTTCGAACGATACTCTTGGAGTTTTAACTCTGTTTGAGATGCCACACTCATCAATGATTCAATTTCTTTTCGAAGATCATAAACAATCGATTCCTGACTGTGCATTGATTCACGTAACTCATCATAACGACTTCGTGCTTCATTGAAAACTTGAGTGTCATTGGTTATTTTTTCTTTCATAGTTTTCAAATCTAAATTAAGTGTTTCAGATTCATTTCGTACTATGTTATTACGTTCTTTATATTTTTTTATTGAAGATGATAATGCTTCTTCTTGTATTGTTATACTTTGACTTAATTCATCAAGTTGAGCATGTTGTTGTTCTAATGATTCTTTTTTTGCAGCAATTCCTGCATAATGCACACGACCTTCTTCAAGACGTTTTTTTCTGTCATTCATGGAAGTTTCAGCTTGGTTAAGTGTCGTAGACATGGTGTCTATCGCATCATGAAAATCTTTAAGCGTTTTTTCTGAAGAGACATAAATCTCCTCTGTTTTTGTATTATCATCAGCAATGTCTTGAATGTTTTTTTGAATCTCATCAATTTCCTTGTCAAGACGGATTTTTCGATCCTTCATACCTTCTAATTCATTGTGTTTACGCAGAAGGTCTTGTTCAAGACCATGAATGTCAACGTCACTGGTACGAACATCCATGTGTAATTTGTCAACGATTGTTGTCATGTTGACATAACCCTCTTTGGCAACAAAGAGTTTCTCCTCGAGGACAAACAATTCTTTTTTAAGCGATGTTGTCGTTTCTGTGAGTGTTCTAATTTCTCTTTTTTGTGCAAGAATACTGGTTTTATTATTCGATCCTCCTGACAACACACCATTGGTTTCTAAAACATCACCATCTTTCGTAACAAAAACAGCGTTAACACCGTCAGATCGACAAGCAAGTGCACAATCGATAGTATCAACCAACCAACAATCAGCAAAAAGAGATTTGACGATTGGTCTAATTTCATCATCACATGTAATAAATTCAACCAAATTACCTTGAATGCCTTGTTTTGAAATCATTGATGATGATTTTCTCTTGAGATTACGCGGTACAAAAAAAGAACGCCCTGCGGATTTTTCTTTAAGAAAAGCGATGGCATCTGTCCCAGCTTGATAAGAATCGACAATGACACTTGACAATACTTTGCCAAGTACTGCTTCTACAGATTGTTCTAGTTCAGACGAAACTGTAATTGAGTCGATAAGCAATTTTTCAATACCTTGCAATGTTGATTCACCTTCAACATCGTTCATAATAGTACGAGTTCCATGTTCAAGATCTTCGTGTTTTTCTTGAATTTCATTAAGAACCGTAAGTCTTGATTCTTGTTTTCTGCTTTCTTCAGACAAACGCTCTCTCTTTGTTTCCAATTCGAGTATTTGAACGTTGCGTTCAGAAATCTTATGTTTCATATCTTCCTGTTGAACATTCAAATCAAGCTTAGTTTGTTTTAACAATGCAACGTTTGTTTTTTGTTCATCTAAAACAATATCTAAACAATCTTTTGCTTCAATCAATCGTTTTCGATCTTCAACCAATCGTTGCGAATGTTGTTCAAATTCTTTGTTTCTCAAAATATTTGATTTTTGATGAATGTCTGCTTGCGTAAGCAACGTTCGTGCTTGTTCTGTTTTTTGTCGCTTATCCTCGAGTGATTCTTTACTGTTTTCAAAATGCCTCACCTCTTTTAACAAAGCTTCTTCGTATTGATTAATAATATTTTTGTGTTCTATGGTTTTTGTTTCAATTTCTTTGATTTGCTCATAGACATTGGCTAATTGTGTCAATGTTTTGTTCTTTTGTTCAACAACTCTTTCTTGTTCTTTTGTTTCGTTGCTGATTCTCACAAATAGATCTTCAATTTCTTTTGTGTGATGTACTATTTTCCCTTCGCTCAAATTAATACGATTGGTCAGCTCATAGTTAGCTTCTTGTAATTTATTCAATCGACGTTCTTCAAGTGTCATTTCTGTTCGCCCTGATGCAATAGTTGCTTCTTTTGTCGTCAATTCAGCACGAACGGAATGCGTTTTTTCTGCGTTTTCTCTCTGTTTTACTTCGACAGCTTCTGTTTTTTGTTGCACCACAAAATATTTATGAGAACTCTCCCACAAATCAAGATCTTTCATTTCAGTTTTGTATTCACGAAACTGCTGTGCTTTCTCTGACTGCTTTCGTAATTGTTCAGTTTGTTTCGCAAGTTCAATTGTGATGTCTCGCACACGATCAAGGTTTTTTTTCGTGTTTAACAATTTTCGTTCAGCGGCCTTCTTTTTGGAACGAAACTTTGTCACTCCCGCCGCTTCTTCAATGAGAAGCCGACGATCTTGTGGTCTTGATGAAACAATCATCCCAATGCGTCCTTGTTCAATGATTGAATAAGCTTTAGTCCCTGTACCTGTTCCCAGAAAAAACTCAGTAACATCTCGAAGACGACATGGAATTTTATTAATAAAATAACTAGATCCGCCATCACGAAACATTCGCCTTGTAATGGTAACTTCATCATAATGACTGAAATCTACAGTCATTGGTTTAAAACTGTCAGCGTCATCTAATATTTCATCGGATGTAATATCAGTTGTATCTTCAGCGTCTGTCTCGACATCAATCGAATCTAAATCTTGGTCATATACGACTGAGGCAACGGTCGCTTGAGGTGAAAAATCAACTTCATCAAACGTTAACGATACTTCTGCCATTCCCGCTGGACCTCGTGTTTCAGAACCGGAAAATATGACATCTTCCATTGCCATTCCACGCAAATGTTTTGCAGATTGTTCGCCCATACACCATCGAATTGCATCAACAACATTCGATTTACCACAACCGTTGGGACCAACAACGCCAGTAATGGGCTCGTTGATATCAAACACGGCTCGATCACTAAAGGACTTAAATCCTACTGCTTCTATTCGTTTGATTCGCATAAATTTCTCAAAAACTTGTTATATCTCTAACATTGCTCATTCTCTCGATATTTTAAAGAAGAATACGAATAAATACGTACCACAGATTCCTGAAACATATCATTTCTGTTAAGATTTTTGCCCCATGATTGAAATAGAGATCTATTATGTACTATCTCCACTAATCATCTTATTTTTATTATATGGATTTATCAGGATACGTCGAAAAAACACAATTCAGCCCCGTATAAAAGAACAAGACAATGAACCTTATCAAATTTCTATTCACGAAGGACTCACTAAAACACGCGAAGGTTTTGTGTCAACACTCTCTGAACTTTTTTCAAAACAAACGCCTGATGACAATGTCCTCAATGAGATAGAAGAAATCCTTTTAACTGCTGATATTGGTCATCAAACAGTGGATAAATTTTTTCAACATCTTAAAAATAATCCAACAACAAATGTTGATGAATTATGGAATCATTTGAAAAATATTTCTCACAAAATGGTCAATCTTCCTTCATCTTGCTTGCAATTTGAACGGCATATTCCGCTAATCCTCTTAATGGTAGGCGTCAATGGTGTGGGAAAAACAACATCAATCGGAAAATTAGCATCACGATTTGTTGCTGAAGGCAAAAAAGTATTACTCGTTCCGGGAGATACATTTCGTGCTGCGGCCACTGAACAATTGATTATTTGGGCAAAACGAACCCATGCGGACATTTATCTTGATGACAAAATTAAAGATCCATCATCTTTGATTTTTGATGCCATCAAACATGGTATCAGCAATAATTATGATCTCATTCTCATTGATACAGCAGGAAGATTACATACCAAAGTCACATTGATGGACGAACTCAGCAAAATTAAACGTGTCTGCAACAAAGCGTTGCCATCTGCCCCTCATGAGACTTGGTTAGTCATTGATGGAACAACGGGACAGAATGCTATTGCTCAAGCAAAACATTTCAAAGAAGCAACACCGCTCACTGGATTGATCATCACTAAATTGGATGGAACAGCCAAAGGCGGGGTTATATTGGGGTTATGCGATCAGCTTAACATTCCTATTCGCTTTATTGGTATTGGCGAAGTCGCTAGCGATCTAAAGCCATTTGTAGCTGATGAATTCATTGATGCACTGTATCTCGTGTCATAATCCAAGATAAAGATTGTTTGTTTTCATGTCTCTCTGTTTATAACATCCGTTCAAAGTAATGCTTGCAGAGATAAGAATCTACCTGTAGACTCCACGATTCTTCTTTAAACACAAAACATATCATGTTTAATCTGATTTCTCGTATTTTTTCTTGTAGTTTATTGAGCAGCTTATTTCTGTTGTATTTTGGACTTACAACACCTGTTTTTGCAGATGACAATCAAGGTGATGAAATTATTTTTGATGATGACGATACTGACACATCTGATAGTGAAAATGAAATTGATGATGAGCCATCCATAACACCAACATCTAAACTGAAACCTATAACCGCTGATCCTTCTCTTTACTATATTGTCTCTGTAGTCGATAACCCTTTTCCACTGAAAAACAAGTTTTTTATAACACCAAGAGGAGGGTTAACCATCTTCGATTCTTTGATCGAACAATATGTTGCTGAACTGCAATTGAGTTATTACTTTTCCGACATGATAGGTGTTGGACTCACCGGACAATATTTTTTTGGACATCGTTTACGTGATGCCTATCTTCTTACGGCACG
>JABAAV010000033.1 GCA_014238595.1 Myxococcales bacterium | reverse complement strand
TTTTAAACGATAGGAATTTCTTCATGACCAATGAAGAGACCAAGGTTGCTTTCCATCTCAATGAAGGAGCCGTTAATACGGTTGCTGTCCATCTCAATGATGAGCCCCTTCATCAAGGAGCCGGTGGTGAAGAAGCTTTTGATCAAGAACAAACAAAATTACAGATTATTGGAAAAGAACCTCCCTCTTCATCTAAGAATGTAGCCGCAGAAAAAAGAATTCCTGCTCAATCGGTCTTGTTTTTTTCCTGTAATGGTGGTGCAGGAGCAACCATGCTTTCGGTAAGTATGGCGGCATATTTAGCACGATTAGGACAATCGACATGTCTTATCGATCTTGATCTTCAACTTGGAGATGTCTTTGTTGCTTTAGATATGACACCAACGACATCAATTGGAAGCCTACTCAAAGATGAAACATTGTTTGGTGAAAGTTTAATCAAACGAAGAATGGATCATCATAGCTCAGGGATTTATGCTCTCACACAGACAGCCCATGTCACGGATATTGATGACAGTTTTGTTGATAAATTGACGGGGCTTGTCATTCGCTTGTCGGATGTGTTTGATCATGTTATCATTGATGGCGTACGTGATTTTAGTGACTGTGCCATTGCAACATTAGATGTGACAAATCAGGTTGTCTTGGTTGTAACGCCCGATGTTATTTCAATTCGACGTGCAGCACGAGTTATTACCTTATTTACCCAACTAGGGTACAACGCGGATCGACTATGTTTAGTGATTAATCGTATGACTAACAATCCACAAATTCATGTACACGAAATTGAACAAGCACTTTCTTTGAGAATTGAAGGTATTATCCCTGAAAACTCAAAACAAGTACAAACAGCATTTACTGAAGGCAATCCTCTTTGTAGCACCAGTGAAGCCACGTTATTGGAAGAAAGTATTGAAGAAATGGCTCAACGAATCACCATCAAAGAGGAATATGCCGATGACTCGAGTCTAATGACACCACCTCAATCAGGCTCTCTTTTGAGTCGTTTGTTTGGAAAATAATTATCATGAAACTTGCAAATCGTATCAAACAACCTCAAACGCGACCATTTGCAAAAACGACGCCTAACACGCAGCATCAATACGATAATACACCGGCATCAATATCAAATTTGAATGAACAAGATCTTAAAGCACTTGTTCAACAACTTCACAATCAAATTATTGACTCCATTGATTTTACAAAGATGGCGGGGCTTACCCAAGAGCAAACTAAAAAAAAACTTGAAGACGCTTTAAGACAGGTCGCACAAGAGACTGATGTAGCACTCAGTCCAAATGAACAAGATCGTATTGTTGAAGATTTGCTCAATGATATTATAGGCTATGGGCCGTTAGAAAAAATCTTTGCCGATGATTCCATCACCGATGTTTTGGTTAATGGATACAGCAAAATATATATAGAACGTCACGGAAAATTAGAATTAACAAATATATATTTCCGCGATAACACCCATTTACTCCATACCATTCAACGTATTACAGCACAAATTGGACGACGTATTGATGAATCATCACCTATGGTCGATGCTCGTCTTAACGATGGGTCTCGTGTTAACGCCATTATACCACCACTGGCACTTGATGGCCCTTCATTATCTATTCGACGATTTAGCAAAAAACGTTTCACAGGTCCTAACTTAATAGAACGAAATGTCCTCTCCAAAGAGATTTTACAATATATGGTTGCTGCTGTTCGTGCGCATGCTTCAATTTTGGTTGCCGGTGGTACAGGTTCAGGAAAAACAACCATGCTCAATGTTCTATCTTCTTATATTGCTGACGATGAACGAATCGTCACCATTGAAGATGCTGCAGAACTGGCTTTATCACAACCACATACTGTCCGACTTGAATCAAGACCTCCTAACATAGAACAAAAAGGTGAAATTTCGATTCGTGATTTGGTAAAAAATTCACTTCGGATGCGTCCTGATCGAATTATTATCGGGGAGGTTCGTGGTGCTGAGGTTCTTGACATGTTACAAGCCATGAACACAGGTCACGATGGATCACTTGCGACCATCCATGCCAATACTGCAAAGGATGTTACCGGACGACTCATGACCATGATTGGTATGACAGGTACACCGCTAACGGAAACAACAATGGCAGAAATGATTGCCAGTGCGATACATGTCATTATCCATGTCTCACGGTATCAAGATGGATCCCGTCGTGTTTCTGAAATTGCAGAAGTTACAGGAGTTAATGGGGCATCCATTGAAATTCAACCCATTTTTGCTTTTGATATTGATCACGTTGATAAAAAAGGTAACATTTCTGGACGGCATGTACTAAAATCAAAAACAACGCTGTCCGAACGATTCTCTAATGCAGGACTTTTATCTGGGTAAGTACTTTTTCTTATGTCTGTCTCTTTTCTTGGTGTCACTACATTCTTAGCTGTTCTTTGTGGATTTGGGTTCATCACTCTTTTTGCAAAAACCAAAACCCTTGAGCGACAAGCTCTTCTTCGAAAACGTCTTCCTTTGATGCAGAAAGAAGAGGAGGAATCGCTATTAAAACAAGATCTCCAAGTGGACAACTTGCTGGCGAATTCTCTTGAGGAAAGTCACGTCGATTGGTCCGTTTCTTTGTTTATTTTCTACACTGTTGGTGCAGGATTTTCAGGCATGATGCTTGGGTTAACCTTTGCTGATCATATTATAGGAATAATCCTTTCATTGATCGGAGCAGGAATTCCATACTATCACATCTATACTTCACGCAAAAAACACCGACAACGTTGTGATGATTTGATGCCACAAGCTATTGAACTCATTTCTCTTTCCTTGCGAACAGGTCATTCGTTAGCCAAAGCACTTTCTCTTGCTGCCAAAGAAATTCAAGAACCACTTGCAACGGAGTTAACAAAAGTGGTCGAAGAACATTCGTTAGGGAGACCGTTAAGTGCTTGTATGGATCGTCTATCGAAACGTGTCCCGAATTTACCCACAATTAATGCATTTGCAGTAGCGGTATCTACCTTAGAAATGACCGGAGGAAATTTAATCAGTGTGTTAGATCGATTGAGTAACCTTGGTCGTGAACGAAAATCCTACAAACTGCGATTACTCGCGTTAACAGCTCAAGGACGAGCCTCTGCAAAAATGTTATCACTCATGCCACCAATACTTGTCCTTCTTTTTTCTTATATGGATGAAGACTATGCCAATAAACTGTTTGGCACATTAGGTGGATTGAAACTTCTGGCAGCATCAGCGTTTTGGTGGTTTTTAGGTGTCATGGTCATTCGTAATATGACAAAAAAAATCTCAGACTCATAGACAGGAAATGACATGATAAATAATATAATCATTGCATGGTTTGATAACTGGCTTGATGGCTTGATATTTAAAGTTCAATCTGAAGAAAATATCACCCTAATGGCATTATTGTTTTCAAGCGTTTCTTTAATAATCTCGATCATAATCTTGAAAAGTGCTCGGAGTAAAAAGATTCAAGCCATAAAATCTTCAATTGAATCACAAATGTATGATCCTATGTCTGAAAATACAATATTACAAGACTATGACTCACAGGATGAGGAATCACAAAACAAGATCTCACAGATTGGTATCACCTCATTCATATGGCAGAAATTGATTAAAATATTATCCCAAAAATTATATCCAAAAAACAAAGAACAGTTAATGTCACTTCAAAAAACACTCCTCAGAGCAGGTTATGTCGGTGAGGATCCTGTACTCCAATTTACACAAGAAAAAGCAAAATTTACCCTCATCGCCCTTCCTATTTCATTCATTTGTTTATTTATTCTTGAGGGATTTCTCCTTACAGTCATCGGCTCTGTTGTTTTGATCGGTTGTTTCATTCTGCCTACCATGTATTTAAAAAACAAAAGTGAATCTCGATCGGTTAAACTCCGCAAAGAACTACCCCTAACAGTAGATTTGTTACTAACCTGTGTTGATTCAGGTCTTTCACTCAACGACTCATTCGAACGCATTGGAGGAGATCTGAGAAAAGCTGCTCCAACAATCGCTGAAGAACTTCGAATAACCTCCATAGAAATTGCCGCTCATGTTCCATTAGCAATTGCACTAAAAAATCTAGCAACACGAACCCAAGTTGAAGAAATTGAAACGCTCTGTAGTGTATTATCTCAAGCAGATGGATTGGGTGCCCCCATTACAGAAAGCCTTGAAAATTACATCCAATCATCACGGAGATCACAGTTGAGCAAAATTGAAGAAACCGCAGGAGCACTCTCTGCTAAAATTACATTGCCACTGACCCTGTTTTTTATGCCTGTATCTATGGTGTTATTATTGGGGCCACCGATTATGGAGTTAGGTGCGTCACTTTAGTTGTCTCTGCAGTTGTCTCTGCGTGCTTGTGTTAAGCCTGAATTTTGGCTGTTCTGCGACACAACATGACACAACATTACAGCAGGCATCTAAAACGCTTCCTTTAGAGATTGCACAAATCTATATCAAAAAAGGTGCGCTAGAAGCAGCAATTCCACTGTTAAGAAGAACATTAGTTAACGATCCTAACAATGTTGAAGCCCATATTCTCTATGCAACCGTTTTCCGAGATCTTGGTCTTTATCCACAAGCTGAAAAACATTTTTTACAAATTCTTCAACGGCATCCTGAAAATCCCAAAGTTTGTGCTGGCATCGCTATTTTGTATGATCTACAGCGAAAACCCGATCAAGCCTTATTCTATCATCGAAAATCTATTACATATCAACCACAACGCGCTGATTATCACAATAATTTAGGGTTTTCGCTCTATTTATCAGGAAAAATAGATGACGCTATTCGAGAATTAGAAATGGCGTTAGCACTCGATCCATCGCTATCTATCGCTTATAATAATTTAGGATTTGCTTATGGAAAACGGAACGAAATGGACAAAGCAAAACGGATGTTTCGCACTGTCAATTCTGAAATCGATACGCTTAAGAATCTCGCGCTGATTTATCAATACAAAAACAAATCTAACCAAGCCGAACAGTTACGTAAACAATCACAACAATTGAAAAATAAACTATAATGATAGTTAAACATTAGGAGAATCTAAATGACACATCATTTTTATAAATTTATATTACTCGTATTTATACTTAGCGCTATATCAGGATGCCGTCCACGATATCTTTCGGAGAATACAGGATTTGCATTCAAAAAGGCTTTTGAACTTCAAATCCAACAAGGCAAAGGCGATTCATCAACACAAGCATCTTTGTTTTACGGAAAAGATGCTTCTAGTGCTATCAATGGACTGGAGAGACAATCCAAATCACAAAAGACAAATATACGATCTGGTGGTACTTCAATTCTGAAAACACGTTAATTTTTATTAGTCATCAAAAACATCAATCATTGCAACTATGGAATGTAATTGTTTTTTCTAACATCATTGCTTGTTGTGTTTTTTCTAACATCATTGCCACATGACAAGCTGTATCTATAGTTATTGGTGGAGGAATTTGTTGTAAAATACAACGAATAAAAAAGTCACACTGTATATCAAGTGGCTTCGATTCTTTCAATAAAATTTCTTCGTTAACAAAATCTGATTCATGAACTGTTTCATTATGCTTCGGGTAAGAAGAAATACGAATTGTGTTTTTTAAAAAATCGAGACACACTAATTTAGTATTTGAACCAACTTTGATCGTTCGCTGTTTATATAAAGAAATCCAGGATACACAAACATCTGCACATATATTATTGTTCCAAGTAAAATGAGCATGAGCACTATCGATGCGTTGTGGAAGAATCACAGCACTTCCAAAAGCAGATACTGACAGAGGAAGTTCTTTTAAAAGAACAGAGAGCATAAACAAATCATGCGGAGCAAAACTATAAAGAACATTTTCAACATTTCTTACTTTGCCCCATTGAGTTCGAAATGTTTCGATCCATTGAATTGTTCCAAAATCAGGTGATTGTACAATAGAAAGAAATTTCAAAAATCCATGATGAAATCCTAAAACATAGCTTGGCATCACAACACAATCTCCTGATGCATTAGCTATAGAACAAACTTCTTGGTAAGAAAAAGCAATGGGTTTTTCAATAAGAATGTGTTTATTTTTTTTAAGACTTTGTAATGCCAGTTTATGATGCAAAGAGGCTGGTGTAGCCAAAACAATAGCATCTACATCATCACAGGAAAGAATTTCTTCAAAATCCACTGTGGTTTTAACATCAGGTACTTGTTGTTTAGCAAAATGCCAAGTGTCTCTATTCGGATCACAAACAAATACCAAGCGACATTGTGGGTGTTTTGAAAAAATTCGCACATAATTTTTCCCCCAAGAACCAATTCCGATAACGGCAATTCCTATTTTATCTTCCCTCATGAATCTATTAAGATGAGCTTTTTAATTGATTGACAAGAGATTGTTTCATGGCAGAAATAACATGATGAGCAATGGGGTGTCCCATCCATAAAGAAAGAGCATGAGCACCTTGTAAAACAAACATATCAAGTCCATTGATTGTCTTGTAGTTTTTGTTCCGAGCATTCATTAGCAATGCATTATCTTGATGATAAGTTAGCGACATGACACATTCAAGATCAGGAAACCAATTGAGATCTATGCAATCACCACCTTGTCCTAACGACGTACAATCAACAATAACCTCCCATGAAGATGATTCATTCTTTAATTGATTCCAATCTAACGCTTTGATCCAATCAATTTTCGTGGTGTTACGTGCCACAACACTAACATCTGCCCCTTCATTAATAAGGCTATAATAACAAGCACGTGCCACACCGCCTGCACCAAGAAGAAGTATCTTTTTACCTAATAAAGGTGACCCCAAAGAATCTCGAAGACTGTTTATAAAAGCAGGCGCATCCGTATTATGACCTATTAACAATCCTTGAGAACAAACAACACAATTGACTGCACCGATTTTTTCAGCCATCGGGGAAAGCTTATCAAGATAAGCAATAATTTTTTCTTTATGCGGCATCGTCACACTAAATCCACGTGGTTTATTTTTTCGAAATAATTCGACTGTTTGATAGAGATTATCTGGAGAAACCAACACGGGAAAACATACCCCTTGTTTCTTCATAGAAACAAATGCTGCTTCATAAAGAGATGGTGACAGACTATGTTCAATCGGAAAACCTATTACGGCAATCCAATTATGTTGAGAAGACATCTCAAGAATTGTTTGTTGTGATATCAAATTTTTCGCACCGTTGCTTCAATCTTTCCCTGTGATACCTGTATCGAAATATTATCTCCTTTAGACAATTGAGAGGCTTGATGAATCACTGTGTCTTTCTTTGTTACAATCGAATAACCTCTATCTAAAACATCAAGTGGATTCATCGCATCAAGACGAGAGGCCAGTTGAAGAAAATATGTTTTCTGATCATAAAGTTTTTGTGCCATCGCACTGGTTTGTCGTTGAGACAACTGCATTAAACGTGCTTTCACACGCTTCATACGATGCATCGGATCTACACCCGAAAGATTTTTTTCTTGTTTATTGAGCCGTTGTGAATGATGATGTATCAGTTTTTCAATAGCATAGTTTATCTGTGTCGTTCGATGCTCTAACCCATACCGTGCTTCAGCAAAACAATGCTTTATATCACTCGACAATCTGTCTTGTTCCCTGCAAAGCAGAGCATATAAATCTCTCTGAACAGGTACAACTATTTCTGCGGCATTGGATGGTGTTGATGCTGTGTGATCGGCCACATAGTCGGTTAAGCTTGTATCGGTTTCGTGTCCGACAGCACTGATGACAGGGATCTTACAATCAGCAATGGCACGAACAACGTCTTCATGATTAAATGCAGCCAATTCTTCTGCAGAGCCACCACCACGACTAAGAATAATAACATCGACATCATGTGTGGCTATTTTGTTTATTGAACGAACAATCTGAACAGGTGCTTCATGTCCTTGAACTAAGGTATCAGCAACCAATATCGGCACAGGAAATCGTACAGATATGATACGAACGATATCATGTAACGCGGCACCTACTCTTGAGGTAACAATACCAACACGCGTTGGAATAAATGGTAATGGTTTTTTTCGATCTTGATCAAATAACCCTTCATCCTGAAGCTTTTTTTTAAGGGCAGCAAGCATACGCGCATCCGTACCAACACCGGCTAAAATAATTTGTTGTACATAATATTGAAAACGACCAGAACCAGAATAAATACCTAGTTTCCCATAACAACAAACAAAACTTCCCTGTTCAATATTCACAGACCGCTGTACATGACTGCTCCACATGACTGCAGAAAGCTGTGCTTTCTTATCTTTCAATGTAAAATAGAGATGTCCGCTCGCGGCTTTAGATACCGAAGCGACTTCACCTTCGATCCAAAGATATCCCATAGATTGTCCAAGCAAGGTATCAGCAATAGAAACAGTAGCCATCACGGACCATGGCCGTGAACGACTACTTTGTTGCTCTAATGGTAATTCGGTCATCTCCACAAAATTGGAGTTTCTATCGTATAAACCTATTGAGTCAATGTATGATGGTAGAAACCCTGAAAAATCAAAGATTTCATGATACATAGAACCATATCTGATTCAAACAAGACGCTTGATTATGCAGGATAACACTCAAAATACACAATACACCACAACAACACAGAATCTCCCACCCACAAATTCTACAGACACATCCCTTAAAACATCACGAACAAAGAGACCTTTGCTTACACTGAGTGTTTTAGTGTTTTGTCTCTATCTGTGGATCAATCTTTTCCCTGATTTGATGTTTTCCTTCCAAAACAAAACACCCCTTCATTTTCGTTCAGTTGCAGAACTTTTAGAATCTTCCAAGAACAATAGTTTTTTGACATTGGATGCAAAACCGGATCGCTCTTTAGTCGCCCAAATACTTTCTGGTAAAAAAACTAAAGGAGAATTTTATCTCGTTCCTTTTTTAGATTCAAACTCTAAAATTTGGTTACATCAAGCTATTTATGATCCAAAACCTGTATCAAAAACACCACCGCGGGAACAATATACCGGTCGTCTTCGTTACCTTCGAGATCTTCCTTTTCATGAACCATTACAAAGATATGTTCATAACAGAAACAACCTCAACCTATCAGAAGACACCCTTGTCTTGCTTGATGAACAGCATCCTGTCGATTATTGGTATGTTCCTTTCTTTTTTGTATTACTTATTCTATTAGCACTCTATTTTATTCTTCCTTGGTTTCGTAAAATACGAACAAACACATCATGACATTGCCACTTAAAATATACGATTCATTAGCCAACAAGAAAAAGATTTTTACACCACTGAGCGAAGGTTGTGTTTCCATGTATGTCTGTGGTCCAACGACCTACGATACTGCGCATTTAGGTCATGCACGCTCTGCTATCGTATTTGATATGATCCGTCGTTGTTTTCAATGGCTTGGATTCGATGTCACTTTTGTACGTAACATTACAGATGTTGATGATAAAATCATTGCTCGTGCCAATGAAAGAAAACAAGACCCCTTAGTGTTAGCGCATCATTATGCCGAAAAATACAACAATGACATGGAAAAACTCAGTGTACTCCCTCCTACTATTGAGCCTTATGTCAGTACACATATCAACGATATTATTTCGCTCATTGAAACTCTCATTGAACAAAATAAAGCCTATCAAATAGAAGGTGATGTATATTATGATGTTGCAACGTTTGCCTCTTATGGAACATTGAGCGGACAATCACCTCAAGATTTACGTACAGGAACACGTATACAAGTCAATACGCGCAAAAAGAACACCATCGACTTTGCACTATGGAAATCTGCTAAACCCAATGAACCTTCTTGGGATTCCCCTTGGGGAAAAGGTCGTCCTGGATGGCATATTGAATGCTCTGCTATGAGCTATAAACATTTGGGAGACTGCTTTGATATCCACGGTGGAGGACAAGATTTATTATTTCCTCATCATGAAAATGAAATGGCTCAATCTCAAGGCGCCTTAGGAACGGATACCTTTGCGCGTTACTGGATGCATAACGGTCTTATCACGATCAACGATGAGAAAATGTCTAAATCTTTAGATAATTTTTTCACAATTGATGAAGTTTTAAACCAACATCATCCAGAAACTGTACGGTTTCATATGATGGCGTATCATTATAGATCACCTCTGCAATTGGTCTTAGCACAAGAAAAAGAGCAGGTTGTTTTTGTCGATTTAGATCATGCAGACAAACGATTGAGTTATTTTTACACCACTATCAAAAATAGTCTTGAATATCTTGCCAAACAAAACGACATCTCTGAACAATCTGAGCTAGATCCTATTGTCCAAACCCTTGAAAAAGAGATCAAAACAGCCATTCTTGATGATTTTAATACACCAATTGTTGTCGCACTGCTTGGAGATCTTGCCAAAAAAATCAACAAAGATCTTGATTCTCCAAATCCGTCATCCTCATGGAATGGGATCTTAAAACAACGCACTGAATTTCTTCAAACAATAGGTAGAATAATTTTAGGTGTTTTACACTGCAATCCAACAGATTTTTTATCAGAGCGTCGTCATCGACTCGCAATACGACAAAATTTGGATATTGCCTTCATTGAATCACAAATTAAACAACGTACTAAAGCACGTGCAGAACGAAATTTTGAACAATCTGATATAATTCGCAATACATTAGAAAAACAAGGTGTATTTCTTTTGGATAAAGTTGATGAAACCATTTGGTATATCCAAGAATAACTCATGTATCATTACCCTTCTTATTTCTTCCTTGTCAAAACACATCTTGGGTTGACACAATAGCATTGTCCACGACATAGTATCTTGCGTTTATGGCTCAGTCTTTATTTACTTCAGAATCTGTTACCGAAGGCCATCCTGACAAAGTTTGCGATCAAATTTCGGATGCTGTCTTAGATGCGGTTATCGCACAAGATGAGAACTGTCGGGTCGCTTGCGAGACAATGGTGAAAACTGGCTA
The DNA here is from genome assembly GCA_014238595.1 of Myxococcales bacterium. Taxonomy (GTDB): domain Bacteria; phylum Myxococcota_A; class Polyangia; order Haliangiales; family J016; genus JABAAV01. Next base: position 4,274 of record JABAAV010000033.1, on the reverse strand, counting down.
CGTTATATTGGCAGGTGAAATATCAACAACAGCAACGATTAATATTCCACCCATTGTTCGCAAAACTATCCGAGATATTGGCTATGTTCATTCAGATATCGGTTTTGATGGAAATACCTGCGGACTGTTAAGCTCTCTCGAGGAACAATCCCCCGATATTAGACAAGGTGTCGATAAAGGTGAAATGAATCAACAAGGGGCGGGAGATCAAGGCATGATGTTTGGATACGCCTGTAACGAAACACCTGAAATGATGCCTCTTCCCATCATGCTAGCGCATCAATTATCCAAACGACTGGCGCAAGTTCGCAAAGAATCTGTTGAGGGTATTGATTTCATCTATCCTGATGGAAAAACACAAGTCTCCGTTCTTTATGAGAATGATAAACCTGTTGCCGTTGATACTGTCGTTATTTCAACACATCATTCTGCATCGGTCACACAAGATAAACTTGCCGAAGTCATTCGTGCTTTAGTGATTGATCCCATTATTCCAAAAAATCTTCGTAGTCCTAAAATGAAAATTCACATCAATCCTACGGGGGCATTTCTTCTTGGTGGACCATACGGTGATGCCGGACTCACGGGACGCAAAATTATCATTGATACCTATGGTGGTATGGGACGCCATGGTGGTGGTGCATTTTCAGGTAAAGATCCATCTAAGGTTGATAGAAGTGCCTGCTACTATGCACGTTATATCGCAAAACATATCGTCATGGCACAACTAGCACAGCGCTGTGAAGTTCAACTAGCCTATGCCATTGGTGTTGCCAAACCTGTATCTCTTTTGGTTCAAACATTCGGCACAGGCAGTAAAGATGACCAAGCCATTGCTGATGCCATCCCACATGTGTTTGATGCATGCCCTGGAAACCTGATCGAAGAATTAAATTTACGTCGTCCTATTTATCAACAAACGGCTGCTTATGGACATTTTGGGCGGGATGCATTTCCATGGGAACAAACACCTCATACTGAAAAACTCAAGGCAGCACTCCATTAATATCCTTGTTCCTCACAGGACATAGACGGGTGTATGTATTAAGTCCCCCGCTGTTAGTGGTTGGTCTTGTCTTGTTTTTTGTCAAACGCTAACTCAAGTCCCTGCAGAATAGTCACTATGGTAATCGATTTGTTCTTGAGTAAGATGATCGATCTCACATCCCATGGTTGCGAGTTTGATCTGCGCTATTTCTTGATCTAATTCAGGGGGTAATTGATACACTTTGTTTTCTAATGTTTTACCATGATGTGCAAGCTGACATAATGCCTGATATTGATTGGCGAACGACATATCCATAACTTCAGCGGGATGCCCTTCTGCCGAAGAAAGGTTAATCAGTCGTCCCTGTGCCAGCAAATAAATACGACGTCCATCTTTCATCGTATACTCTTCATTGTTTGCGCGCATTTCTCGCTTAGATACAGCCATGGATTCTAAGGCGTCAATATTGATCTCACAGTCATAATGACCCGTGTTACAAACAATGGCACCGTCTTTCATTGTTTCAAAATGACGATCGACCAAAATATCTTTCATGCCTGTCGTTGTAATAAAAATATCGCCCAACAAAGCGGCCTTATCCATAGGCAAGACTTGAAAACCATCCAACAATGCTTTGAGTGCAATTGTAGGACGAATTTCTGTAACAACCACATTGGCACCTAACCCACGCGCACGCATAGCAACACCGCGACCACAATGACCATAACCTCCAACAACCATTGTTTTTCCCGCAAGAAGAACATTCGTTGCACGAAGAATACCATCGAGTGAAGATTGCCCTGTCCCATAGACATTATCAAAATCCCATTTGGTTTCACTGTCATTGACAGCATATACAGGGTATTTCAACTTTCCTTGGTCAGCCATGCTTCGCAGACGATGGACGCCAGTCGTAGTTTCTTCGGTTCCGCCAATAATCTCTTTAGCAAGTTGTTCATAACGATTATGGACAGTAAAAATTAAATCGGCACCATCATCCAAGGTTAACGTTGGTTTAAAATCAAGGGTGCGATCAATACACCAATAAAAATCTTCAGTAGACAATCCATGCCATGCAAAAATAGAAATGTTGTCTTGCGCTAACGCAGCCGCCACTGAATCATTGGTGCTCAAAGGATTACATCCAGACCATGACACCTCAGCACCCGCTGCAGTAAGTGTACGAATCAAGACCGCCGTCTCTTTTGTCACATGCAAACAACCTGCAATCCTCATACCTTTGAGAGGCTTATCTTTTTCGCCTTTCTTACGCAGTGCCATCAAGACTGGCATACGAGATTCTGCCCATTCAATATGAAGTTGCCCTTCCTTCACAAGAGTTTTATCTGCAATCTTATGATCCATGAAATTCTCTTTCGTTCGCAAAAATCCGATTAATTATTGTGTTGTTCACGGCGCAATATACCAGCTTCTTTATAAATAGAAATGGAAGATTGTGCTGATGTTTCAAGACATTCAAGATATAAAAATAATAGTTTCGAATCATTTGTCCTCAATGCTTCATAATATCGTTGTCGATCAATGGAATGAAGCACTGCAATGGGATATCGGAATCGAAGTAACATAATATTACTTACAAGACGTGCTATCCGACCATTATGTTTTTTCCATGGATAGATATACATAAACCGCCGATGAAATTCGACAACCTGATGAATAGAACGCAACATCGATGCTTCCTCCCGCAACCAAGTATCAAGCTCGTCGATCCGGCGTGCAATTTTATCTGGGGAAGAAATGTCATGATAATACACGCGATGAAGTGGATTTTCTCCACGATAAACATTCGTTGTTTCTTCTGTTGTCGCTGATAATTTAGCGTAAAGCTCTAAAATTAAATCACAATTAATTTCACGGGCAGGTTGAGCAGCAATCTTGATGGCCTCTTTGCAAAGCTCATAAAATCGACAGACTTCTTCGTATGATGAAATCAAGGAGTTATCACTGATAATATTTGGATCAATAGCCGCATTAATATCAGTATATGATAAAACTTCGCCTTCTAATGCCCAGTCATGATAAATCCATAAAATGAGAATTTTCTCTTGAAGTTTATCGCGAATATCTTGAGCACTGATAGCTTCTTGAACACGAAAGGTCGCTACAGCCTTTTCGGTTTTAGTGATAAGAACATCAATGTCCTCTTTTTCTTCCCATCTGAGCATGGCTTTATCGTCCCTCTGAAACCGGCATGAACCTTATAATGGATAAACGCCCTGATAGCAACAAAGCCGTCCATAAAACACTTTTGATAAAGAAACTTGCCGTCAGTACATCATACCAACGATTATGACGGATCAATCTCATCATATTTGGGTAACACCTCATGACAATAAAACCGCATATTTCAGTACTTCAACGAGAAACCCTTGAGTTATTGTGCCACAATTCTCAAGGGCTTTATTGTGATGGAACAACAGGTGCGGGCGGACATAGCCTCGCACTGCTTCAAACACTCCCCAAAGCACGTCTTATTTGTATTGACCAAGATCAAGCGGCACTAGATCTCACCGAACAATGTTTTAAAAAAGAAGGGGTTTTAGAGCGTGCAACGCTTATTCATGGACAATTTTCAAAATTAGAAACAATCCGTAAAGATCTTTCTTTGCCTTTGTTTGATGGAATCATGCTTGATTTAGGCCTATCATCCATGCAAATCGACATAAATAATCGTGGTTTCTCATTCCTTAATGAAGGTCCTTTGGATATGCGCATGGATACGACACAACGCTTAACTGCACTATCATGGATTAAACAAAACAATGTCGACACCATTGCACACACATTAAAAACATGGGGTGAAGAAAAATATCACAAAAAAATTGCCGCTGCGATTAAAAGTGCATTGATTCAGCAAACACTGACAACGACTACAGATTTAGCAAACATCATTACAAATACAGTGCCGATCCAGCATCAACGACGACAAAAAATTCATCCTGCAACACGAACATTTCAAGCAATTCGTATTGCCATTAATGACGAACTAGGACAGTTGTCTCAATTTCTTTCTTTCTTTCCTAAACAACTCATGCCTCAAGGGCGTTGTGCAATTATTTCTTTTCATTCATTAGAGGATAGACTCGTCAAACAAGCGTTCCGTGATTTAGAATATGTTTCTACCCTCCCCAAACAACTGGCCATAGAAGCTGGAGAACCTATTGAACCTTCTTGTCTTCGCGTTACAAAAAAACCTATCACACCAAGCGATTTAGAAAAACAAAACAACCCTCGTTCACGTTCTGCAAAACTTAGGGTTTGTGAA
>JABAAV010000032.1 GCA_014238595.1 Myxococcales bacterium | reverse complement strand
TGATACGCTGAACCACACCACCTTCATGATCAATCGCAATCCATAAATCATGCTCCCCCGCCGCATCACGTAAACTACAAATAAGTTGAGCTAGAGCTTCAAGATCAACTTGAGCATCAGAGCTGTTGTTATTATTAACAACAGGTAAATTACGAGAAAACAAGATGACAGCGCCCACCTGTCCCAAAGCAAGACGCTCCTTGAGTGCAGCAGGAACAACGGTCCCGTCAAACCCTACCCAAAAACTTTGACCAATGATCCGATTGAAATCAGAATGATATCCGTCGAAATCGGTAGTCTTGTTGCTGATGCGGTGAAATCCCATGAGATGGTTGTATCTTTTCTTAGAAATACCGCAACTATATCGATGAAATACAACAAAGCTTTCCACTTTGATTGACACAATCGATACAAATTATATAGTTTTGATTGATTTTCAATTCTCTATGAGAGGCTGTGTATGTTTCGTTTCAATGCTTTTATCCTTACTGTTAGTGTCGTTTTCTTTGCAACCATTCATATCAGTTATGCACAGGGCTTCGGGGCATCTTCTCCATCCCCTCAACAACCTCAAGAAAAAAAAACTGAAGGTATTGCGCAACAGGCACCTGAAAGCAAAACAAAATTACCTTTTCTTGATGTATTATCACTTGAAAAAAATCGTTCAAAGCGATTTCGTATTTTTGAACTTCATGGGTATTTCCATACACGCAACAACTGGTTCCATAACCTAGATTTAGATATTACTCCGTCGTCCTATCCTGTGCCTGAAGGCTGTCAGAATGCTGACGGAACTGCTACATCGTGTGATGAATCAATCAATGCGTTAGAAATGCGACTGCGTCTTGAACCCATCATCCATGTCAACGAACAGATTAGAGTCCATACTCAAATAGACTTGCTCGATAATTATCTGTTTGGTTCATCGAAGGACAATCTCATGTGGCATGATTATATTGCCATCCAACAGGCTTGGGCTCATATCACAACTCAAGCTGGTGTCATCGAATTCGGACGTATGCCCGATCATTGGGGTATGGGGATGGTTGTTAATAACGGACAATTTGATCCTTCTGCCGACTATTACCCTCAAACAACCAACCGAAGTGACACCTTTGACCGTATTACATTGCGTTCCATCATTCCAAGCACAGAATTACAAATCACACTGGCAGCAGGAATGGATTCTAATTGGGACACACCTTTTTATAGCAATAACTATGATTATCAAGGCAATCGATTATCAACACCTGACAACGACATCACAGGTAACGAGGATCGTTTCTTTAATCATTTTTTATTCACGTTAGCGCGTATTGATTCTCAAGAAACATTTTTACAACAAATTGCTGATGGAAATCTCGTGCTCAACTACGGCCTCTATTTCATGTATCAAACCCAACAATGGGAACAAGATAGATCACTCACCAATGATATCATTTATAACTCAAGAGAATATCAAGCCTATATTCCCGATTTTTGGTTGCATCTTGGATATGGCACTTTTTCGTTTGAACTAGAAGCCGTTGGAATTTTTGGAACATTGAATGATGCAGGATTAGATCCATCACCTGCTGATAACGAATACACATTACGTCGATTAGGTGCTGTGGCCCGTGCTGGACTATCACTGGTAGATAACACGCTATCGTTACAACTCGAATCAGGCTTTGCTTCAGGTGATGATATAGAGAACACCGAAGATGGATATTACAATCAACTGGCCTCTCCGCTGTCAGGCTCTGCCGATGCAACATTAACTCGTTTTGCCTTTGATCATAATTATCTTGTCGATTTGATTATGTTTTCTCGTCTGCTCGGTCAAATATCCAATACCATTTATATCAAGCCCAGTCTGACATGGGATATCACTGATCATATCGCATTTTATGCAGCATCGATCGTAGGACTTGCTGCTGATGTAGAAGCCACACCGGGACAGGACAGAATCTACGGCATTGAGTTTGATGGTGGCATTCGATATCAAACCGACAGTGTGTTTGCCAAAGCAACCTATGGTATTTTATTTCCGTTTGATGGACTTGATAGAAACCCAGTCGATGCTCAAATACCGACCAATGTTCATGCGATCGTAGCCCATCTTGGTGTCATGTTTTAGAGACTCAATCGAACGCAAAACGACACAGACAATCATCGCTTGATCGTCTGTGCACAGTACAATAGATATCAATAATTATTCTTTGACAGCGGCTGCTGAAGTACTTTTGGATTTTTTAGCCGTTGGTGCAGCATTGGTTGCATTCGTACGTTTGATGCCGTGCTTGGCTAATACCTTAGTTTCAATGGCGCGGGCTATTTTAGGATTCTGTTTGAGATATTCACGAACATTATCGCGCCCTTGACCAATACGCTCTCCATTAAAACTGTACCAAGCGCCACTTTTTTCGACAATCTCAGCATCAGCAGCAAGATCTATTAAGATACCTTCATGAGAAGCACCTTCTCCATACATAATATCAAATTCTGTCTCACGAAATGGAGGTGCCATTTTATTTTTAACCACTTTTATTCGAGTTTTATTGCCGACAATGCCTTGTTCACCTTTTTTAATCGCGCCAATACGACGAATATCTAACCGGATGGAGCTGTAAAACTTTAACGCATTACCACCAGTAGTCGTTTCAGGGCTTCCAAACATCACACCGATTTTCATACGAATCTGATTAATGAAAATAATCATTGTATTGGATCGTGATATAGCACCGGTTAATTTACGCAGTGCTTGGCTCATTAGACGTGCTTGAAGTCCCATATGTGTGTCGCCCATATCACCTTCAAGCTCTGCCCGTGGTGTTAATGCAGCCACAGAATCAATAACAATGATATCAATCGCATTGGAGCGAACCAACATATCAGCGATCTCCAACGCTTGCTCACCACAATCAGGCTGTGACACCAACAAATCATCCGTTTTGATACCCAATTTTTGGGCATAATTAATATCCAATGCATGTTCAGCATCAATAAATGCACAAACACCACCGTGTTTTTGTGCTTGGCTGACTGCATGCAATGTCATCGTCGTTTTTCCACTCGATTCAGGTCCATAAATCTCTATGATCCGTCCACGTGGTAAACCACCAATCCCTAAGGCGATATCCAACCCTAAGCATCCCGAAGGAATGACTTGCACGGAAGAAATTTCGGTTTTTTTGTCGAGGCGCATAATGGCACCTTTACCGAATTGTTTTTCGATCGCGCCTAATGTGAGCTCGATCGTTTTCTCTCTAGTAGTTGCTTTACTGTCGTTTGTTGAAACACTCATAAGGGGTATCCTTTACATAAAAAGAATTTGTCTGTAAATGACTTCTTTCGTATTGTTTTTGTCTGAAATTATCTAACCCCCAATCTAGCGGGTAGATAGATTATCTGCTAGCCTTTTTTCTCTTTTAGAATTTCAATTCGATCCTTCCGCATTGTTATGAAAATCACTTACACAGCACAATCAGACACAGGTTCCGTACGCGATCATAATGAGGATTATTTCGCCGCATTTCCTCAAGAGAACCTGTTTATCGTTGCCGATGGCATGGGAGGCCATGCCGCAGGTGAAGTCGCATCACGGATGGCAGCAGAAATAATTAGTGAATTTTACGAACGCACTCAAAACAAAGAAATAACATGGCCTTATAAATTAGATAGATCTCTTTCCTATAGTGAGAACCGTTTGGTCTGTAGTGTCCGATTAGCCAATCAAAAAATCTTTAAAGAATCGATCGCTAACACAAAACGCCAAGGCATGGGCACGACCATTGTTACAGCAACTATGTCTGAAAACACTCTTTATATTGGTCATGTCGGTGATTCACGTGCCTATTCTATCTCCCCAGATAGAACAATATGCCAATTAACCAGAGATCACTCACTGCTCGAAGATTTCAAAGAAGCACGACCTGACGTCACTGAAGAAGAAACTGAAAATTTTCCACACAAAAATGTGATAACACGTGCATTAGGCATGCGTGAAACCGTTCAAGTTGATATTTCTAGCCATGAACTTGAACCTGAATGTGTTTATCTTCTTTGCTCCGATGGATTGTCAGGCATGCTTTCTGATCAACAAATTTCGAAAATCATTTGTGAAACCGCCACGCTTAACGAAGCCACTGAGACATTAATACAAGCAGCCAATGATGCTGGAGGAATCGATAACATCACGGTTCTTATGTTTCAATCTGCAGCATAACTTTTGTAGCATATGATGCGTGTATTATTTTTATCCTTGAGCCTCTGTATCAGTCTAATAGGCTGCACGGTGGATGAATCCATCCATGATCACAGCCATACTCAAATCAACGATAAGCAAATTAATATTACGGAAACGGTTCGACGTATTGCATCGTTGCTAGATTACATCGCCTCTGATTATCCTCTATCTGTCAAGAATGGCTTAATTGTAAATCTTTTTGAATACCGTGAACAATTTGACTTTATGCGTATCTCGACCAATCTTGGCGAAAAACTTCCTAAAATCGAAGGACTAAATTTCTCCAATGAACTCGCTGTATTACGAAGCGAAATTGGAAAAAAAACTGATGGAGTCGTTGTAAGCAAATTGGCGCATAAACTTCGCAAAGCTCTGTTAACCACCTATAACATTGTGTTAGCGCCGACATCCGCCATACAAGACTATCAAACATCAAAAAATCTTTTCGCACAAAATTGTGTAGCCTGCCATGGTGCAGAAGGTGCCGGTGATGGATTTCTTTCAGCATCGTTCAACCCGTCACCAATCAATTTTCAAGACGGAAAAGTTATGGCAGAAATGACACCGAGTCGGGTCTTCAATGTATTAACTGATGGTGTTGTCGGAACAGCGATGCCTTCCTACGCAGCACTATCGGCCAGTGAACGATGGGGACTTGCATTTTATGTTATTTCATTGCGCCACAAAGCAGGAAATCTACAACGCGGTGCTACTGCTTACAAAAAACACAGTATTCCCATATCAACGACATTAACAAAACTGTCATCGACGCATGACCGTGATATTCAAATCATATTGACCAATAAAAATATTATGCCACAAACACAACAAGATATTCTGGCATTCTTACGAAGGGTTGCCCCCTATTCATCAAGAGAATCTCCATTCCAACCAACACGCAAGGCACTCAATGGGGCCATCGATGCCTATCGAACAAATCAATATACACTTGCCAACGAATACCTCATTCAAGCCTATCTCGATGGTATTGAACCGTATGAATCCACGTTAAGAAGCCATAATTTAGAATCAGAAATATTCACCATCGAATCACTGTTTTCACAGCTTCGATCCGACATCACACAAAATGCCGACATGGACACCTTCTCACAGAAGATACTCCGTATTCGTGTGCTTTTAGATAGCGTTGAAGAAACAATGCTGGGAACAGACAACAAATACATCCCCTTTATTTCAACATTATCCATTGTTCTCCGGGAAGGCTTAGAAGCATCACTCATTATTTTCCTTCTCTTAACATGGACAGCACGCGGTCAATCGCGTCAAAAAACCAATCGGTTCATTCATCTCGGATGGATTACTGCATTAGGTGCAGGTATCCTGACCTGGTGGATTTCAGGGAATATTATTGCTTTAGTATCAACACAGCATAGAGAAATTTTAGAAGGTATTATGTCACTCGTGGCGGCCTTAATCCTGCTTATTAGTAGTCATTTTGTATTAAGCAGGATTGATGCAAGACGACGTGTCAATCGTTTAAAACGACATCTCGAGAATGCATTATCGCATCGAAAAAAACAAATCACGCTCGTTTTTATTGTCTTTTTTGCAGTCTATCGTGAAGCATTAGAATTAGTCTTATTCTTGCGAAGCATTCTCCTTGATCGCAATGCCGATCCTAATATGGTTTTATGGGGTGTAACGGTTGGCATGTTAGCCGTCATTGTAGGAACGGTAGGTCTCTTTCATTTCGCACGACGTCTTCCCTTTGGAACGATTATATTATGTATGAGTACAATGCTGTGCATTCTTGCATTTTCGTTGTCAGGGCAAGGTGCACGCGCCTTACAAGAAGCTGGAATCTTATCTATTCATCCGCTTGCCTCAAACATCCAAATACCGATGCTCGGTGTTTATCCAACATTACAAACAATCATGGTGCAGTTGTTTGCATTGGCGATATTTATTGCAATCGCTTTGATTCCGAAACTTAAAAAACAAGAAATTTAAATGATCATGCCTGCAAAAAAATCAAACCCAACATTTGATGTCATCATTGAACAAACACAAGATATCGTCAAAAAACTAGAAAGTGGTGACCTGTCTTTGGAAGAATCACTTAAAACATATGAAACAGGTGTCACCTTGATCAAAGAAGGGCATCGATTGTTACAAAACATCGAAGAGAAAATCGAATTATTAACGCAAGAATCTAACCAAGAACAACCCATATCTTTGAACATCCAAGATGATGAACCAGAACATATAAAGTGATCGTTGATGTTATCTTTGTTACGTTTTTTTGTAGTTACATGCTTCTGTATAATTGTTTCACTGGTTGCGACACAATCAACATTTGCCCAGCCGTCATCAAGCACGACACCACAATCAACATTTGCCCAGTCATCATCAAGCACGACACCACAAGCAACATCTGCCCAGCCATCACCAAGCACGACACCATCACTAGCTGATATTAATCTCGCATCTTATTTTACAGGAGATTTCAAAAAAGCTGCTGACACATTTCGTGCAAAAGATTACATGGCGGCTAAGATACAATTTACATCTGCGTTGAAACATACAGATTATTCTACCTCAAGCAATCAAGCGCCTCGTGCCTATGTTGAACTCATGATTGCTTTATGTGATACGAAACTTAACGCGTATATCGAAGCATCCAACGCATTATCTTTATGGATACAAACATGGAATACCTATCCATATAACTTGTTGTTTGATTTTGTACATTACAAAGCAGCAGAGCAATTTTTCCTTGCGAATCAACTTGCCCAAGCAGAACAGCACATTGCTTCAGTCTCAAAACAGTCTTATTATTACAATGCTGCGTTTTTACTCAAAGGCAGTATTTTGGTTAAGAACCAAGATTTAGATGCCATTATTAAACATTATAGCGCCTATAAAAAACTCTATTCAAAGAAAAACACAGAACCTATTTTTATTTTAGCTCAAGCTCATCATAACAAAGGCAATGTTGAACAAGCCAAGAAACTTTATCTGACATTGTTATGGCAATATCCTTTAAGTTCGTGGAAACACCATGCACAGAAACATCTAGCACGTCTCTATGACAACAAGTTAACACTCCCATTTGTTCCAAAAGCATCAGATTATATCGATCGGGGTCTCATCTATTTCAAAGCCATGAAAAACAAAGCGGCTATTGCTGATTTAAAATCAGCACTCGAATTTTCATCAATCGACGCAAACCAACGATGTATTATAACGTATCATATTGCATATAGTTGGTGGAAGCTTCGCAAAAGAGATAGATCTTCAGTGTTGTTTGATAAAGCTTTTGATCGTTGTAAAAACAATCTTATATTGAAAGTCAAAGCAGCTTATCAAGCAGGTCGTTCTTATTTTATTTTAAGACAATATGAAGAAGCCATCAAACGATTTGAACGTATCGTAGATCAACCAACAACTTATGCTGATGATGCAAAAATATTTCAGAGCGAACTATATGAACGACTTAACAATCCAACGAAAGTCGATCAAATTCTTGAATCCATACCTGTTCAATTTCCTTATGGAGATATGGCCTCTGAAGCTTTATGGCGTTTAGGTTGGCGTGCATACAAACGGAAAGATTATCAAACCGCGGTTCGTTTTTTTCATCACAAAAAAATACGCAATACCGCTCAAGTCTTATATTGGCTTGGACGAACATATGACAAAATGAACAAACCATCTCGAGCCGTTGAAACCTATCGTGCGTGTGTCAAAAAACATCCGCTCAACTATTATGCCATGGTCGCATTGCAACGTATGAAAGAAAAGCATTATGCATCATGGCAAATTTTAGTTTATGAAATCAAAACTGAAATCAACAAACCACCGGACTTCAATCTCACTTATGATAAACGATACCAAACAACAGCATTTAAACGTGGTGTTGAATTCCTCAGACTTGGATTAAATCAAGAATCTGTTCACGAATTTGTTCGTGCAAAAATGTACTTGCCCGTAGACAGAAAAAAAATCAAAACACAAACTAAAACCAGCATTGATCAAACATGGACGATGGCGTTTATCTTTGACAAAGCAGGACAATATGACCGCTCCCATTGGGCAGTACGGTGGAATGTGGGCGATTATAAAACACACTGGCCCGTTGGAGGACATCAGACTAAATGGCGCATTTCATATCCCCAAGCATTTAAAGACCAACTTAAACAGGTTGAAGACACCTACGGATATCCTATGGCATTGCCGACTTCTATTATGCGCGAAGAAAGCGCGTTTAATTCTACTCAAAAATCATGGGCAAGTGCCTTTGGTTTGATGCAACTTATCTTACCGACCGCAAAACGATTTGCCAAACATTCAGATAAACCCGTAACAGCAGAGTCACTTTATGACCCCGATGTGAACATTGCAGTATCGGCAGGATTTATTTCATACTTATGGAAAATCTTTCATGGCCATGTCGGTTTTATTGTAGCTTCTTATAATGCTGGAGAGCATCGTATTCTTCGTTGGATGGTAGAGCGTGGTGATCAAGAGTTTGATGAATGGCTCGAAGATGTCCCCATTGATCAAACACGGAATTACACCAAACGTGTTCTGTCTTCTTATTTTGCCTATTCGTATTTGTATCAACAAATTATTCCAGAATTCCCCATGATCATCGCATCCGATTGGGTTCCTCAAAGAATTCGTGCACGTTACAAATAGCTGTTACCAAAAAACACCACGTTTTGATGAAGACTTCAAATCACCACCAATTTCTTTGTCGAGCTGCTTCAATAGTTCTTTCGCATCTTTGCTTAACTTTGTGGGTGTTTGTACAACAAAGCGAATAATTTGATCGCCACAACTGTTTCGTTGTATTCGTGGCATTCCTTTTCCACGGCGAATCACGCGTTTGCCTGATTGCGTTCCTTGTGGCACGTCTATCTCTTCTTCGCCAACCACACTGTCACCAGGTTTTGTGTTTGTATCGATAACAGGGATAACAACACGACCACCCAAAGCTGCTGTCGTCATGCTGATAGGCACTTCAGTAAGAATTTGATCTTCATCACGAATAAATCGTTTGTCTTCACGGATTTGAATATCTACAAAAAGTCGTCCTTCACTGCCACCTTCACGTGATGCATGACCTTTGTTAGGAATTCTCAATGTTTGCCCATGATCAATCCCTGCAGGAACTGGAACAATCACTTCTGATTCTTTTTTAACAATTTGATGACCATCACATGTTGAACAAGGTGATGAAATAATTTGACCAGCACCACGACATCGTGGACATGTTGTTTGCACCCGAAAAAATCCTTGTGCTTGTACCACTTGTCCTTGACCACCACATGTTGAACATGTTGTTGGGTGTGTTCCTTTTTTAGCACCAGTGCCATTACAACCATGACAACGTACATCACAAGATAGTCTCAATGATTTATCAATACCCGTGACTGAATCATCAAAACTGATTTTAATACTGACACGAATATCACGCCCAGGTGCGGGACCACGTCTGCGCGAACCACCAAAAAGATCACCAAACACAGAATCACCAAACGCAGAAAAAATATCTTCTATATTTCCAAACCCTGCGCCTGCTTGTCCATTCACGCCATCATGTCCAAATTGATCATAGCGCGTTCTTTTTTCTGCATCAGAAAGAATCCTGTACGCATCGGCAGCTTCTTTGAATTTGACTTCAGCTTGAGGATCATCGGGATTACGATCGGGATGATATTGAACGGCTAATGCACGATATGCTTTTTTAATATCGCTTTCGCTAGCATCTCGTCCAACTCCAAGAATATCGTAATAATCACGCATAACTGTTATCTGCCTATAGGTAATGATCTCTCTTGCTGATGTCAAGAACGAATGACACTCAGATCAGAGTGCTTGGTCTATTGATCTCAAGACATTCTCTTTGTTATGGTCTGCTTTGACAATGGATCCAACAGGAATACATACTCTCTGGGTCAATGGTGCATTAATTCCTTGGGATGACGCCAAAGAGCATATGCTTGCCCATACGCTTCACTATGGCGTAGGTGCCTTTGAAGGCATTCGGCTTTATCCACAAGAAAACGGCACATCAGCTATTTTCCAGCTCAGTGCACATATTAAACGATTGTTTGAATCATCACGTATTTGCTCAATCACCATTCCATTTTCACAACAAGACATCGAACAAGCATGTATTGATGTCTGTCTTGCCAATAAACTTTCATCGGGCTATCTGCGTCCTATCGTGTTTCTTGGTGCCGGTACGTTGGGTCTAGGTAATAAAGAATTGCCCATACGAACCGCAATCATTCCATTACATATGGATGCTTATTTAGGAAAAACTGGATTGGCAGACGGTATTCGTACAACAGTATCTGGTTTTCGCCGTCCTAATCTTGATGCTTTTGTATCCAAAGGAAAAATTTGTGGCCAATACATCACTAATGTCTTGGCTAAACGTGACGCCATTCAAAACGGATATGATGAAGCGATTATGCTTGATGATCACGGATTAGTTGCTGAAGGCACTGGAGAAAATATTTTCATCGTTCGTGATAATGTCATTTTCACACCACCGACAACATCACCGATTTTACCAGGTATCACACGTCTTTGCATTATCGAAATTGCACGCCAATCTGGTTATACGGTCATTGAACAATCATTTACACATGATGAACTATGGATTGCCGATGAGATTTTTCTTGTGGGGACTGCGGCTGAAGTGACCCCTGTTCGTGAAGTAGATCACCATGTCATTGGAACAGGAACCATTGGACCTATAACTAAAAAAATTCAAACTGAATTTTTTGATATTGTTTATGGACGAAAAATATTCAATGAGACATGGTCAACACCACTTCAATAAATCACAAGCCATCATTTATCACATATCCACCATGCATTGTTTCACCCTTAAAAAGGAATTTAGATTTTATGATATTATTTAAACATTCTCTCCCTGTTATCGCACTGTTTATTGCATGGGGATGCTCGGTTAGTAATACGACTGATGATCCACTCGACATGATGACACCAGCATTGCCTGAACTGTCAACATGTTATCTTGAACCCAACCAATGTATTGATGACACACAAACTCAATCAACATTTGTCATTAACTCACTACAATTTCCTACAAGCGAAACAACACTCAACCAATGGAGTCTTGATATTGATGGCAATGGTATCACTGACAACACACTAGGAGGGTTGCTTAGTACTTTAGGGAATTTTGTTCCGAACTTTGACATTAGCGAACAAATCACTCAGTCCATTGATGATGGCTCACTGATTCTTCTTAACAGCATTCAGTCCGATTCATTTTCTTCTTCAGACAACGTCGGCTTCTCACTCTATCAAGGATTTGATCCCGACATCGCACCATGTACTGATCCTGATGATCCAAGCACCTGCGGGCAACATTTACGAGGCGATGCTTCATTTACAGCACAATATCCAACCACGGTTTCTGCAACAATCGATTCTGGAACTTTGATAGGTGGTCCTGGTGTATTGAACATTTCTATCGCTTTTGGAGAAACTCAAGAATCTTTGATATCCTTTTCACTCGTGGGTGCACGTGTTGAAGGAACCGTGAACGAAGAAACAGGTACGATTACCAACGGTGTTATTGCTGGTGGAATTCTTACAGAACAAATCAATTTGATTCTTCCTGTATTTGCCAGCAACGTAGATGCTCTCTTAGAAAGCAATTGTTCTTTAAGTCCCGAAGAAGGCTGTTGTGCCGAAGAGTTTGAAACAGAACGAGCGGTCATAAGTTTCTTGGATAGCAATAACGATTGTACTATTGAAGCCGATGAGTTAGCTAACAATCCTCTTATAACAGCTTTTCTCAGTCCCGATCTGGATCTCCTTGATGCTGATGGCAACTTCAATCCCAATCATGACCAAGAAAAAGACACGCTCTCTATCGGATTATCATTTTCAACAGCACCAGCATCCTTCGATATTCCAGAAATAGAATAAACACACACCACCGTCTATGAATATTGGACTCATTTTGTCTGGAGGACAGGGTCTTCGTCTTTGGCCGGCAAGTCGAAAAAATTCACCAAAACAAACACTATCCTTTAGTGACACTCAAGAATCACTGCTCGAAGCAACGGCACGCCGTCTTTCTATTCTTTGTGGACAAGACAATCTTGCTGTTGTTACAGTCAAAGAACAACGACATTGGATAGATCAATTACTCCCCAACATCGCCTCTGATCGTATCATTACAGAGCCGAGTCCTAAAAACACCGCACCAGCCATTGGGCTTGCCGCCGTTTTTTTAGATGCTCACTCTCCCAATGCAACACTGTGTATTGTTCCTGCTGATCATCACATTCAAGATGAAAAACAATTTGTTCAAACATTACAACAAGGATGTGCCATCGCCAGTGAGCATACAACGACAGTAACGGTAGGCATCAAACCAACTCATCCACATACAGGTTATGGCTATTTAGAATGTGGTGACCATAATCATCATGAGGCATTGACCATTAAACGCTTCATTGAAAAACCTCCATTGGAAACAGCACAACAGTATGTCGATTCTCAAGACTATCTTTGGAACAGTGGAATCTTCATCGTTTCAACAAAACATATTTTATCAGAAATCAATATACATTTGCCAGAGCTCGGCAATGCATTAAATAAAATCAACACCACATTAAAAACTCATGGAAAACCAGCGGCCTATCAACAAGCAATCGAACTTTATCACGACATCACCCCTATCTCTATTGATCAGGGTGTTATGGAACATACAAACAACATTGTTGCGCTACAAGGAACCTTTGGATGGAACGATGTTGGATCATGGGAATCGGTTGCAGAATTTTACAACACCGATGATAACAACAACGTTGCCAAGGGAGATATCATCACAAAAGATGCAACCAATAATATTATTATCGGTCAAGACGGAAAGCCTCTTGTCGTCATAGGCTTGCACGATAGTGTTGTTGTTCAATCTGAAAACGGCACCCTTGTCATTTCTAAAGACAAATTACAAACACTGCATGATCTTCCAAATTTGTTTGCAGAAAAAAACTTTGATGATTATTTATGAAAACAAACTCGACCATCTTTCGTGCCTATGACATTCGAGGCGATGCAAGCCATGATTTAACCGACGCTTTTTGCCAAGCGTTGGGTCAAGCTGTCGCTATTTATTATCAACAACATAGCAACGCATCCAATGTCAAACATCCAACATTTGTTATCGGAAAAGATTGTCGTCTTTCATCTGATCGTATTTATTCAGCATTAACTCGAGGATTAAAGACACAAGGCATTCATATTATTGACTTAGGCATGGTGCCTACACCTTGTGTTTATTTTGCAAGCCATTATTGGAACACTGATGGTTATATTATGATCACGGGAAGTCATAACCCTGCGACAGACAATGGCTTTAAAATAGGCATCGCCAATGAACCTATTTCAGAACAAGCCATTTTAGATCTGCAAACAATCATTGAACAACCCATCTCAGATAACGAACACAAAACCACACCCGGTTCATTAGAAACACGCGATGTGGTGCCACATTATATTGCCCACATCAAAAACACCTTGACCATTGAAGACTGTCACAAAACAATCGTTGTTGATGGCGGCAATGGTACCGCAGGACTCATTGCGACAAATCTCTATGAACAATTAGGTTTTCATGTCATCCCGTTATATTGCACCCCCAATGGGACATTTCCCAATCATCACCCTGATCCAACCATCAAAGAAAACATGATTGATTTATGCAACAAAGTCCAAGAGACTGATGCAGCACTAGGTATTGCCTTTGATACCGATGGTGACCGTATTGGTATTGTAGATAACCATGGTCGTTGTTTATGGGGCGATCGAATGATGATTTTGTTTGCACAATCTATTCTCAAACAGATTCCACAAGCTGTCTTTGTTGGAGAAGTTAAATGTTCACAAATTATGTTTGATGAGATTGAGAAAGCCGGTGGACATGCCATACTTGAAAAAGTAGGTCATTCATACATGCGTCGTTCCATTAAAAAACATGGTGCATCACTGGCTGGAGAAATGAGCGGTCATTTGTTTTTTGCAGATAGATATTTTGGTTTTGATGATGCCATTTATGCCGGTGCTCGAATGTTAGAAATTTTATCCAAGGACAAACGTTCCCTTGCTGAACACAATGACACCATTGCGTCATGCGTCACGACAGGCGAATTGCGTCATGCTTGTTTGGAACATGATAAGTTTGATATCGTTGATGCCATTGCACAGAATCTAAAACAACACCCCGATGTCATCAAAGTGATTGACATCGATGGCATTCGTATTCATTTTGAATATGGATGGGGTTTGGTTCGAGCATCCAACACCGGAGCTTATATTGTCGTACGCTATGAAGCCGATAACACAACACATTTTGAACATATCGAGGCCATTATTAATAACGAATTGAACAAAGCCATCACCACGGAGATTTCATGAGAACGTCATATTTTGGCATTGTCTTTGGTGTTGATATTGGAGGATCATCATTCCGCGTTTCTCTTTATGAAACCAATGAACACGGATTGCCATATACTACACCTTTCTTGACCCACAACACGCCATTGGGCAAGACACATCAGCCCGAAGATATTGGAAAACGTATTAAAACAACCATCAATGCTTTGATGCATCAATACACAACAACCCATACATCCTCAATGCCAACACAGGTCTATGTAGGCATTGCATTTGCAGGTATGATTGATACTCATCATGGTTGGGTTATCAACGCACCCAATATTGGATGGGTAGATGTTGATGTGCGTTCTATCTTTTCTCAAACATTATCCCCCTATCCATGGATCATCATTAACGATGTCACCGCAGCAGGTATTGCCGAACATCATTATGGAAAACATCAACGTCATTCATCATTGGTGCTTGTCATGGTAGGTACGGGTATTGGTGGTGCCTATCTCATTGATGGCAAGCCTGTTAAAGGCGCTCTTTATGGGGCAGGTGAGTTTGGACATCTTTGTTTTGATTCATCACCACAAGCACATCTCTGTCGCTGTGGTGCACGTGGTTGTTTAGAAGCTTATGTCAGTGGTTATGCGATAGAAAATTATGTCACATCGTTACAGGACAACGCCATCACTATTGATACCATCGAT
>JABAAV010000031.1:7886-15470 GCA_014238595.1 Myxococcales bacterium | reverse complement strand
GACAGGGGTAGTAGTTCTTCCTTTAAATCAACGCTGCCTGATCAGTTGGCTTTAATAGATACACTGAGTACTAAAGAAGCCTGTGGCTATGACCTAGGTGATAAAATACAATCTATCTATCTTGGTGTGATTAGTTTTGGTTCAGTAGATGTTGGTGGCCCATTAAAAATTGTCATCAATCTGAAACAAAGTAGCTATCAAGAGATTAACCAATGTCTTGGCAAGCAATATATCGCCTATCGCCAAAATGCTAAAATTTTAAAAAACAAGGACTTGGATTTACAATTTTCAACAATGGAACAAGGACGGTTGGTTTCATTGAAAACCAATGCAGGGATAATGTGGCTTCGGTGGGTTAATGATCAACGTGCACTCATTGAATTTAATGACAAGAAACCTCAACGGGTAACAAATAGCAACGGGATTTTAGACAACAAAGCCATGGTTAGATTGTTAAACCGTGTCGATCAGAATGGATCAATATGGCTGACTGTCTTAAAGAGTCGTCTTGGACGGGAAACATTGCGTGATATTCATGGATCGTTCATGATGACTGACAGCATCAAAGGATCCTTAACGATTCAATCTGACTCACAGGAAAACGCAGAAAAAATGCACAAAACTGCATCAGAAACAATTGCTTCGGTGCCACAAATGTTGCCCATCTTAGTTCCATTTGAAAAGGTGTTTTCTGTGGCCAAAAACCCTAATCATGAAGTCATGATTAATATGCTGATGTCTCCTGAGTTGGTGAAACAAGCAGGGACACTCATCAAAGCGCAATTTGCTCACAAGTAAGGATCTGCAAACTTTTAACATTCGATCAAAAATCATTGATGTCATGAGACAAATAACACAAAGGAAATCAAGATGAAGAAAACGATAGCAGTGGGCTGTTTTTGTATTATTGTGATTGTGACGGTGTGGAGTACCAATCGATCACAGGTGCTCAACGATGCAATGTCGATGCTGCGGTTGAATGTAGGGCAAAACGATGCCCAAATGGCATCGACTGACATGGGGTTGGAATTATTATCCAAAGATTCAGGAGTCATTATTGGACTGCAGGGTGGTGTTTTTGACTCGCCCATTACAGCATCGATTCGTGAATGGCTGAATAAAGAAGGTGGTAACTATTCTTCGAAACCTTATCCTTTGAATTACGTAGGTGCTATTATTTTCAATCTAAGCACTAAAGAAGCCTGTGGTTATGAATTATTTGATAAAATACAATCTATCTTTGTTGGTATACCTAGTGCTGGTTCAGCAAGAGCTGTCATCAATCTGAAACAAAGTAGCTATAAAGAGGTTAATCAATGCCTTGGCAAAGCCTATCGCCACAATGCTAAAAAAAATGCTAAGATTTCAGAAAACAAGGACTTGGATTTACAATTTTCAACAATGGAACAAGGGCGGTTGGTTTCAATGAAAATCAATGCAGAGATAATGTGGCTTCGGTGGGTTAATGATCAACGTGCATTCATTGGATTTAATGACTACAAACCTCAATTGATAACAAACAGCAACGGGATTTTTGACAACGAAGCTACGGTTGCATTGTTAAACCGTATTGATCAGAATGGATCAGGATGGCTGATTGTCTTAAAGAGTATTATGGAACGGGAAATGCTTCCTGCATTTAATGATATTTATGGATCGTTTATGATGACCGACAGCATCAAAGGATCCTTAACGTTTCAACTTCTCTCACAAGAGATCGCAGAAGAAATACACAAAGGGATATCAAAACAGATTGCTTCGATTCCACAAATATCGCCTATCTTCGCTCCATTTGAAAAGATGTTTTCTGTGACCACAAATCCTAATCATGATGTCATTGTTGATATGCTGATGTCTTCTGAATTGGTGAAACAAGCAGGCACACTCATCAAAGCACAATTTGCTCACAAGTAAGGATCTGCAAACTTTTAACATTAAATAATTGCGTCATCATGGTCAAAAACGATACGAACACGATGAATTGGCTCTCTATTTATTGAGCTTGACAGAAGCTAGTCCCGTAAGGCAGCATGCTCTGCAAAGGACATCGCTTATGCTTAATCAAGAAACACCATTAACAAAAATGAAACGCCTCTATGGTAATAAAGAGGCATTAATTGCTTCACTCCCCGAATCGATTCGACATGCGGGTGAGAATGTCACGGATTTCAAAAAACGAATGCAATCGGTTTCCAATGGCAAATTACTTCGGTTATCTGATCTCTCTAAACATGTACAAGAACATTATAGTGACAAGACCTCATTGGTTAAAGCTGTTGCTACCATGAAGATGAAACTCAAAGATTCCGATTATATTAAAAAATTAGAAACATATTCGATGGGGAAACTACTGTCGATGTTGGATAAATCTTCTAAAAAATAACCATCATGGTTAATGCGTGAATGAAAATTTTTCATCATGCTCTTGAGCTTGCAATACAGAAAACACCTGCTGTATTGATCACCGTGATTGATGTTCAAGGATCCGTCCCGCGGCAACCAGGTGCGCGCTTGCTTGTTGCTCCTCAAGGTCTTGTTGCAGGCACAGTGGGTGGGGGACGTCTTGAGTATGAAGCCATTAATCAAGCGCTCGAGATATGCAAAAACAATCAATCACAATGTTTCAAACGTCATTTAGTACGCGATTTGGGTATGTGTTGTGGAGGATCGATGGAGCTATATATAGAGCCGGTATCGCCGCATCTTGATATGTTCAAACAATTATTAATCTACATGGAACAGCGACAGCCTGTGAAGATCACAACACCTTTAAATGGTGATGATAAAATAATAGAGCCTATTGATATTGATGCTTATTTCCCTGCTTACATGGCGCATGAAAATTTTTATGAAACAATCATGCCATCACCTCGATTGTTTTTGTTTGGCTATGGTCATATCAATAAAGCTGTAGGCAAACTTGCCGCCGAAGTTGGATTTTTTCCTGTGGTGTGTGATGACGGTGAAACAGAAAATGTAGAATCGTTACCTTCTTGGGTGGAACAATATTGTGATTCTTTTGATATTTCCTACCTACACAAACAAAACATTATCATAGACAGTCATGATTATGTCGTGATTGCAACACGGGATCATGCCATTGATCAGGATATTGTAGAACAAGTAAGCAACATAGAGCATGTGGCTTATGTGGGATTGATTGGAAGCAAAGGTAAACGCCGACGATTTAAAAATCGACTCGATGTTAAAGGGACTGTTCCTGAACGTTTTTGGAATCAATTAAAATCACCGATGGGCATTATTGAAGCAGAATCAGTCAATGAAATTGCTGTATCCATTGTTGCTGAACTTATCGAAGTCCGAAACCAATACAGGGATTGTACAAACACTGTAGCGGCCAAAACACGATGAGCCATACTGGACTAGTTATTCCTGCTGCGGGGCAAGGATCAAGGCTTGGTTATCAAGCGAAAGCCTTGCTGAAAACAACACAAGGACTTTCATTTTTAGAACAGATTGCAACGACCGCAAAAGAATGTCACATTGATTCCTGTGTTGTGGTGGCTGGAGCACCATTTATTCAATCCGTGTCTTTAGAAGCCAAACGATTAAATCTTATGGTCATTGAAAACACACAAACAACCTATGGGATGGCTGCTTCGGTGAGCTTGGGCTTTTCTTATTTAAAGCAACATCATGTTGCTTTAACAGGAGCCTTACTGTGGCCTGTTGATCATGGATATGTATCCTCGGCGATTGTTCATCAAATTCTCAATGAATCTTCTCATGGACATTATGATATTGTACTGCCTTCTTATCAAACGCATGGTGGACATCCCACATGGTTTTCTAAAAAAATCTGGCAGGAACTCATCGATTCTATTGATGGCAAACAGGGTGCGCGCGATGTTGTTTATGCAGATTCAAAACGAGTATGTCGTCTTGTTGTCGATAGCAACACTGTGATTTCAGATGTTGATACCCCGACTGATTTAACATCTGGGCATTGATCGTGACTAGATTCGTTTGAAAATCTCATTAGCATGCTCTTGAGCATGATGGATTGTTTCTTCAGTATCGGCTGTGAGCAGATGCTTTTCTTTAACAATAATTTTTCCATCAATAATAACATCACGCACATCGCTACTACGACTGGTATAGACAAGGGTCGAATAGGGATTGTTTTGTGGCACCGTATGAGAATTTTGATTATCCACAATAATAATGTCGGCTTTTTTATTGACCTCAAGAGAACCTATTTGATCTGTTGATCCTAAAATTTGTGCACCCGATAATGTTGCCATGCGCAAAACTTGATGTGTTTGCAAGGCTTTTGCGGTGAAGCGAGGACATTGAATCAATGCTGCTAGTCGCATTTCCCAAAAACCATCCAGATTATTATTGCACGGGGCACCATCTGCGCCGATGCCGATATTAATATGTTCTTTGAGATATTCTGGTGTTGGAGCAATACCAGAGGCGAGTTTAAGATTTGATGAAGGGCAATGAACAATATGTGTTTCTGTTTCTTTGATGATGTTTCGTTCTATATCTTGAAGATGTACACAATGAGCCAGTGCTACATGTTTCCCTGTCAACCCAAGCGAATGAAGGTATTCAAGATGTGTGACGTTGAGTTCTTTTTGAATCAGTTCAATTTCTTCTAGTGTTTCGTTAGCATGCGTATGAATAAGCAAATTGTAATCACGTGCTATTTGTGCAGTTTCGACAAGTAGTTGTTTGGTACAGGAAAGAGAGAATCGTGGTGCAAGAGCATAATGAAGTCGTTCATTTTCTTTTCCATGCCATTGTTTATATAATGCGATTGATTCATCGATTGATTGCCGCGTGTTTTCCTGTAGAGGTTTTGGAATCATGTCCTCTTGTTTGTCCATCATGACTTTTCCAATATGGGCGCGTATACCAATGTCGTGCGCTGCTTGAAAAATATGTTCGGTATGACGAACCGTTCCCATGTCTAAGATGGATGTTGTGCCACCTAACACAAGCTCTGTCATCGCGAGTTTTGCTGCAATGGCAACATCAGAAGCGGTTAGCGTGGCCTCATATGGCCAAATCAGTTGTTTGAGCCAATCAAGCAGAGATAAATGATCCGCATAGCCACGGGCTAATGTTTGACAGGTATGAACATGTGTTTGTATTAATCCTGGCATGACGATGCAGTTTGTTGCATCAATCCTTGTTGCATCGTTCGGTGGCGAAATAGTGCTGCCCATACTGACGATACAATCATCTTTAATCCAAATATCGCCCGTGAAAACATCGAGATGTTCATTGGCTGTTACGATCAATCCATTTTGAATAACAAGATTCTTTGTCATTATTTCCTTTGTCATTGTTTCCTTGATCGTATGACGTCACTACAAACAAATCTATGAGGGATTAATGTTGCCAATGTTGTGCGAATGATTTCATTTTGATCATTGGCTAAAACAACATAAAAGTTTTCTGGATCAACGGCAAACTCTTGAAGCATTTGAAGACAAATACCACAGGGTGGAATCGGTGGTGATAAAGAGCTTACAATGGCGATTCCATTGATAGTGCGATGTCCTTGAGAAACCAGAATTGACATGGCTGCTCGTTCAGCACATATGGTTGCACCAAATGATGCATTTTCAATGTTAGAGGCTTTGTAAATGGTATCCCCAACAGCAATAGCTGCTCCAATATGAAGATTAGAATAGGGTGCATAGGAATGTTGCCGAGCATGACTTGCTTCTTGTATCAATTGTTTTTCATCGATAGGCATAACAGTACGCGGTCTACTATGGAGTATAGTGAATTATAAATCTTTGGCAATACGAGATAAGAGCGACACAAATGAGGACTCAACACGTTGAGATGTTGTTGTTACGTCTCCATGAGAAAGTTTTGTGCCTTTCGATGATGCAGCACTATTGGTGATACATGAAATGCCCAAAACTTTTGCGCCCATATGATTGGCGACAATTGTTTCCATGACCGTAGACATACCGACGGCATCAACACCTAATATCCGAAGCATATTGATTTCAGCAGGTGTTTCATATGAAGGTCCAGGCATGTTGGCATAGACCCCTTCGAAAAGATGAACACCACAATCTTCGGCTGAAGTATAGGCTAGATCACGTAATGTCCGATCATAGGCACGAGACATGTCAGGAAACCGTTGTCCCCATGAGGCATTGTTGGTTCCACGCAACGGATTTTCAGGGCACATATTAATATGATCAGTGATAAGCATGAACGTCCCTGGGATGAGATTTTTACGAATACCTCCTGCGGCATTGGTTAGAACAACTGTTTTGACACCCAAAGATAACAATGCCCGAAGAGGAAGTGTAATTTGTTGAGTGCTGTAGCCTTCATAAAAATGGCTTCGTCCTTTCATGACAATACAAGGCGTGTTTGAACAATGGCCTATGACAAGCTGTCCTGCATGACCAACAACGGTTGATGTCGGGAAATGAGGAATATCTTTGTAATCAATCGTACAAGGGTCATCGATATTGTCGGCAAAAGAACCAAGACCACTGCCTAATACAAAAACAATATTAGGCAAAGCTTTGCCATAGCGTGATGTAATTGTTTGTGCTGCTTCGTTGACATGCTGAATGTGATCCTTGTTCGTTTGCATAGCGTTTCCTATCGAAAAATATTAATGATGCGAGAATCAGTGGTCTCAGAAGGATCTTTAATTTTATAGGCCTCTTGAACATAACGAATCGCTTCGTCATCACGATGTCCATTGTGACGTACGAATGCCATTGGATCGCCTTTGTTAATATGAGTGCCTCGTTTGGCTGTGAATTCAACGCCAACCGAAGGATCAATCACATCCGCTTTTGTTTCTTTTCCTCCTCCAAGAATTAATGCAGCTTTAGCAATTTTTTCGGACAGCACTTCGGTAATGACACCTGTTGATGGTGCAAGAATGGGTGTGGAATGTTTGGCTTGTGGCAACAACTCTTTAGGTTTGTCAATGACATTAGGATCACCACCTTGAATTTCGATCAGTGATCGAAACACCTCAAGTGCTTTTCCGTTATTGAGTACCTCGCGGATTTGATCTTCACCCTCTTTAGCGGTGTCACACAACCCTCCACAAAGAAGCATTTCAGCACCCAAGACAACGATCAGCTCTTTGGTGTCTCCAGGACCTTCTCCTTTGAGGACATCAATAGATTCTTCAATCTCAAGAGCATTACCTACGGTGTTCCCAATAGGATCATTCATATCTGTCAATACAATGGTAATTTCTTTTTCAGAATGTTTTGCAATAAGTTTAAGGGCTTCAATGAGTTTGAAGGTGTCGCTTTTATTTTTCATCAACGCGCCTTGTCCCATTTTACAATCAATCACTAATCCATCGATATCTTCGGCTAATTTTTTTGACATAATCGAAGATGCAATGAGAGGAATAGATTCAGCAGTGCCTGTAACATCACGAAGGGCATATAGAATTCTATCTGCAGGAACAATACGTTCCGTTTGTTCCATAATACATACACCAATTTTTGAAAGAATCTTTTCCATCTGTGTGATAGTAAGATTGACCCGAAAGCCAGGAATCGATTCTAATTTATCGAGTGTACCACCAGTATGTTCAAGACCATGACC
>JABAAV010000031.1:0-7788 GCA_014238595.1 Myxococcales bacterium | reverse complement strand
GCCAGGAATCGATTCTAATTTATCGAGTGTACCACCCGTATGTTCAAGACCATGACCAGAAATCATGGGAACCGCTAATCCACAAGCTGCCGCCGCAGGTGCTAGAGGAATAGATATTTTATCTCCGACACCACCTGTGGAATGTTTATCTATTTTAGGTTTATCTATTTTAGATAAATTAAAGACACTGCCTGATTGTGTCATGGCTGTGACCCAAGCAATTAATTCTTCATCATCAAGACCACGAATGGCAACTGCCATAAGCATAGCAGTGATTTGATATTCAGGAATTGTATTGTTCGTGACACCTTTGATAAAGCCGTCAATATCATGGGAAGACAGCGAATGACCATCTCGTTTTTTTCGAATGAGTTCTTTATAAATCATAAAAATCCTTAATGTTATCCAATCGAGGGAAGAATACTTTGTCCATATTTAGGTAGAGTAATTTTAAAAATATCAGCGATTGTTGCACCGACATCTGCAAAGGAATCTCGTGTCCCTAGATTGATACCAGAAAAAGCATCGGGACCAAAAGCAATGAATGGCACATATTCTCTGGTGTGATCGGTTCCTGGCATGGTGGGATCATTGCCATGATCGGCAGTCAATATGACGAGATCTTGTGAGGGATGGATTTTGTTTTTTAGATCAGCGAGTTGATGATCAAATGTTTCTAAACAATGACCGTACCCTTTTGGATCTCTACGATGTCCATAGAGCATATCAAAGTCGACTAAATTGGTCATGATAAGTCCTTGATCAATGGTATCAAGGGCTTCAATGGTTTTGTTCATGCCATCAATATTACCCTCAGTGTGATAAGAAGTACTGATGCCTTGACCTGCATAAATGTCATGAATTTTTCCGATACCAACGACAGGCATATCTGCGTTTTGAATCGAATTTAGGATTGTATCTGAAGGAGGTAAGATGGAAAAATCGCGACGGTTGTAGGTACGTTTAAAATGACCTTTGCCTGATCCAATAAAGGGTCGAGCAATCACACGTCCTACTTGATAAGGATCCAGAATACGACGGGCAATTATACAATAGCGATAAAGATCATCAATAGGAACAACGTCTTCATGTGCGGCAATTTGAAAAACAGAATCGCCTGATGTGTACACAATTAATTTTTTTGTTTTGAGATGTTCTTCTCCTAATTCATCAAGGATGGTTGTTCCTGATGCTGGTTTATTGCCTAAAATACCATGGTCTGTTTGTTGGATGAACGGATCAATAATCTCCGAGGGAAATCCGTGAGGAAATACTGGAAACGGTGTTTGAGTGTGAAGTCCAACGAGTTCCCAATGCCCTGTGGTGGTGTCTTTGCCTGCTGATAATTCAGCACATTTACCAAAAGCTCCAAGAGGATTGTTACAAGGTAAAACACCTTCAGTGGGTGTGAGATTACCTAAGCCCAATGTTTGTAGCGTGGGCAGTTCAAGACCACCATTATGTTTGGCCGTATTGCCCAGTGTGTTGGCGCCACAATCTCCATAGTGATGCGCATCAGGTGTTTCACCAACACCAACTGAATCGAGTATGATTAAAATAATTCGTTGAATCATGGATGGAATGATTAATAATGAGATGTAGAACGTTGTCCTGTAACAATTGCTACTGAGGCAGATGCTCCAACTCGGTTGGCACCAGCGGTTGCCATTTTTTTTACATCATCGGATGAACGTACACCACCGGATGCTTTGACTCCCATTTGATTGCCTACAATACGTCGCATGAGTGCAACATCCTCTACAGTAGCGCCTCCTTGACCGAATCCTGTTGAGGTTTTGACAAAGGAAGCTCCTGCAAGCTTACTCAATGTACAGGCAATAATTTTTTGTTCTTCGTTTAACGCGCCCGACTCAATGATGACTTTGACGATAGCAGGTGTTGATGCTTTAACAACACGACAAATATCTTCAAAGACTGTTTCATAATCGCATGATTTTAAGGCTCCAATATTAATGACCATGTCAATTTCATCGGCACCTTGTCGAACCGCTTCTTTGGCTTCATAGGCTTTTGCGGTAGGCGACATGGCTCCCAAAGGGAAGCCTACAACAGTACAGACTTTAGAATGATGTCCTCGAAGCAGTCGTTTGCACAAAGGAACCCATGTTGTATTGACACAGACGGATGCAAAATTATGTTTTTTTGCATCTTCACAAAGACGTTTAATTTCATCTTGTGTCGCTTCAGGTTTGAGTAATGTGTGATCAATTAATGTGGCCATGTTTTCAGGCACGGTACCAATGCTGTTGTTGTTATGACGCGTCGTGATACGAGATGCACCTGCTTCTTCGATCGCACGTACGGACCACGGTTTGTTAATGACACAAGCGTTACAGCCACCACAGTCTGGATCATCGGTGCAGATATTTTCGTTGTGAAGCTTTGTTCGAATACGCTCGGTGATCAGATCAACGAGTTGATCGATGTCGGTTGGAAAACTCACGGTGAGGGGAATATACTCTATTTTGAGAGAGATAGGGCTATTGTAATCCTGACAATGGGTAGCTTTGTTGATTATCTATTGTATATCGATGCTCTGTGACATCATTTTTATTGATAATCATTGATTTGAGGTGGAATCGGGCGTTTAGATAGATTCTCAAATCGTGTGTATTTGCCCTCAAAACGTAAATCTACCTTGGTAATGGGACCATGGCGGTTTTTCCCAATAATAATCTCAGCAATACCTGGAAATTCACAATCGTCTTTGCTGTACACTTCATCACGATAAATAAATAAAATCAGATCTGCATCTTGTTCAATGGCACCACTTTCACGCAGATCTGACATCATAGGGCGTTTATCTGGGCGTGATTCCAAGCTTCGATTCAATTGAGACAAGGCCAGCACAGGGCAATTAATTTCTTTGGCCAACGCTTTGAGACCGCGGGATATTTCAGAAATTTCTTGTTCTCTATTGCTCGAAAAACGTGTGGTGTTGTTTCCTTGCATCAATTGTAAGTAATCAACAACGATTAATCCAAACGGTTTGTCCCTAAATAACATTTTATTGCTTCGAAAGCGTCGCGACTTTGCACGTAGTTCATGAAGTGTGAGTGCCGGTGTATCATCAATGAGAATGGGTGCTTGGGCAAGATGGTCAGCGGCACGTGTTAAGCTATTCATGTCATCGTCTTTGATTGTGCCACGTCGAAATGAAAAAGAATCGACACGTGCCTCTGAACACAGCATGCGCTCCATCAGTTGTGGCGAAGACATCTCTAAGGAAAACACTAATACAGGCCATTGTTTTTCCGTCGCACAATTTTGAGCAATGGACATGGCGAGCGAAGTTTTTCCCATACTTGGTCGTGCTGCAAGAATGGTCAATTCTGAAGGCTGTAACCCTGCCAATGTTTTATCAAGGTCTGAAAATAGTGTTGGGATACCTGTGATACCTCCTTCGGCAGTCGATCTACTGTCCAAAAGATCAAAAACTTCAATTAATAAATCTTTTGTTGGTTTTGGTGCACCACGTTGACTTCGTTGTGTGACTGAAAAAACTTTGGCTTCTGCTTCATCAAGATATGCAGCAAGATCACCATAATCTTCATAGCCTTTCTGAGTGACTTCAGCCGCGACTGACATCAAATCTCGTGCGGTGCAGGTTTCTTTAACGATCGTGGCGTAATATTCAATATTGTCTGATACAGGTACAGACATGGCGAGTTCACTGAGATAGGCGAGTTCACCAACGGCATCTTTTTTGTTCATACGTCGTAGTTCTTCTTCCATCGTAATGGAATCAATCGGGTTATTGTCCGATTCTAATGTACGGATGATTTCAAATAAGACGCGATGGCGTGGATCATAAAAATCCGTTGCAGATAGATAGCCAATCAGAGTGAGTGCATTGTTGTTGAGTAAGACACTCCCGATAACAGCTTTTTCGGCCTCAATGTTATGAGGGACAACCCGTTTGTCAGCCATATTATGATTGCATAGGATTGGCTTGAGTTGAATCAGATGCTTCGGATGTGGTTTTAACGATCAATTTCAATGTTGCTTCTAGATCCACACTCAATCTAATCGGGACTTGATACTGGCCAGGTTCTTTGATGGGTTTTTCAAGAAGGATGTTGGATAGTGGCACTACAATCTCAAGGCCTTCCAGTTGTTTGGCAATATCACGAATAGTGACTGATCCAAAAAACGCATCCCCATCACTCATTTTACGTTCAAATTGAAGGATCATTCCATCCAATCGTTCTTTTGTAGAAGAATTTTTTTGATGATTTTCGGCAGCTTTAGACGCGAGAATGGCACGATGATGATCAACTTCCGCTTTGCGATGCTTTGTGGCAAGCAGTGCAAGACCCTGAGGTAAAAGATAATTGCGCCCGTAGCCTTGTTTTACTGTGACTAAATCACCAGCACGCCCCAAATGTGTAACATCTTGTGTGAGAATTAATTGCATAACAAATCCAAAGGTTATTTTCCGATAGCAGTAAAAGGCATCAACGCAAGGGTTCTTGCACGCTTAATTGCTGTGGCAATAGCACGTTGATGTTTGACACAAGTTCTTGTGTTTCGATGTGAGACAATCTTGCCTCGTTCGGTAATAAAGTGACGAAGTAGTTGCGGATTTTTGTAATCAATGACGAGTGTATTATCACTGCAAAAACGGCATCCGTGTTGATAGGTGTTATAGCCTGAGTCGGTTTTGTTTGTTTCGTAATCTAAATCTGGCATGGTTATTCCTTAGAAGGTGTGATGTCTAAAGGGATGGTTTCAGTGTCATTCATGATCTCTTGCGGTGCTTCTGAACTCATGGTTTCAGAAGGTTTATTAGGTGTTTTTTCAGGTGTTTGTGTCTGGGGTTCTGTAGTCGTTGTCGCTTGGGATGTTTCTTCTTGCGGTGTAATTGAAGCAAGATTAAAAGTTTCTTCAGACAGATCTGCGGGTCTTGCGCTTGGATCAACATCATGTGCAACCACTACGGTCATGTAGCGCATCACAGAGTCAAGCATGCGAAGGTTACGTTCAAGTTCGGCAACAAGGTCAGATTTTCCAAGATATTGCCAATACATGTAGATACCTTTTTTATTTTTTTGAATTTCATAGGCCAACGATCGAGAGCCCCAATTTTCCAACGTGAAAATATGCCCACCTCCAGAATCGATAATGGAACGAATACGTGTGGTTGCACTGTTAATGTCATCTTTTGTTGAAAGAGGACGTAGTATGAGAATGGTTTCATACTTGCGTTGGGTTCCGGGGGCGTCGGCTAAACTTTCTCTTTTACTCAATGGATTCTCCTGATGGATTCCTGTCGTTTAATCAATAATCAAACAAGGATGGTTTTAATTTTTCGAATGAATCTGATTCATTGCTTCAGCAACACCATGGGTCATTATTTTTAACGCCGCATCGACTGATAACGTGATCATCAACTGAAGTGTCTCTGTATCTTTTTTTTCAAAATCAGACAAGACATATTTACTGACCATTTGTGTATTATTAATACCGTTTTGAGATGTTGGTTTTCCAATTCCTACACGAATTCGACAAAAATCGGGAGAATTGAGGCATTGTATAATGGATCGTAGGCCATTATGCCCACCATGCCCACCACCGATTTTAATGCGACATTTGCCCAAAGGGAAATCAAGTTCGTCATGAATCACAATAATTTGATCGGGTGTTTGATTGTGAAAACGCGCCAATGTCGTGATGGCTGAACCACTACGATTCATATATTCCATAGGTTTAAATAAAAGAACGCGCTGTTGTTTGAGGGAAGTTTTCAACAACAGCCCTCCATGACGATTTACAAAAGATGTATCATCGGCTTGCTGAGCGAGTTCATCGATGATCATAAACCCAATGTTATGTCGGTTGTGCTGATAGTGTTTTCCAGGATTTCCGAGTCCTGCGATAAGCCACATGATCAAATTCCACGATGAATGTGTTGAGTGATCTTACTTGCTTTCGGGTTTTTCTTCAGGGGTATCAGATGCGCCATCGGTTGGTGTGTCTGTGTCCTCATCTGGCGTATCACTTTCAGCACGGGGCGCGTTGCAGGTGATTATCGGTAAATGATCTGGGATTGATGATGTGACATTCTTGGGGATATCCAAATCACGAACATGAAGCACATCACCTAGATTTAGCGATGAGATATCAAGTTCAAATACCGTAGGAATAGCTCTTGGTTTGCATGAAACAGTGACGTCATAACGGACTTGATTGAGTTGTCCACCTAAAACGACACCTTCTGATTTACCCACGATAAGAATAGGAACATCAACATCAACCATAGTTTCAAGATCAATTGAAATAAAATCGACATGAAGAGGTTCTTGCTGGATCGGATCGATTTGAATATCTTTAATCATGGCCGTGATTGTTGTTCCATCGCTGATCGTTATATCAATAATTGTATTGCCTTTTTGTTTTGGATCTAATGCAAGTTTAAGATTTTTTGACGACAGTGATATCGCTACAGGTTTGTCAAGATTGTGACCGTAACAAATACCAGGGGTTAATCCTTGGGCACGAAGTTTACGGACGGCTCCCTTGCTTGTTTTAATTCTTGGTTCAACATTGAGTTTTCCTATGTTCATGATCGTTATTCCTTTGTATGCTTGCTGTATTAGATAAATAGTGAACTGATCGAATCTCCATGATGGATTCGTCGAATCGCTTCACCTAATAATTGTCCAATGGGTTGGACACGGATTTTGGAGCATTGTTGTGATTGTTCAGTTTGAGGGATTGTATCGGAAACAATAATTTCTTCCAAGGGGGATGCGTCAATTCTCTTAATGGCTTCTCCTGAAAAAACAGCATGTGTGGCGCAGGCATGAACGGAGGTTGCCCCTGCTTCCATTAATGCCGTGGCTGCATTGACCAATGTCCCTGCAGTATCAATCATATCATCAACAATCAAACAGGGCAGCCCCTGGACTTGACCCACAATATGCATGACTTCTGAGATATTAGGTTCTGGGCGTCGTTTGTCAACGAGTGCGACGCTTCCACCTAATCGTTTGGAATATGCTCTAGCCCGCTCAACACCACCTGTATCGGGAGAAACGACAACGACATTCTCTTTGAATCGCTGCGTTAAATAATCCATAAAAATGGGCATGGAATAAAGGTGATCAAAAGGTAGATTGAAGAAACCTTGAATCTGTCCTGCGTGAAGATCAACGGATAAAACACGGTTGGCACCTGCGGCTGTTATCAGATCTGCGACTAACCGTGATGTAATCGATGTGCGTGGTTTGACTTTACGATCTTGTCGCGCGTAGCCAAAATAAGGAATTACAGCAACGATCTGTCCTGCCGATGCACGTTTTAAAGCATCGATAACAATCAAAAGCTCCATCAGATGTTCGTTGCCAGGGTTGCATGTCGGTTGAACGACAAAGCAATTGACTCCACGGACATTTTCTTGGATTTCAATATGAATTTCACCATCGGAAAATTGCATGCTTTTGAGGTTACCCAACGGAACCCCGACATATGTACATATCTCTTTGGTTAATTTGACGTTGGCACGCCCAGCAAAAATGGCAGGAGGTTTAAGCATGTCAGATTAACTGTATCTATATGCTCTTGTGATATTCCGTCAACCTTAATTAATTCAAATGGTATTGATCTGTCGTTTAGATAAATTCTATATGCGCTTTAATCTTTATTGGTCACAATATTCATCAAAACAAGCAACAGGCTGAATATGGCTTGTTTTGACGTTAAATGGGCGTTTTTAAAGAAAACAGTTCTTATGATTGATCACATGTACAACATTTATCACGTGAT
>JABAAV010000030.1 GCA_014238595.1 Myxococcales bacterium | reverse complement strand
AAGAATTGGATTCGCACATGAATTTCTTAATCGTAATGATGGTCTTCCTGGATTAGAATCTTTTTATGGGTTTTCATTCCCCAAAGAACATATCAATGGCATTGAACATGGGTTGGCCTTCAATGCTATTGAAACGAACAAAGTAGATATTATTGATCTTTGGACAACCGATGGAAAACTTCTTGATACTAAATTAGATTTAGTTTTTATCCGTGATGATTTAAATTTTTTTCCACCGTATCAAGCAGCACCTATCATTCGCCAAGACACCTTAGAGAAATATCCACAAATAGCAGTGGTGTTGGAGCAACTTGCCTTTCGCATTGATGATGCCACCATGACCAAGCTTAACCATGATGTTGAGGCCAGTTTTGGACAATTTGAAGCAATAGCAGCCTCTTTTTTAAAACAAGAAGGATTTATTACATCTCAACAATCAACGACACCGATTGCCGCGATGGAATCAACACAGATCAACGGTCTTTCAGATTTCATTCGTGTTAACAAACACGCCATTGCCTACCGTGTATGGCAACATCTTTTTTTAACGTTATTTGCCATTTTACTTGCCACGATATTGGCAGTACCGTTGGGCATTACATTGACGAGATATCCACGTGTCGCCAACCCTGTTCTTGGCATCGCCGGTGTTATTCAAACCATTCCAAGCCTTGCTATTTTAGCCTTTCTGATTCCATTAAGTGGCTTAGGACAGCGATCAGCAATTGTGGCGATTTTTCTTTATTCTATCTTACCGATTTTAAGAAATACATACACGGCGATTTTGGTTATTGATCCTCTGTTATTAGAAGCTGCTCGTGGCATGGGATTAACACCATGGCAAAAACTTCGCGCCATCCAAATCCCTCTTGCTATGCGAACCATTATGGCAGGTATTCGAACAGCCACCATTATTGGCATTGGTATTACAACACTAGCAGCATTTATTGGTGCAGGAGGATTAGGTGAATCCATCATTACAGGGCTGCAACTCAACAATATTTATTTGATTTTATCAGGTGCCATTCCTGCAGCACTGCTGGCTATTGTCATTGACATGCTTTTGGCACGGTGTGAAAAGTGCTTAATACCTAAAGGTATCGCATAACAAACAATCACTGACATTTAAGAATTGTTGCCATTTCTTAAAACATCTTTATGTTACGAGGATGATGAACATTATAACCTCTATTTTATTAACAGCACTTCTTATTTTTCTCTCACCTTCAACAACACATGCGGACAACACATCCACAGAGTCAACAACAACAACCATAGACAAATCTGACGAACTTCAAGACGACAACGATCGTTTTACGATGAAGCTTCAGGGACGATTACGCATCCGTTATGATAAAGCACATCAAACCCTCGATAAGCATAAATCATTAGGATCTATCGGAGCGTATGGCACGCTTCATACTACAAAACCTGTACGTTTTGGAATTAAAGGTCGTGCCGGCAGCAAAGCCATAACGTATGCGGTTACAACAGATATTGGATTGAACAGCACAGAGCTCGTTGCAGCGCATGCTTCGTTCCGCTTAACCAAAAAACTTTTCATCCAAGCAGGACGATTTAAACAATATTTTTCACGTCAACGTATTACATCGTCATCAAAACAAGCGTTGATCCATCGTGCGCTCACAGATCGATTCTTTGATGCAGGCTATGATTGGGGCATCACATTGCGTCATGGCATCAAAAATAAAAAATCACGCTGGGAAGGTGCTTTGGGCATCATTTATCCCGAAATTTATGCCTATAGAGAACAAGCACAAACATCCATCCAACCCGAACGAACCAAAGATGCAATAAAAGGCGCATTGCTTGCACGCATAGGATGGAGCAACACGACAATGCAACGCTACACAGAACCCGATCTCAAGCGCGGTGCATTGCGATTTTCTACTGGAGCAGCAAGTATCGTTGATTATCAAGATAGCATTGTCAAACAAGATAACAATGATACACGTCCTGATCCTATTGCACTGCGAACACGTCTGACGCTAGATGGTATTGTCAAATACTATGGTTTTTCATCGACAACAGGTCTATTTTTCTCACATCAAACCGCTGATGCCATACACAAAAAGGTAGATCTCGAAAACAAACCACTCGATGATGCCGATGAAGTAACGACATCACTGATCCGAGATTTTTCCTATATTCAATTTGGACTATCCTATGGAGGGCATTGGCAGGCAAGCTACCTTTTCAAAGCCGATCAAGGTCTTTTAAACAATGTCCCTCATGGACCTTCTGTGCGCTATGAATATATTGAAGGCGTGACCAGCAACAACGCTGTTCATCATCTCCACTATCAGAACGTGGCGTTAGGCTATTCGTTCTACCCATGGAACAATCATCGTATCAAAGCGCAAGTTCAAGCAAACTATTCTACAACATCGTTTGACAACGACGACACAAACCAAATCACACGAAACAGTGAACTCAAAGGAATCGGTCAAATTCAACTCGTCTTTTAATACAAGCAACCGCCTTGTGTTCAATCTTTCCTTAAGATTTTTTGAACTCAACAACGCAGCAAGAGGCCCTGTCAACGATGAGAAGCCTCTTGCTGTTTGGTTATGTGATCCCATCAATCCACATAACCATGAGATACAATGATATATAGAATATAAGGATTACAGCCTTGACTTGCACGGTAAACTATATAAATCTCCGCACAATGCTGAATAGAACATATCCTCTGTTAATTGCTCTTCTTATTTTATCGGCTGTGCCACATGTCCGTGTTGCTGAAGCAGAAACCATGAATGAAGCAGAAACCCTGGAAGCTGAAGCTGAATCCATGGATGATGAAAACAAGGCTGACAGTCAGATGATGGATATTGATGATGTGATGCCTGTTGCAGGGTATCATAAGGGTAAATTCGTTCTTCACAAATTCGTCCTT
The DNA here is from genome assembly GCA_014238595.1 of Myxococcales bacterium. Lineage (GTDB taxonomy): Bacteria > Myxococcota_A > Polyangia > Haliangiales > J016 > JABAAV01. The sequence continues at coordinate 12,672 of JABAAV010000030.1, read as the reverse complement.
CGTAGTGACAGTGACCGCTTTGCAATTAGTCTTCATGGACGCATGCAATTTCGTTACGGTGGTTTTAATTCAATACTAACAGAGAACAACAAAGATTTTGTGGATTATGCAGAATATAATCCCTCAATTCGTCCCGTGCGCTTTGGCATCAAGGGACATCTTTGGTCTGACCGACTCACATTTATGTTTGAGGTTGATACATACCAAGCTTCGACAGCGATTGTAGAATCTCATGCCTCATGGCAATTAAAGAAAAATATGTTTCTCCAGTTCGGTTTATTTAAACAATATTTCTCACGTCAACGCATCACCTCATCGAGCAAACAAGCCTTTACTGATCTCGCTCATGTCAATAGCTTTTTTGATGCAGGGTATGCATGGGGATTGACCTTGCGAAACGATGTCAAACATTCACCGTTTGAATGGGCTGTGGGTCTGTTCAATCCTACAGGAACTTCTACTGAAATTTCTATACCGCCATTTTTCTCTCAAAACACATCCAATAGCACTGTTTCCTTCGTAGGTCGCATCGGTACAGGCAATCGCTCTATGAAACGATACAGTGAAGCCGATTTAGAAGGAGGCTCTCTCCGTTGGGCAGCTAACGTAGGTGTGATCCTTGATTATTTTGGTTCATCACCCACTCTTTCTAACGATAACAACGAAGAGACATCCGAAGAGACACCCGAAGAATCCATAGAAGACGATAGCGACATTGCTCTTGAAGAAACAGAACCAGATGGCTTCCGCACCCGTGGAACACTGGATTACATCGTTAAAGCAAATGGATTTTCTTCCACAGGCGGTGTTTTCTTTGGCACACAGGATACAGGATCTCAAGCCTTGAGCAGCGATGAAGATATCTTTCCAATCTCGACTAACCCTCTTCCTTTTTCACCTCTTCCTTTTTCATTTGATCATCGATTTGAACAAGCCTACGGAGTACATGCTCAGATCAATTATCTCACGCGGAGCGGGAAAAACAACCTGCATCACGGACCGATGGCACGGGCAGAATATCTCAATGCCACATATAACCACCCTTCAGATCCGACATTAGCCTATACAAGAGTGTCCGCAGGATATTCTGTCTATCCTTTTGCTGACCATCGAATCAAATTACAATTTCAAGGGTTTTGGCATGAAACCGAGATTAGTAGTGCTGTGACTGATCCTACATTGACCATATCTCAAAAGGGTGCTTTAGCTCAATTGCAACTCGGCTTTTAATCCACACACAAAATATTACCAACACCACGTATGACTATCAAAAGCCCGTAAGAACATCATATCAACATGAAACATCCTATTCTTTATATTTTATTCATTCTTGGTCTTGGAGCAATAGCCTTAAACTGTGGTCGTAGTTCAAAAAATAAAGACGATACTGTCATCATCAGAATTGATGGATCAAGTACTGTACATCCCATCATAGAAGCGGTTGCAGAAGAATTTACAAAACAATATCAACATATAGATTTATCGGTGGGTGTTTCTGGAACAGGTGGTGGTTTTAAGAAATTTTGCCGCGAGGAAGTTGCAATTATTGGAGCCTCTCGTCCTATCAAACCTTCTGAAGAAGCGATTTGTAAAGTAAGCAACATTGAATTCATTGAACTACCGGTTGCGTTTGACGGTATCGTTGTTGTGGTCAACAAAAGAAATGACTGGGTCAATCATATGACCGTTCCTGAACTTCATCTGCTATGGAAACCCACCGCACATGACACCATTATGAAATGGAATCAAGTAAGACCAAACTGGCCTGACAAAACCATGCATCTTTTTGGACCTGGTGTCGATTCGGGAACTTTTGATTATTTTACCAAGGTTATCAACAAACAATCCGGTGCCAGTCGCGGTGATTTTACACCCAATGAAGACGACAATATCTTGGTTCATGCCGTCAAAAATCATAAATATTCATTGGCATTTTTTGGTTATTCTTATTATGAATCCAACAAAAAACATCTCAAAGTGGTTCCTATTGCTGCTGACAATGTCAGTACAGGATCACCACCTATTGTTCCTTCATTAGAAACTATTTCCGATGGAATCTATAGCCCACTGTCTCGCCCTGTATTTATTTATGTCAATAAAAAACAAGCCCTACAAAGCTATGTCTCTCAGTTTGTCGTTTATCTGTTAGGTCCAGGACGAAAACTCATTACAGAAGTTGGGATGATTCCACTAACAAAAAACGCCTACAGACTGACACTCCAACGTTTCATGCAAAAAACAACAGGTTCATTGTTTCAATCAAGCACCTCCACAACCTCGGTTGAGGCTATTCTTGCGAAACCGAAACAATAAACTTCGGCGAGAAGCCATCGCACGAAAAGAGCGTTATATTGAACGTGCCATTTTTGGTTCTTCGCTTCTTTCTATTTTAATTGCCATAGGTATTTTTGTTGTTCTTCTTTGGGGTTCATTACCTTTTTTTTCTGAAGTTTCATTAACAGAATTCTTTGGTGGAACAAAATGGACACCACTGTTTCACGACAAACATTTTGGCATATGGCCTTTGGTGACAGGAACATTGCTTACATCGGCAGTCGCCATTACCATGGCATTGCCTTTTAGCCTTCTTGCTAGTATTTATCTCAGTGAGCTTGCACCACGAAAACATCGACAATTATTCAAACCTATTATTGAAATTCTTGCCGGCATTCCTACCATTGTCTACGGCTATTTTGCATTGTTAATTGTCACACCTTGGTTACAACAATGGATCCCCGATTTGGCAGGATTTAGTTCATTGAGTGCAGGCATTTGTATGGGTATTATGATTATGCCTATGTTAATTACTTTATCCGAAGATGCGTTGCGCGCGGTTCCGTCAGAACTCCGTGAAGGATCATATGCCCTTGGTGCCAATAAATTTACCACCGTCACAAAAATTGTTCTTCCTTCAGCAATATCCGGTATTGGGTCTGCAATTTTACTTTCAATCTCTCGTGCCTTGGGAGAAACGATGATCGTTGCCATTGCTGCTGGACAAAAACCAAACCTTACCTTCGATCCACGTGAATCGGTTGAAACCATGACCGCATATATTGTACAGGTCAGCATGGGAGATACACCAACAGGAACTGTTGAATACAGAACGATTTTTGCCGTTGGATTAACCCTATTCGGATTAACTTTGATCATGAATCTCTGTAGTTATTATTTAAAACAAAAATTTCAAAACAAATATGCCTCGTTATAAAAGACAACCAATTGCACGTCATCGTATCGTAGACAAACTATTCTTTATTGTTTGTCTTTCGGCCATGATTATTCCAATGCTTTTACTCATCATTTTACTTGGCGATGTTTTGATAACAGGCATTGAACGATTGAATCTAAATTTCTTAACCAGTTTTCCTTCACGAAAACCTCAAAACGCAGGCATACTTCCTGCGATTCTTGGCAGCAGTTATCTCGTTCTTTTAACAGGCATCATTGCACTTCCTCTTGGAATCAGTGCGGCTATTTATATGGAAGAATACAGCAAAAAAAATCGACTCTATTATATAATAGAAATCACAATTGCTAATCTTGCTAGTGTCCCTTCCATTATCTATGGCATGTTGGGGTTAACCATTTTTGTACGTGCCCTTGGATTAGAACGAAGCATTCTCGCAGGGGCATTAACCATGTCATTACTGATACTTCCTATTATCATTATCACCTCACGAGAAGCTCTGCATGCTGTTCCTAGGACCATCCGTGATGGCTGTTATGCTTTAGGTGCTACCCGCTGGCAAATGATCTGGCAAATCGTTTTACCGACTGCATTCCCTAATATTCTCACCGGTGCTATTTTAGCCATTGCACGGGCTATCGGAGAAACAGCGCCTTTGATCATTGTTGGTGCTGTCTCTTATATTACATTTTTGCCCATAAGTCCTTTTTCTGAATTTACAGCACTGCCCATTCAGATTCTCAACTGGATAAGCCGTCCACAACCAGAATTTGCCGTCAATGCTTCTGCCGCCATTATTGTTCTTCTAACAACCATGCTTCTATTGAATGCAATTTCAATTTTTATCCGCTATCGTGTCAACAAACAACGAAACAATTGGTAATCCTATGTCTGATAGACAAGTTATATTGAGAACTGAATCGCTTTCGGCGTCGTTTGAAAACAAAAAGATTTTGAATGACATCAATCTTGAAATTTCTAAACGAAATATTATGGCCATTATCGGACCTTCTGGCTGTGGCAAATCAACATTGCTTCGTTGCATCAACCGCATGCATGAACTGATCTACGGCTCAACCCTGTCTGGCCGAATCTATTTTGAAAATAAAAACATCTACGATAAATCCGTTGATCCTATTTTGCTTAGGAGACGTATTGGATTAGTGTTTCAAAAACCAAATCCGTTTCCATCCATGTCTATCAAAGATAATGTGCTTTCTGGATTATGGCTTACACAAAAAATAAACAAAAAAACAGATTCCGATCATTTAGTAGAAAATGCATTACAACAAGCAGTCCTGTGGGATGAAGTTAAAGACAGGCTTGATGATTCAAGTTTAAGTCTTTCCGGTGGACAACAACAACGACTCTGTATTGCACGGGCCTTAGCCTCTAAACCTGATGTACTTCTCTTAGATGAACCATGTTCATCCCTTGATCCCATTGCAACACAACGCATTGAATCATTACTTCTTTCTTTAAAAAACACATATACGATTGTCATCGTCACCCATAACATGCGACAAGCTGCTCGTATTTCCAATACAACAGCGTTTTTACTTTCGGGACGATTGATTGAATATGGAGAAACAACGCATATTTTCACGTCACCCCAAGAAACACAAACCGAAGATTACCTTTCGGGTCACTTTGATTAATACAATCGGATTCGGTTAAACCAAAAAATTATCTTTCGGGTCACTTTGATTAATACAATCGGATGCTGTTAAGTGGAAGGTTCGCTAAACAACGTCTTTGATTAATCCGATAAATGCACGTAAGCAGATTCAGCATGCTCACTATAATCAATGCCGTATCGCCCCATCTCCGGATTAGCACGTAGTCCAATCGTGTACTTAAGCCCAAACAAAATAATGGCAGTGCCTCCCGCAGAAAGTGCAATCGCAACAACAATGCTAATGAGTTGTGCAACCATTATACTAGGATTGCCTTCGATTAAACCACGGGTTCCACCAATTGCTTCTTCGGCAAACACACCTGTCAATAACGCACCGACAATGCCGGAAACACCGTGACAGGCAAATACATCAAGGACATCATCAAGTTGTTTATATTGTTTAATCCATTCTATGACAACATAACTAGCCAGCGCACATAAACCACCGATAGCGATCGATGACAATGGTGAAACAAATCCTGCAGCCGGTGTTATTCCAACCAGACCCACCACAACCGCAATGCAAGCACCCACCAATGTTGATCGACGATGTCGAATAACTTCAATGAAACGCCACACAACCAAAGCTGCTGCTGGCGCAATCACGGTGTTAACAAACGCATACACAGCACTTTCGCCTACATGAAGCGCAGAACCTGCATTAAATCCAAACCAGCCAAACCACAACAGCCCTGTCCCTAACAGGACAAACGGAATATTATGAGGCAAATCAGTGTTGCCTATGTCAGCAGGATTCTCAACAGTCTTGTCAGCAGGCGTGTCATCAAACGTCAAAACCCCGTAACGTGGTCCTAGAATCGATGCGGCGACCAATGCAGCAATACCCGCACTAATATGAATAACAGTGCCTCCAGCAAAATCAAGTGCACCAAGTTCATGAAGAAAACCACCTTTTCCCCAGACCCAATGGCATAAAGGATTATAGACAACCAATGACCAGAGAAGGATAAAGATAATATAGGAATTAAACCGCATACGACCAACAACAGCACCTGAAATAAGCGCCGGTGTAATAATGGCAAACATCATTTGAAAGACCATAAACAACAAATGTGGAATGGTTGAACCTTCTTGTGGCTCCATACCAACACCAGATAATCCAACATGGGATAAACCACCCCAAAATTGTCCCAGACCAAATGAAATTGAATACCCGACAAGCACCCATTCAAGGCTGATGAGCCCCAAACAAATAAGACTCATTTTCATCGTGTTCACAACATTATTTTCATGAACCAAGCCCCCATAAAAAAATGACAAGCCAAACACCATCAAAAGCACCATCCCTGATGAGAGCATCATCCATACTATGTCAACGGTGTTCATTTCCATGAAGGCGACCTTGTGGTTGTTTTACTCGTGACTATTGTGGGTTGTTCCTGTTGGAATAACAAATCCTTTAACAGCAAATCGTTTCAATAAGTTTCATAGAAACGAGATAAGGATCACAGTTGGCACCTGGACGACGGTCTTCTAAGTATCCACCACCATTAACATTAACACTCCGTGGAATACGAATGGATGCTCCACGATCAGCCACACCAGCAGAAAACTCATTGATACTTGCTGTTTCGTGTAATCCCGTCAGACGATCAGCCAAATCTGCACCATAGACCTTGATATGTTCATCATGTTTTTGTCTAAGTTTTTCAACCGCAGCTTCAATCGCTTTCACGCCTGTTTTGTTGTCGCGTGTTTCAGTCGTTGAAACATTTGTATGTGCACCAGCACCATTCCAATCACCTTTAACAGGTTTCACATCCAAAGAAACAACGATATCGAATTCTTCGCCTGCACGATGAAGCAACCACCGTGCAAACCACACATGATCACTGACATTGAGTGGATCGGCACATTCACCCTCGATACCACGATGGCCAATTTGAAATTCCCATTGACCTGGCATAACTTCAGCATTAGATCCGTAAAACATTAAATTTGCTTCAAGACAAAGTTGTTTGTGATATTCAACCAAATCACGACCAAAAACATTCGAAGCACCAACACCACAATAAAACGGTCCTTGTGGCGCAGGGTAACCGCCATCGGGCCATCCTAAAGGCCTATCGAGTCTGCCCCAACGAAATAATGTGTATTCTTGCTCAAACCCCATCCATGGATCGTGATCTTTACCGCCTTGTTCCATCACTCGACGAAGACCCGCACGTGTATTAGTGACATGCGGTGTATTATCAGAATTAAGCACTTCACACATGACAAGATAATTGCCAATCCCTCGAATAGGGTCATGAATAAATGACACAGGACGAAGAATCAAATCAGAATCACCACCCTGAGATTGATATGTGGATGAACCATCAAATGACCAATCAGGGAATGTGCTCAACTCGGGTTCTTGATCTCCCACCGTTGCGAAAATTCTAGTTTTTGAACGAAGCTGTTTGGTAGGAACTGCACCATCAAGCCATATATACTCTGCTAATCCTGAACTCATAGATTATAACCTTTCCAATCGACTACTTCGTACATTAATTGCTTCGTACATTAATGAAAGAATAAGTATGGCCACTGAGCCCGTACTGTCAAGATCTCGCGATGATTTTCTAAAAAATAAAGTGTATCGCCCTCACCAACGACCCGCTATTGTTCCCATCATTCCGCCATGCTCGTTAGGCATCACACCCATATGCATGTCTGATACTTCATCAGGAATCCAATCATCATCCCATTGACTGGTTAAAAACCACCCACCAACAAGACCAACGAGACTTCCCAACTGAAACGCTAGTGCTTTCCCTGCTGAGGAATAACTATGATCAAAGAGCTCCGTATAAGCAAGACCACCCACAGCAGCAAGACCACCCAAAAGTATCCCCGATGCAGCGACCAATGATACACGTGATTCACTGATAGGATAATCGTTAAACAAGAAAAGCCCTGCTGCAACGCCAAGGTTAGACACAAGCAACACAGCCTCTGAAACACCATCATAACCAGAAAAAATATTCCTGTTAGAATAATTAACCATTGACGAACCAGCAAATACCCCTGAGAATATACCTATCCAAGAAGCTGCATTGATCTGTCCAGCATGCAGACTCTGATCATCGACTGAGTTATAGACGACTAAAGCCAAAGCAACCCCTGCACCATAGCCTAGCAATGGAAACAGGTCGCGTGGACGAGACTCTGGATCTGTCAGGTTATCATCATCGTCGTTAGCCTGATCTTTATCTTTTATGATCTGCAATAACAGATAACCATCAAAAAACCCCCATAAAGCAGTTTTATTAAACAGCGCAACATCATCATTGGTCAATGAATACTCAGAAGATAGCCATCCACTGGCCACGCCCCCAACAATCATAGCAGCAATGCCCGCGCCTCTCCTCTTCCAACTGATTGGATTCTTCTTCTGCTCAGTAATGACACTGTTACCATACAATGCAGTGTTCATAACCAAATGACTGAGCATTGCGTGCATGATAATCAATTCAACATGTGACAGCAATGTGCGTTCTGGAGCAGGCCATTGTTTTTTAACAAATGTTTTTGGATCGGGCATCTGACTCAATGCACCACTAGCTAATGCAGGGGCAGCTATTGGGGTCACAGGAGAAGACTCTGATGTCTCCTTTGGAATATTCTCAGAGGCATAAGAGACATCACTCACCCAAAGACTGCTTATTAAACACAGTAATATTTTTAAACGCATCATTTTTTCCTAACGATTATCTTTGAATTTGATTTGAATTTGAACGGGTAATCATTTAAAAACGCCCGCTAACCATCCCCATCATTCCACCATGCTCCGTAGGCATCACACCCATATGCATGTCTGATACCGCATCAGGAATCCAATCATCATCCCAGTTTTCAGTGAGCCATGTACTGCTCAATAGACCAAGAAGACTGCCTAGAGGGAATGCAATTGCAGGATCAAGACCGTTGATCGTTAAAAAAAGTAGACCGGACAACACACCGAACAAATTGATAGCACTCATGCGTGACACACTGATGGGATAATTTTTGAGTAACAAGAAACTCCATGAAAACCCTACATTAGAGGCAATCAAGAGCGCCGTACTTATGTTGTCTCTCTTTAATTCAACGTAGTAATAATCTATCAAGGACACGGCATACATTCCTAGCCATAAACCCAACGATGATGCGGCATACATATGCCCCGAAGGAATGCGACGATCAGAAGAATCGATCAAGGCCGCTAACCCTAATCCTGAGGCATACCCAATTAAAATCGATTTTGAGAGATCGCTTTCCAAAGCATCGCCTATTAAAAACCCATTCAACAATCCCCACCCAACAACCGTGTTGTATAAAGTCGCTTGACCCAAGTTAACCGTGTTGTTGTGCGTCAAGAAAAAACTCGCGACTCCTGCACTCAAGCCCATACCTGCGATAGTATTTACGATGCTTTGAGGCGACTCTAGGTTAAACAAATCCACAACCAAAATTCCTGCGATGCTCGCTTCAATCATTTGTCCAATAATTAAATTGTATCGTGCCACTTTGTTTGGGATTTCAATAGGCCATTGTTTTTTCGCCATGGACACCTGTGTCATCACATTATTTTGACGACGCTCTGTGTCGTCTTCTTCTGTGAGGGCTTCTGATGCGTCGTCTTCTGATGTATCGTTTTCTTCTGTAATATCTTCTGATGCGTTCTCAGATGGTGATGGTCGTGGCTCAACTATTGTACCTTGTGCATAGGCCGATTGACTTAAAAACAGTGTAAGATTGATTAACAATACGATCGTTTGTTTCATATTAGCAATGCTTCCTTAGTGTCGCTCAACAAAAAAAGATACCAACTATTGTTGAGCTTGTCGTTCTATACCATACAAAATACTTGATACAATACTGTTTGTAAACAACGCCATTCATGGCATTTCTCTGTTATACTCATCGACACTATGATTGATCCCAACAACTCTAAAATATGGAACGGAGACATCACATGCGCAGAAGATTTAGAATTGTCGCAAGATTGTGAAATCGTCACAGGCTCCATACGAATCAAAAACACAACACTCACCACAATCTCTTTGCCTCATGTGATTGAAGTTCATGGTGATGTTGAAATACAAGATAACAATCCCAATCTTAAAAAAATCTCATTTCTTAAGCTCAAAACCATCGGAGGAAGTCTGACGTTACCGGCCTCTTTGATGCCACCGCAACCAATGAAACAAAAATCTAACACGGTGTTTAACTAATACGGCATATCATCTTCCAACATAACAATAGCGGCCTCAACAGCACACTCGTTCACGAGGCTTATCACACACACAACAGAGGCGACTGTATCGCATGGGGTTTAAACACAAACATACAACAGCAGAGACCTATCTCTCAACGCATGATCCGCTGCTGGGTCAACATATTGCTTCCATACTTAAAACACACCCTCCGCTACGCATTGAACCTTCCTTGATATCAGACTTTGCCTATCTTGTTCGCAGCATTGTGTATCAACAACTGTCTGGAAAAGCTGCCCACACCATCCATCAACAACTCTCTCAAGGACTTCATCATCATGTGACTGCTCATGAGATCAACAAACATACCATTCAATCACTCCGTGCATTCGGACTCTCAACACAAAAAGCAACCTACCTACTCGCATTAGCAAAGGCTGTTGATAAAAAACAGCTTATCCTTCCTATTGGTGGCACTAACGAAACGATCATCAAAACATTAACGGCACAATATGGCATCGGGCTATGGACCGCACAAATGTTTTTATTATTTCATCGACGACGACCTAATATTTTACCAACGACTGATTTAGGTATTCGTCGTGGTGTCGCCATGATATATGGCTATACGACCTTGCCAACACCGTCTGATATCGAAATTATCGGACAACCATGGCATCCCTACCAAAGTATCGCATCACTTTATTTGTGGAAAACGCTCTAGTAACAAGCCTTTACGATTGAGTCGTTACCGTTTTCAAAGGCAACGCACAGTCGATCCAACCCGAATCTTTACTCGTTCCAGCCATGCCACCGACAACATTAAAAACCGCCATATCTCGAGAGGCACATTCTCGTGCAGTAAGCATACTTCGATGACCTGTCCGACAAATAAACGCTATCGGCATTTCAGGGTTTGTATTGTGTAATGCAATAATATCTTGATAAAATGTCGCACTCTGCATATCAAAAGTATGGGCAGAAACTGCAACGCCTGTCTGTTCCCATTCTGTGGGTGTTCGGACATCCACTAACAACACACGCCCGGCTTGTGCAGCATCATGCGCTGCGGTCACTGTTATGTTTTTGATGACATCAGACATAGATTCTCTGATCGTTAAGACATTGATTGAATACCACTTCAGATACTCTTACCACAATATCTGATAACAAAAATGGTTCACATCAAATAAAACCAAAAAAATTATTGCAACTTATTGTAGATACGATCAAGAATTCTCTCATGACACAGATAAACACTCAATCCATATCCTATCAATCCAATGACACCACATTGCATGGCCATTTAGCGTATGACTCTAGTCACAACAATAAACGTCCTAGTATCTTGATCGTTCATGAATGGTGGGGCCAGAATGATTATGTCCGCTCACGTGCTGAACAATATGCTGCCCAAGGATACATCGCATGTGCTATCGATTTATACGGAGAAGGACAAACAGCTTCCACACCAGATAAAGCGGGTGCGTTGATGACACAGGCGATACAAACATTACCGACTCAAGGTCGTGCTTTTTTTGAAGCTGCCATGACTCAATTACAACACCATGCCATGACTGACACAACATCACTCTCTGCTGTTGGATATTGTTTTGGAGGCACCGTTGTTTTAGAAATGGCACGACTCGGTCTACAGCTTCACACCGTGGCTGCATTGCATCCAGGAAGTCTTGCGACACAAACACCATTATCATCCAAGATATCCACACAAGTTTTAGTGTATTTAGGTCAAGACGATCCATTTATACCCAGCGATCAACGTCAGGCATTTGAATCTGAAATGAACGCAGCCCAAGCCAATTACGAATTCATCCAATATCCCGAGACACAACATGGGTTCACTGTTCCTGAAGCTACAGAGCGTGGGCAGCAGTTTAACTTACCACTGGCCTACCATAAAACTTCCGATCACCACAGTTGGGATCATCTGTTGCAACGACTACCACAGCCCTAACCAAGGACAATCTCAATGCCCCATTTTATCGTATCCGTTTTTGCATTAACACTGTTGATAGGCTGCAGCAATGCCGACAATCCTTCGACAAGTGCCACAGATTGTGATGACTCGGCACTGGCTTCAGGGATCATTGTTCGTGAATTTACTGATACGACTTATAACGAACCGGTAATCTTTTCTGACATGTCACGGGCAACAATTAGAGTCTTTGCTGTTCAAGGAGTTGATGGGCCTTCAACAGATTTAAGCTCACAACACATTGAAGGTTCGTTTGAACTTCCTTTGTCATTTTGTGTGCTTGGTGAAACGACATCATTGATGTTCAATTCACAAGGAGAATACCGTATCTCTGCAAAATTAGAGCAAGTAAAAGATGCCCATACTATTGGTGATTTAATTTCCGAAACCATCACAGTGATAGAGCCTCCAATGACCGATGTCCGTTTGACTGTTTCAGGACTAGAATCGTGCGATGCACCTCATGCTGGCGGGTTTTGTTTATAACAAAATCACATCTATATCATGAGTCAATACTTGATACGCTTGCCTCATGTAAGAAGCATATGCTAAAAAATGAGGATGTTTAAATCAATACAACCATTGTGTCATCGTTATGTACTATCGT
>JABAAV010000002.1:18416-56393 GCA_014238595.1 Myxococcales bacterium | reverse complement strand
CTTATACAAACTCAGATCACTGCCACCACTTCCAGTGCTCACATCTGTCGGAGGTGGCCTGAGGATCACAGACCTACTCAAGATCACATCGATGTCACTTCCAGCGCTCACATCTGTCGGAGGTGGCCTGAGATTCCACTCACTCCCAAGACTCACATCGATGTCATTTCCAGCGCTCACTTCTGCCGGGGATAACCTGAGCATCTATGATCTAGACGACCTCGAATCGATATCACTATCAGCGCTCACCTCTGTCGGAGGTTACCTGTGGATCTCATACCACGACCTCATCACATCGCTATCACTTCCAGCGCTCACTTCCATTGGAGAGTATTTAAAAATCGAATCAATGCCAAGTTTGAACAATCTGTCTCTACCGATACTCACAGAAATGAACGGATTGCTTATAATCTCAGAAAATCAAGATCTATGTCAATCCATTGTGGATGATATTATTGACAATCTCACTGAACCTCCTACTGCCATAGCCATTCTTAATAACAAAGATTGCTAACAAACATGATGCGATATTGAATAACCTGATTGTCCAATAAACTGATTGTCGAATAACTTGAGTGTCCAATAAGCTGATTGTCATTCACAACACATCCCTCGTTCAATCGAGGGTACCTTATGCAACAACATGACACTGGTCGACATCATGCTTTTAATTATAGATGCTGGATTTTGATTTTTTATGCTAGCCATGTTCCCTATCGGAAATGTGATTTTGATCTCAATGACATCAACACCCTCACATCCATGTCATTCCCATCCCTTGTTCAATCGAGGATACCTCATGAAAAAACATGCCATGGATCGACACCATGCTTTTAATTATAAACGATGGATTTTGATTTTTATGCCAGCCATGTTCCCTATAGGAAATGTGATTTTAATCTCAATGACATCAACACCCTCACATCGATGTCATTCCCATCTCTCGTTCAATCAAAGATACTTCGTGCACAAATAAGACACTGGTCGACATCGTGTTTTTAATCGATATCATGGTTTAATCATCAATTTAACCATCAACAGATGATGGATTTTGATTTTTGTTTATGCTAGACATGCTCCCTATGCGTATCTATTCAAAACTATCAAGTCTTATCATTCTCACTCTTGTGTTATCGGCATGTGGATCTGACAACAAAGAACCAACGCCCGCAGCAACACCCAAAGCGCCCATGATGAGCGATGTGAAACCACCTCAACCGCAAGATTTAGAGATGTATATTAATGATCTTTCAGGAACAGGGCAATTAACAGCGAAGTTTGATACTTCAATGGGCATGATCGAATGTCTGTTGACCGAAAAAGAAACTCCGATGACTGTAGCCAATTTTGTTGGACTGGCTCGAGGCATGAAACCTTTTATCAATCCAACAACAAAACAAGTCGAAAAACGACCGTTCTACAATGGGCTTATTTTTCATCGTGTCATTCCTAATTTCATGATTCAAGGTGGAGATCCACTCGGTGTCGGCACAGGAGGTCCTGGTTATACGTTTGCTGATGAAATCCATCCTGATTTAAAACATAACAAGGCAGGTATTTTGTCTATGGCCAATGCAGGTCCATCAACCAATGGCAGTCAGTTTTTTATTACAGAAAAAGCAACGCCACATCTTAATGGTCGTCATACAGTATTTGGCATGTGCAACAACACCGATATCATTAAAGCCATCGCACGTGTTCAAACAAACACAAGACAAAAACCTCACACGGATGTGACCATCAAAACATTGACGATACTTCGTCAATAATTGATTGCCTGTCACTGATATTACTGATCACTAGATCGCTGATCGCGTTGTTTTAAATCAAAAATCGTGATGGCATCTCTTCATGAGGGGATGCAATAATTTCTGTGTTCACAATATGATCTGATGTGACCATCAAAACATTGACGATACTTCATCAATCATTGATTGCCTGTCACTGATATTACTGATCACTGATCGCGTTGTTTTAAATCAAAAATCGTGATGGCATCTCTTCATGAGGGGATGCAATAATTTCTGTATTCACAATATGATCTGATGTGACGGTGTGCTCAAAAGCATCGACGGATGCTTCAAGGTCATGCAGCGTACCTGTCATCATTGAAAATGCCTTACCACCAATACCGACAGCAAACTGCATTTCGATAACCACGACATCAGAAGCTTTGACTGCAGCATCAACGCCCAACAATGTACTGCACACTGTTTTTGTTTCTATCACCAGCAATGCTTCAGTGTTGCGACGTGATATAGATTTACCATCAGGAAGAAACGCTGCAATTTGCTTGTCCACCATCGGAATCATGACACTGTCGATAACATCTGATCCGCCATGATGAACACCGCTATGAAATGATTCTTCGACTTCAGCAATATCACCAACAAACATGATGATGTGTTTGCCACAAGATACCGCCATAGAACGAATCAAAGATACATGTGCCTTTTTGAGTAACGCATCACTCACAACAACACCGCGTGCTATTGAAGATAATTCAATGACGCCTAATGAAGATTTCATATTTTTCATACTTTACACAAATCGGAATGAATCTTTGAGACTACATCGACGTTGTCTTGTAAAATCAAGTGCCGTGGTTAACCCTTCACCCGTAGGACTTGCAATCGTAAAGGATGTATACCCTTCTCCACCATAACCAAGTCCCGCTAAGTTGGGTGCATTTTTAACAAAGATAGAACAATTACACAGCCGTGCCATTGCAGACATGTGATCGACGTTTGTCGAATGCATGACAGCCGTATGATAAAATTGATGTTCACAACGCAGTGACGCAGCAATGCCTTCGGTGATGTCTGAAACTTCAAACATCCCAATCACAGGCATCAAAAGTTCATGTTGAACAAAGGGATGGGCTTCTTCAACCGCACAAACCAATAAACGAAGTTTCAAATCATGACCTGTAATGCCAATATTAGCGGCAATATCAGATGCGTTTTTCCCAACCCATGATCGATTGACAGAGCCATCATCATTTAAAAGCAATCGCTCTAAATCACGCGTTTGTTTGGATGACAAAATCAGTGCTTGATGTTTTCCTAATTGTTCTTTCAATGCATTGGCAATAGATGATTGAGCGACAATCTCTTTTTCGGCCGTACATATAATGTTGTTATCAATAGAGGCACCTTGCACAATCGATTTGGCTGCATGGGCAATATCAGCGGTAGCATCGACCAAAGCAGGTGGATTGCCCGGTCCCGCGGCAATGACTTTTTTACCTGATTGCATGGCTTGACGAACCACGCCAGGCCCTCCTGTAACCACGACAAGACGTACATCTTTATGTTTCATTAACGCTTGTGCTGTTTCAATCGTAGGTGAAGCTATGGATACAATCACATGATGAGGCCCACCCACCGATGCAATCGCTTCATTGAGCAAACTAATATACCAATTGCATGTTTTAGCGGCAGACGGGTGCGTATTAAAAATGACCGAATTACCACCGGCAATCATACCGATACTATTGCAAAGAATCGTTTCAGTTGGATTTGTACAGGGCGTCACTGCCAAAAACACACCATAGGGTGCACGCTCAATGAGCGTTAATCCGTCATCACCGGTATAGGCAATAGGTTGTAAAATCTCCGTCCCCGGTGTTTTTTCAAGGACTAATCGATTCTTTTCGATTTTGTCTTCAATACGACCAAGACCAGATTCGATATGAGCGTAACGTGCCAAATCTTCAAGATGTGTTCGTGTGACATCACGCATCGCTTGAATCATTTTTTCGCGCAATACCAATGGTGCCGCTTCGTTTTTTTCAAAGCCATCCAGTGCTGCGGCAACCGCTTGATCGGGTGTTTCAAAAACACCCAATGTTCCACGAGGAATATCAACCGCATCTCGTGGCATAGCCTGTGGTGGCGATGATGATTGAGTGAGATTTTTAGATGATAGTGAGGACAACGATTGATCAGACAATCGCTCCATCACACGAGAGACAAGCTCTTCAATGTTTTGTTCATTCATGTGAAGGCTCATGACCAACTCAACTATCTTTAAGATATTCTGTACTGCCACCCATATCAATGGAATCTACAATTGCCATCACAGTGGCATCAATGGGCTTGCCTGTCGTTAATTCGGTTTGTCGCGCAGAACTTCCCGTCGTATAAAGAACGATTTCACCAATACCTGCACTCACCGAATCGGTTGCAACAAGAAATGTACCTTGCCCTTTACCATTGGGGAGACAATGCTCAATGAGTAACAATGTTAACCCATCCAACAAATGTTCTTTGCGTGTCGAAACTACAGTACCGCTTACTTTTCCAAGTAGCATAAGCCTAAAATTATTGAGTAGATTGTCGTCCCAAAGGAAGAGCGATATCTACATTAATGTGAGGGCGTGGAATAATATGTACTGATACCACCTCACCAAGACGCTCTGCAGAACGTTGACCTGCTTCAGTAGCAGCACGAACCGCTGCAACATCACCACGAACTACTGCCGTCACAAAACCACCGCCTGTTTTTTCATAACCAACAAGCTCAACTTTTGCGGCTTTAACCATCGCATCGGCCGCTTCGACCATACTCACAAAGCCTTTTGTTTCAATCATTCCTAAAGCATCAGCCATCGTTCAATTCTCCATTTCTAATATTAAGGTGTAAATTACGACTTAATTCGATCCTAATCAACGCTTGATCAACATATTATTTTACTGATTGTCCAGAGACGCTCTCTAATGCAGCGATTGCTGCTTTAGCGGCTGCATCAACGGCGGCTTCTGACCCCGACAAATAAAGCCGACCAAAAGCTCCATACGGCGTAACCTGAATTAATGAAATAGGAGCCGCTTTTTCAGCTTCATTGGCTGCCAAAACCACATATCCTGCTGGCTCAGTTTCAATGAAAAGCAAACTTTCTTGAGGCAATACCATCATACCTGACGATGTTCGATTAATAATCTGTGTTTGATAGGCACTGATGCCATGAATAATTTGACTGGTCACAACACGTGGCGCCAAGCGATCAACATCTTTTTTGTCAATAAATTGCAAAATCTGCTCTCCAGCAGATAACA
This sequence comes from Myxococcales bacterium, assembly GCA_014238595.1. GTDB lineage: Bacteria > Myxococcota_A > Polyangia > Haliangiales > J016 > JABAAV01. The sequence goes on along the minus strand of JABAAV010000002.1, from coordinate 51,333 downwards.
CTTCCCCTTGATCATCATGATGGACTTCCAAAAGACCATAGGCACGCTCCACAATTTGAAGTGCAGGTTGTACTTTGGTCGCCTTAAGTGCACGATCGGTCACTTGATTGATCGCAATACCTGGTGCAATTTCAACAAATAGAGAGGCTTGACCAGGAATGGGCAAAAAACCACGGACTGTTTTGCCCATAAATGTTGCTAATTGCGGTTGAAGGGCATCGAGAAATGTATAGGTTCTAAGCTTGACATCCATGAGGGATAGTTCGTAACACATCACATAATAAAGATCTAGACAACACGATCCCCCTTTGACGAGATCGTACACACAAGATAGACTCCTGCGGGTATTTTAACAGGGTTGCCACCCAATCACATTTTTCACGACTGATGATATTTTACACAAACAATACTGCCTCCAGAGTGTTATGGGTCATGACCATCTGTGTTGGATTCTTGATGATCGCATCAACAGGATTTGCAACACCGTCAACACCATCAACGACATCGATCAAAGAGATTCTTGATGTTGCTGTTAGACAAAATTCACAAATTTCCAAAGCAGCACTCGATGTTTCATCAGCGCATGCCAATGAACTTCAAGCTGCCGGTCTTGATGACTGGCGATTAAGTATTGCAACAAATGCTTCAGTCTTTCGCAAAGATCTTGTGCAAGGACAACCTGTACAGCTTGTTGAGAACAATACACTGAATCTTTCAAGCCAAATCGCTCGGAGCATATCTTCTGGGGGAACCCTTGCGCTTGATATTTCAGGATCTACCGAACAACGAAAATCCAAAGTCTCTCTCTCAGATGATCAATCCGACACATCGTTTGATGATTTTCTCGATGCCCCCTTTGAAAGCACAACATACAATACATCCTTTTCATTATCGTTCACACAACCTTTGTTGCGTGGTGCAGGCAAAACAGTGGCACGCTCTGAACAACAAAAAGCATTGATTGATAAAAACACAGCTTTGCTACAACAAACAGCAACAAACACTGAGTATATCCGTCGTATTATTTTAACTTATTGGGAATTGGCTTACGCCATTCAAGAAAAAGCGATTCAAAAGGCTTCGTTTGACCTTGCTCTGCTTCAATTAAAAATCACTAATGACGCGATTGCAGCAGGGGTTGTAGCCCCTAGTGAGCGACTGGCTGTAGAATATACATTGGCTGTCAAAAAAGAATCATTGCTAAGTGCACAAATTAAAATCAATGATCGATCATTAGAATTACGGCGTTTAGCAGGGATGGAAATCGGATACAACAACATCACACTCATGACATCGCTTCCATCAATGGTTGTACAAGCACCTAAGGACACTAACGTATTGCTCCATCGTGCTCATAACAAAAACCCTAATCTTGCGTTATCCAAGAATCATCTTAATGAAACAGAAATTGATATGGCTGTGAGCAAAGATGCAACACTCCCTCAATTAGATTTGAGAGCCAGTGTTACGCCATTGGGATTCTCAGAAAATTTTAAAACAGCAATAGAACGCATGGGAACGTTTAAAGATTACCAAGGAACATTGTCGTTAACGTATTCCCGATCAATTGAAAACAATTACGCAGAAGGTGTCCATAAAAATGCAGCGTTACGAGCACATCGTAGAACACTGTCATTTGAAGAAACAAAACGGGAAGTTTCAGTTTCAGTCATCCGTACTGCTGATACGATTCGCTCCGCTGAAAAACGTTTTGATATCGCAACAACATCCATCAAATTAGCACAGCAAAATGCTGACATTGAGTTAAATCGTTTTCAAAATGGAAGTGCCACTAATTTTGATGTGTTACGCAGACAAGAAGAACTTGAAAAAGCAAAATTGAGTCGTTCTCGTGCCGTTATTGATTCACTACAAGCCACAGCAACATTGCTGGCATTAACGGGTGATTTGCTCTTAACTTATAATATCGATATTCTTCCTACCGTAACCCGATAAACCCAATGTGTGAGCCTGTTTTTTTACCATCTCTACGGTAAGAGAAAAAACGCTCTGGATGGCAACAGGTACAGGGAGGATTGTCATCGATGTTGTATGGCTTGACACCGGCTTGCTCAAGCATGATTCGTGTTGTTGCATGTAAATCAACAAAACATTTGCCATCTCGTTTCTGTACGCTTTGAGATGATATTTTTTCAAAAACATTGAATACATCGTCTTGCACTTCAAAACAACAAGCGGCAATCGAAGGACCCAAAGCAACACAGATGTTTTCAGGTCGACTCCCTAATGACACCATCATTGACACCATGTTTTTGGCAATTCCAGCAGCTGTACCACGCCATCCTGAATGAGCAGCACCACATTGTTTAGATTTTGAATCGCACAATACAATGGGGATACAGTCTGCGCCATAGACACATAAAAGTTTGCCGCGCTGTCCTGTCACCAATCCATCATGTTCTTGAGGTTTGTTCTCTGTAACGTCAGTGTTCCAAACAACAGTGCCATGGGCATGAGCAGCGATGACCATCTCATCATTCAATACATCTATGTCACGGCTCAAACGATTATGATTTTCGATGACATTTTCTACACGATCATCACATCGAGATCCAAAGTTTAACGACGAACAAAGACCTGTAGAAACCCCTCCTGTCCGTTCAGGGAATCCATGTATAAATAATTCATCGGAAATTATTGAAGATTTAACAATTTTTATCATCGCAAAAACTCTTCGCTGCCAAGTATCGCTATGGCTTGTTGCATATCATGAGGTATGGGTGATGAAAATCGCATATCCATCCCTGTTTGAGGATGAACAAATGCTAACAGTTGTGCATGCAACGCTTGGCGACCAAGTATTTTGTCGATTTTTTGTAACAAAGGCTCTCGTTGTCGATAACCGTAAACAGCATCACCTAATACAGGTGTTTTGTGATCGGCACAATGCACACGAATTTGATGGGTTCTACCTGTATCTAATCGACAACGGATCATTGCTGCTTTTTTTCCAAATGATTGTTCAATCTTATAATGCGTGATGGCTGTTTTTCCATCCTCAACAAGTGATGAAAACTTCTTTCGATGTATGGGATGTCTTCCATACTGTGTTTCAAAGACACCTTCTTGTTGTTTTGGACAAGGCGATACTAACGCGACATATTCACGTGTTAAATCACGTTCTTGAAACAACGTCACTAAGGCATGATGAGTCTCATCCGTTTTGCTAACAACAAGCACACCTGATGTGTCTTTGTCTAAACGGTGTACAATACCTGGACGAAGCACGCCACCAACACCTGACAAATCAACACAATGCGCTAGTAAACCATTAACCAACGTATCATCTAAATGTCCTGGTGCAGGATGAACAACCAACCCTGCCGGTTTGTCGATGACAATCAAATGGCTGTCTTCATAAAGCACAGATAAATCCATCGCAACAGGTTTGATATAAGATTCAACAACTTGTGGAATACAAACATCAATCACATCTCCGTTTTTAAGTTTATAATTCACGGTCGTTGAATGATTGTTAATGGTAATATCTTTTGATTCAATGAGTCGTTTAATTTGAGAACGTGTTAGTCCACAATCAATCTCAACAAGAAACTTATCGAGCCGAGGACTTTTGGCGGTTGAACACCCTTCAAACTCATAGTGTTTATGTATCGCGGTCATTGGTGTCGATTTAACTCCATGCATTGGCAAGTGCGTCACAGACACAATCAAATTCATCTTCAAAAATGGTACGAACATCTAAAATCAATGCATCATCTGCAATACGCGCAATCACAGAGGTCTGTGAAGTACGCATGTTTTTTTCTAAAGAAGAAATGTTAATCGCAGAAGTTTTTGCAAAACGTATTGCTATCCCCCATGATGACATGGATGCTTGAGGCATTGCACCACCACCGACCTTAGATATACATTCTATGATATCGATCGAGACAAACTCTGGGACATGTCCGTTGTTTATAATGTGTTGATATAACTTTTGTGCTTTTACATGCAATGAATCTTTGTCTATCAGCAACATGGACACTGTAGGGATCTCTCGCTCTTTGCCTTGATGATACAACGATAACACAGCATACAATGCTGCCAATGTCATTTTATCTGGACGAAGTGCACGCATTAAAGGATGTGAACGTACCTGCTCAATACAAGCTTTTGTTCCTACTAAGATACCTGCTTGTGGTCCTCCTAATAATTTGTCACCCGAAAACGTAACAAGCGAAGCCCCTGAATTAATGCAACTTGATACATCCAGTTCAATAGGCAGCTTTGCTTTTTTTAACGCCTCTTGTGAAAGGAGCATGCCTGAACCCAGATCAACCATCACATCAATGGCATGACCTTTGCTCAATTCAACTAAATCAGAGACATCGACATCTGATGTAAATCCTTCAATAGAGAAATTTGATCGATGTACTTTCAACAACAACGATGTGTCTGTAGATAGCGCAGCACTATAATCTTTAAGATGTGTTTTGTTCGTTGTACCAACCTCAACAAGATTCGCACGCGAAATAGCCATCACTTCAGGAATACGAAATGATCCACCTATTTCAATTAATTCTCCACGTGAAATAATAACATCTTTTTGACGACCTAATGCGGCCAATCCAAGCAATACAGCTGCGGCATTGTTGTTAACCACAACAGCATCTTCAGCATCTGTGATGGCGCATAACAACGAAGCAATATGATCGTGACGCGATCCACGTTGACCTTTTTCAAGATCATATTCAAGATTTCCATAACCTAAAGAAATCTCGGATACAGATTCGATCGATTGGAGTGGCAATGGAGCTCTACCTAGATTTGTATGCAGAATCACACCTGTAGCATTAATTGTTTTACGTAACGATGGTTGTAAGATTTTATCAATCTCATTGACGATGTCATGAGCATCAACAATAACATCGGTCATATCTCCGCATAAAATAGCATTGCGATAAGATTCAATAACATTTCTAATCGCTTCTACAACAATCTTATGAGGTGCCTTTTTTTGTTTGACAATCTCTAGGGATAACAGATCATCAATCTTAGGAAGATAACGAAGTAATTTTTGTTTCTCAACATTCACCATAAAACCGTAACACAATCCATCTTTTATGTTGATGAATCATGCTTCCTTTGAAGCGATAATGCTAATTGATACAATTCACGGCGAGATTTTCCTGTCACAATAACAAGTCTTGCGGCTGAATCACGCAATCCAACACCATCTTTTAACAAGGCATTCATAGCGTCTTCAACGCAAACAGTATTAACATCGTCATCACAACCTTCTACGATAATCATACATTCACCTCGAACAGGTTTTTCAGTAATCTGTTCTATCAATTCATTGATCGTGCCACGCAAATATTCTTCATAGATTTTGGTGATTTCTCGTGCCACACATGCCTTGCGCATTGATCCAAACGCTTCACGCATATCCTGTAATGTTGTCAAAACACGATGTGGTGATTCATAAAAAATCATTGTGGAAGATTCTTGACGTAACGTCCCGATTTGTTGATGTCTATTGCCTTCTTCTTTCGGAAGAAATCCAACAAACAAAAAGCGATCCGTGGGAAGACCACTGGCAACCAATGCTGTAATCCCTGCAACAGGACCTGGCAAAGACACAACTGCAATATTGCATTCGATGGCTTTTTTGATCAACATTTGACCGGGATCAGAAATAGTTGGCGTTCCAGCATCACTCATGACAGCAACATGCTTACCCATCTTCAAGGCATCAATAATATATGCAGAACGCATCCGTTCATTGCCCGTAAAAAAACTAATCTTTTGAGGCACCGTGATATTTAAATGTGTAAGCAATCGATCCGCCACACGTGTATCCTCTGCTGCTACGATATCAATCCTGCGTAAAACTTCTACAGCACGATAGGTTATATCTCCCAAATTTCCTAATGGAGTTGGAATTAAATAAAGGCACCCTTGCGTTTGAGAAGACACTGATACTCCTTAATCCAGCATGTCTGATTTTATTGTATCAATGGCGTTACCCATTTGTGTTTCAAGATAAGTTTTAAGTCGATTCAAGATTCGTTTTTCAAGCTGTCTAGCACGTTCTCGACTAATACCATACCGATCACCAAGCTCTTGTAATGTTAAAGGCGTATGAGAAAGTAATCGAAGTTCAAATATTTCAAAATCTCGTCCGCTAAGCGTTTCTCCAAATCCTTTAAGATTCTCATGAAGCAAATCTTTCAATTCATTGTCTTCAGCAATCACATCAGGTCGAAGTTTCTCTGCACTGGGAACATTGCTCACCCTAGTCTCTGCTTCAGAATCATCAAACACTGGAACATCAAGAGAAGCATCTGATCCTGAGAGGCGGGCTTCCATTTCAAGCACATCTGATTCACTCACATCGAGTTTTTCTGCAATGAGTTTAGGTTCTGGTGCAAATCCTTGTTGTTCAAGGCGTTGTTTTTCTTTGTTTAAGTTAAAAAACAATTTGCGCTGTGCTCGCGTTGTCCCTATTTTGACCAACCGCCAATTGTTGATAATAAAACGAAGCATGTAAGCACGAATCCACCATGCAGCATAGGTCGATAATTTTACACCGCGATGTGGATCATATTTTTGAACGGCTTGCATCAATCCAATATTTCCTTCTTGAATCAAATCTAAAAGATGATGATAAGCACGACGATATTCATATGCGATTTTCATCACCAAGCGAAGATTGCTTTGAACGAGCATTTTTCCGGCGTCTTGATCGCCATCATCATAGAGACGAACTGCTAACGCATGCTCTTGTTCTCTATCGAGTAAAGGAAATCTTTGCACTTCTGATCCATACGCTGCTAATAAATCATATTTAGCAATTGAAGAAGAATTCGACGTAGATACCCATTGTTTTTCGATATCGATCGATGAATCATCATCTAAAATTTCAATAGCATCTATAGATTGTTCAGAAGATTGTTCAGATGCATCTTCGGATTCTTCATAAGATTCTTCATAAGATTCTTCAGGGGCTTCTTCAATAGGCTCCACTGGCTTTATGTCTTTGCGATCTGTCATCATCAACGTGCTCGTTACCCGTTCAGTGATTTAAGAAATCCTGACTTAATAAAAAAGTTCTTACGAATATACCACCCTTTTGTTTCTGCTCCTGCATCACCTTTAGGACGCAAATGAAGGGCTTGTTTTAAGAAAAAACGAATATCTTCAGTACATTCTTGATAATACCAGCTTAAAATGGGTGAATCATCACGATCAGCGACACGGGCAACCCACAATATTTTTTGGAGTTTTCGCCATGGCGACCAATGCTGCATAGAAATAGCCGGATCTTCTTTAACACGCCACCATCCAGAACGATCAACGATGACTGGAAGTGTCTTAATCTCAATTTCACCGCGCCAATCTGATTCAGAATAGCCTTCTTCAATCACACCCAAATAATGAGCCACACGTGATCCAAACGCCCCTTTATCCTGTGTCGCACCACCTAACCGAATGCCAAGCAATTGGTTGGCGTTATGCAGTAAATCTTCTAAATGTTCAGGTTCTTGTATTTTTGAAGGAATCGGCTGCTCTGAAGGTATGGTTCTAGGCCATTGTGATACCGCAGGAAAACTCCCTGTCCCTTCCCATAAATGTATTAATTTTCCACCCAATACAATGGGCAATGGTTGATCTGCTGAACAATTGTCCCGTTCTATATGAGCACCATGTTTCCAAAGCCGTGCCCGCAGATCTTCAACGGAACCTTCGCTCGGCAATTGACAGGCTTGAACGAGAATCAATAATGAATCTTTGGTCATCGCATTAAGAAATCCAGCTAAATTCAACGAAAACGCTTCGATCAAAGCATCCGTGGATTCTATACGCATCGATGTATTCAATCGGGATATGGCTGTTAATAATGCAGCGCGTGGCATTAAGGATACAAAGTATTCAACAGCATTACGTTGGGGACAGAGATTATTTTGATTTGAATATGGCATGAGATGACGCAACATTATGCTGTCACATTACGATATCCTTTTTATGCATATCTCAACAAAAAACGCCATCCAACCCTCTCGTTCTATTCAATCTTCCAATCATTCTTCGCGAACAGATTTTCCCTCATTACTTAATCAATCTTCTGCGATCACAACTACCACGGATTATCTTACCGATGTCGTTGAGCATGGCAAAAATATACACCATCAATTAGCTCAACTCAGTACAGGCAAATCGCTCAATACGAGCGATTTATTAGCCCTACAAATTCAAACACAAAACTACAGTCTGAGCATCAACACCATCGCCAACGCAACACAACACACCATCAACGCACTGCGTCAAATCATGTCAATGCAAGTTTAATCGATCAGAGATCGTTAACAGCACGTTACTATTTAGGTTCTTTCTGACCGTTATGACAGGTCAGACATGTCACACGATCCTTGCCTTTGAAATTGGCCTTATTAATAGCTGCGGTCATACGTAGCATGTCTCGTGCAACTTTTTTGTGCTTCGTGTCTTCTTCCATTTTACGTGTGTTGTGGCAGTAGTCACATTGAACATCCAATGCAGCAGCCATTTTTTTCATTTTCTTTTTAAGAACTTTTTTAGTCGTATTTTTTGGAAACACTTGCAGGTTTTTAGGAGGGGCTGCAACGGCTTCAACAGGAACATATGTTCCCAAGCCAACGGTTACAAAAAATATAGTCATTAAAACAGAATAAAATACTTGATTTTTCATTAGAGCTCCTTGCAATGTTAATGAAACATAAGTGTTATACACCATCTATCAATTGATTATGAAGGCAATGTTCATCCAAAATTCTATAATAATTCGGTTTTTACAGATACTGCTCTGCGCTAGCTTGCTATTGGTTGTCGCATGCTCAAAAGAACTCATTAGAAATCTGGATGATTCACAAGCACGTGACGTCATGGCTGCCTTAGGTAAAGCAAATATCATTGCGACAGCCAAAACCATAGAGAATAAAGACAAACCTTCCACAACGATCTATGTCTCCACAGAGCATGCCGCAAGAGCAATGGCCATTCTTCGAGAACAAAACCTGCCCAAAGAGCCTAAAAAAGGATTTAATGCCCTCTACAAAAACTCCTCAATGATCCCAACAAGCACAGAAGAAAAAGCACGTTTTTTAGATGCCCTTAACCACGAAATAGCAACTCATCTTGAGCATATTGACGGCGTTATTGATGCGAATGTTTTGGTCACACTGGCTCAAAAAACACTATTAGATAAACAATCCTCTCCACCACAAGCCTCGATTGTTTTACGTATTTCACCCCAATCAAATGACACAAACAGCCCCATTAACAAAGCAATGATTGCCAATCTGGTTGCTGCATCTGTGGAAAAATTAACACCGGAACATGTCATGGTAGAAATTATTGCTGTGCCATCTGTTGATATTCAACATAATCCACAAGACACACCATGGACGACCGTAGGACCTATCGTTGTTGCCTCACAATCAAAGACATTGCTTCAATGGATACTCATTGCCGCGTTTGCGTCAATTTTGCTTGTGGGACTCTTAGCATGGCGCTCTGAACAAAATCGAAGAAAACTCATTCAACAAATTGCGAACTTCAAGAAACAAAGCTCAGAGCGTTAATATTCCAACAAAAAAGGATAACGAATTTTCATTTGTTTTTTAGTAAATGAAGGGAATTTCGTTCGCTTAACGATCTTAGCAACACATCGTCCAACCTTAGTTTTCTTATATCGCTTGCTAAGAATATCGACTTTTTTGGTTTTTCCTGAAGAAGCCACATAAATATTGAGTAAAATCCGTCCTTCTTTGCGATGTATCTTGGCACAACGTTTTACTTTAGGCGCAATCCGACGCATCACTTTTTTGATTTGAGTTCTAGACAAGGGTTTGCCACGTTTGACCTTCTTCTTGACTTTCTTGGCAGGAACATCACCTGATATATCGGAATGCTCTTCAAGAAGGCGATCCAAGGCACTCGTTGATTTTGATTTTTCTGATGTTGGAATTAATATGTCACTGTTTTTCTTCTTTGAAGATTTTGAATTTTTCGATGACACGGCTCGTTTGTTACGAGGGCGTTTTTGTTTGTTGACAGATTCTTTCTGTGACTTTGGAGTCAATGGTATGGCAACCCTAGGGGATGGCGTTGGTCTAGCATTCCTGATACTGGGTTGAGTCAACGGTGTTGTACCTTGATGCGTTCTATCTGCATCAGTTGTACCCGCACTGACTATTATAGTGTTTGAGGGAGGCACATCATTGCGCTCTGAATCATTGATCAATACAGATGCCCCCATAATACCCATAACAATTCCTGAGAACACAACAACGGGCCAAAGCCATTTTGAATGAGCGTGTGAGGACTGAAATTCAGAGACCGCAGCAGCTGGAGTCGCCATCGCTCGATCGGAATGGGCAAGACGGTTTTTGGCTTCTTCAGCCATCGCTCGAATATCAATACGATGCGTATTTTCTTTTAACAAAGGTTGTTTATTATCTGACATAGCATTGGAAACTACTTCGTTTCATATCGTTTCGTCAAACTAACGTAATGTGCGGCATTCCAATCTATCTGTTCTTTCTCTTGTTCCGTCAAAGGACGTTTAACACGAGCTGGCACCCCTACAACCAAATGGCCCGAAGGAACGTTTAATCCAGGGGGAACTAACGCACCTGCACCAACAATACATTGATCACCAATAATGGCTTGATCTAGAATCGTACATCCCATACCGACAATGACTCGATCTCCAACATGGCAGCCATGAAGCGTTACAGAATGTCCAACGGTAACCCGATTGCCTACAATAGTTTCGTGTTTTTGATCGGTAATATGAATCACTGTATTGTCTTGGATGGATGTTTGTTCCCCAATCCGAATGTAATACACGTCACCACGAATCACGGCTCCGTACCAAATCGAAGATTCGCGTCCAATATGAACATCCCCAATAATGGATGCATTTTCTGCAAGAAACACAGTGTCATGAATAGTCGGAGAAACTCCTTCAAACGAATGAATAATTGGCATAATACAGTTTCCTTTAAATTATAGATTGAGTTCGCTCAACTCCATACATAGCGTTTTGAGATTATACGCAATAATCGTTCGATCACAATAGGATGTATATTCATACATCATACTATCACCAGTGTTCCATTTTTCTGGTAATTCAGGGGTTATCCACAGTGTTTTTTTTGAGCGACGGCGTATGTCTGACAATACAGCACTATGACTTGGGTGATAATTGTTTCTTCCATCCCCAATAATCATTACTGTTGTTTGTTTATTGATTTTCCCAATGTGATTGTCAAAGAAATCTCTAAATACACGCCCATAGTTAGAGTTTGAAGAAACATTAACAACCCCTCCTTGATAAACGTTATTGATAGCCTCTTCAACAGAAGATTCTTGAAATAACATTGTTGTTTCTACAAGTTCGGAAACAAACGCAAAAGAATAGACATGATCAAATCTATCTTGGAGTGCATAAGAAAACTGCAACATAAATCGTGCGACATTCCGCACAGAGTCCGAAACATCACATAAAACCAAAAGCCTTGGTTTTGTGCGGTTACGATGATGAAATCTAAGCGTCATTGGAACACCTAAAGTTGAAGCTGAATTTCGAAGCAAATGACGAAAATCAAGCCGTCCTCTATGTTGTTTTTTCCAACGGGTCTTTGTTTTTTTTCGGAGCATGATAATAAAACGCTTTACCTCGTCATTAAGGGCTTCTGTCTCATTGTCATTCAAATCTAATAATGGCTTCTCTAAAAGCGATGAAGATGTTCGAATAAATTTTTCATGTTGTTTTTCAAATTCCTGTTGAATATATTGACGTACAGACGCTTGTAATCGATCGACGTTTTGGCCAACCATCCCTTGAATAGCAGAGACATCTTGTGGAGACAAACACATGCCATCCAACAGCAATGTCAACATTCGATTTATTTTATCAAGCGCGTCATGAATATTGAGCGTCTTAATCAGAGCATGTGTATGATATCCCGCCTGTAATGGAGACCCAATATGTTCTAAATTATAATTGGCAGAACGAATCAAAATTTCGGGTGTCAATGTTCGCATGCCTATTAACATCCGAGCTGTTTGATCCAGAGAATTGACTTCATCAGCAATACGAGCAAGAATTTTCTCGATAGCTTCAGTGCTCAACCCTGCATCTCGAAGCAAAGACACCAATGGAGAAGAATCCATTTGAACAGACAAGCCTTGATGAAAAAACAAATCGAACAATTCGTAAAATGTGTGCTTATCTGCAGAACGTTTGATTAAAGTTGTCTGCAATACGGATTGAATACAATGCGGATTTCCAACATCAATCAGGGCTGCGGCATTGCTTGCATCCATACATTCTTGTGTAGAAATACGAATGCCATTTGAGCGAAGTAGCTCAACAAACCTTAGAAGACCATAGAGCAATTATATCCTCACTTAGCTCAATTTCTTTTTGTCATATCCTGCTTGTTGGAACCATTGAATTGATTTCTCCAATGCAGTCATAAATGGAGTCAGTGACAAGCCTAACTCATTCTGAGCTTTGCTTGTATCATACCAAAGATAACGGCTTGCATACACTGCGGTTTGATAGGTCAGCTGAGGTGAACGTTGAGATACCTTATCTGCATATTTTTCCATCAACCAAGCAACATTTGCCAAAAGCCGTGCTGGTAGTTTGATGCGTACAGGTTTACATCCCGATAGCGTTGCGATGGCATCATAAAACTCTTTATAAGTAATATTATGTCCTCCAAGAATATAACGCTCGCCAATTTTCCCTTTTTCTTCGACAAGAATATGACCTTTAGCAACATCATCAACATCGGCAACACAAAAACCGCCAGGCATATAGCCAGGCACCTTTCCTGCTAAAGTATCTACAATAAGACGCCCTGTTGGTGTTGGGACATTATCACGTGCTCCAAATGGAAACACAGGGTTAACAACAACCAAAGGGACACCTGCTTGAGCAAAACGGAGCGCATCTTGTTCACCTAAATATTTTGAACGCACATAATGATTGGCTTCATTCCACAGATTAAACGCTGTTGTTTCATCTGCTCTTTTTTTGTTACCAAGACAACCCACTGTAGAAATAGAGCTCGTGTAAATAACTTTATCGAGATTAGCTCGCATTGCTGCAAACAAAACAGTTTTTGTTCCTTCTACATTGACATGATAAACATCAGAATAATCTTTCATCCAAATCCGATACAATCCTGCTAAATGATATAAAACATGACATCCATCAAGTGCTTTTTCTATGTTCTCACGATCATTAATGTCTCCATACACTGTTTCAACATCTAACCCATCAAGATTGCTGATGTTACTGCCTGGTTGAATATAACATCGCACTGTCCGTCCAAGAGCTAACAATTCTCGAACGACAGCACTCCCGATGAATCCACTCGCACCTGTTACCAATGTCGTAGACATAATCAACTAATATATTAATCTCATTCTTATGCAATTCATACTTAAAATCTCTATAAAATCTTTGTTAATCGCATTTCTCTTAGTCACAAAACTCAATCCGCTTCTTGCTCAAACAAACAGTGATCTAACGTCATGGTTAGACCAAATCATTGATGCAAAAGATTCATTAACTCGCATTGTTATTTCAATTAAACGTTCGTCTACATACAACGAAAAAAATCTTCAGACTTATTTACACCGAAAACATCTGTTTTCTACCGAAGAAAGACTCGCATTGTTTCATCGTAAAATGACCAATAGTCATGACACCACAGGGTTTTCTATAAAACCTTATGGACCTTTATCACTCATAGAATTAGAAACATTGAGGGATATAGCAGCCATTCATGCTATCGCAGCTATACCTTCAAAACAAACAGCACAATTGTTGTTTGACTTTGCGCAAAGTCCCATTGGCACAATATATCAAAAAGAATGTCAACGCCTATTGAGTACGATGGATCCATGGGCAATTCTTGTATTAATTGAACAGTTATCTTTCGATAATCTTCAGAAACGCAACTATGCGAAAACGATTCTGGAACAAATGGATAGAGAAAATCCATTCAAGGCTTTGCAACATGCCCCTTCAAACAGTTTTAAAATCAAACTCCTTCAAGCCTATGGAAAAACAACCTACCGTGAAGCGATTCCAGCAATATTACAAACAGCGTTGTATGATGATTCCAAAGAAGTAAGAGACCAAGCTCAGAAAACATGGTTTTTATATGTTCAAGGAAAGCCTCATACAAATGCACCTAAACGCAAATTGGCATTGACACAGGGCAAATTAAGCCAACGAGAATATCCGCTTTGGCTTAGCTATAACAAGTATGCAATTGCAGAGTTATTGCGTGAATATAAAAAAACATTTGGTTCCATAAAAAAACAATCTTCAACACAAATGAGTCAAAAACTGTTTGATTATTTCGAAACAAAACATGCACACAATATCATCGTCAGATTAACAATGGCTCATCATGCTTATGCACAAAAAGACTATAAGCAGGCAGTCTATTTATATAATTTAATACTCGTGGATGATCCTGTGTTTCTTCAAAGACAAAATATGGCATCAGCATTCTTGTTTTACGCAAAGACAATAGACTTCAATCAAGCATGTACGGCAGCACTTCTTTATGGAAAGGCAATCGCTCTTGGATTAGATGCACCCAATGAACGCTATGCTTATGCAGACATGCATTTTTCAAAAGCTATTTGTCTGATGAACGAAGGATATGAGGGGAACACAGAGCTTCAATCTGCGCTTTATTATTATCCGACCCATCCCAGTGCGACTGCAGTGCTTACACCATTAAAACAAATACACTATAAATCCAATCAAATAATGCTATGGGGGGCTATTATACTGTTTCTTTTGGCCCTAGGTTTTGTTTTTCGTATCGTTACATTAAAGGAGAAAGATGCAACAAGGAAAACTCATCGTAATTGAAGGCATTGATGGTGCAGGAACAACAACGCAAGCAAAGCGTCTTGTAGATACTTTAGAGAAACAGAATATATCGTCATCGTTTACCTGCCAGCCCAGTGACGGTCCTATTGGAAAACTGTTGAGAGACATTCTTCACAAACAATGTCCTGTGACGGATGAAAGTGCCATAGCACTTCTTTTTGCTGCTGATCGTATGGATCATGTACGCCGTGAAATCATACCAGCCCTAGAGCGAGGTACCATAGTCATATCGGATCGATGGTATTATTCATCATTGGCCTATCAGAACAGTGAAGATCATCGTTGGATTCGTACTATTAATGAACATTGTCACAAACCAGATTTGATTATATTTCTTGAAGTTGATCCTAAAGTGGCACAACATCGATGTATCAATGACAATCGTATCCAAGAACGATATGATGCTTTGGAAACACAGAAAAGAATTGCTCAAGTTTATCAAGATATTTTTGAAAAACCCGCCCAAGATGAACCCGTTGTGCATATTGATGGACATCAACCCCTAGAACATGTTGCTTCACAGATTTTAAAAGCATGCAATCATGCTCGTTTATGGTAAATTACCCCAATTATGATCTCTTACGATACATTGCTCAAAGCCATTGGTGCTTATCGAAAAAAACACAATCTCCCATTGCCCAATGCCGCATTACAGGCCATTTATCAACAAGCAACCAAACCCATTGAGCAAGAGAAACAATCGGCTCATACTCAAGATTCAGAGCAATTATCCGAAAATACGCCTCCATCCTCCGATAGTCCTGCTCTTGACAGACAAGATAACACCATATAAAAGTCTCATCTCTTATGGCTTCCCACACAAAAATGACAAAAGCACGCCGAAACAATCGTGCAAAAAAAGCAGGACGCAGACGTAAAAATCGTCAAGCTCAACATTCAACATTAAGTGCTGTTGAACTGTTTGCCTCGTTGGGTGTTTCAGGAAAACCTGCCCCTAAGACGAAGTGATCCCTTAAGACTTCTGCGTATTGACGCATCTGGTGGAATACACACCATTGGTGGCATACACACTATCAATTCTAGATAGTGTTTCCGTGACATCATGCAGTTGTGAAATATGACGCACCATATTAAATGCTGTTCAACTGTCCGCCTCATTGGGTGTTTCAGGAAAACCTGCCCCTAAGACGAAGCAATCCCTTAAGATTTTTGCGTATTGACGCGTCTGGTGGAATACACACCATCGATTCTAGATAGTGTTTCCGTGACATCATGCAGTTGTGAAATATGACGCACCATTGCATGGAATGTATTGGTTGCACGTGTACGATCTGTTGTTGCCACGCAACTTGCTTTATAAATATTGACGGATGACTTTGTAAATGCTTGTGAAATACTGGCCAACAATCCTGGTTTATTCGAAGATATCACTTCAACGACAACACGGTATTCTGTTTTATCATTACTGTCCCATTCCACAGGAACACGCCTTGTTGGATCAAGATCAAGTGCTGTAGGACATTGCGTGTGATGCACGGCAACACCACGCCCCATGGTCATGGTTCCAATTATTTTATCTCCAGGGAGAGGATTACAACACATCGCAAGTCGAACCATGCTGTTATTTTGATCACCAATTTTGATCGATTTGTCTGATGTAAATGGTGTGTGTTTCAAAATGTTATGCATTGGCCCTGTCTTAGAATCAGACTGTTCTTTCGTTTTAACCTGATCTTGTGATGGCACAATAATTTCAATAACTTGGCTTGTTGTAATTTTTCCATATCCAATCGCCATCAACATATTAGTCACATTATCATGACCTAAAGATGTTAAAACATTATCCAATGACCCATCTTTTTCAGCCTTAGCAATAGACCATCCATATTGTTTTAATGCGCGCTCTAATATTTTTTTCCCTAATACTAACGCTTTGTCTCGTTGTTCTCTTCGAATCGATTGACGGATTTTCGTTCGAGCATGTGCAGTTTTAACCAATCGCAACCATCCAATATTAGGTTTTTGTTTGGGTAAAGTGATGATTTCTACTGTATCACCACTGCGTAGACAATATCGCAAAGGAACAACCATCCCATTCACGCGTGCACCTGAACAAGTATCGCCAACGAGAGAATGGACCATATAAGCAAAGTCAATCGGCGTTGACCCTTCTGGTAACGCTTTAACATCTCCCTGTGGTGTAAACACATGAACTTCTTCTGAAAACAAATCTTCTTTGATCGATTCAATAAATTCTATGGGATCATTCGTTTCTTCTTGTGTTTCAGTGAGCTGTCTTAACCATGCGAGTTTTTTAGAATTCTTAGTACTAATAATCGTAGCTTTGCCTTCTTTGTGATGCCAATCAGCCGCAATACCATGCTCTCCAATCAAATACATTTCTTCTGTTTGAATTTGTAATTTAAGACGCTTTCCATCTTTCCCAACAACTAACGTGTGAAGAGCCTGATACATATTGGGTTTCGGTAATGCAATATAATCTTTAAAGCTACCTGGTACAGGTGTCCACATGGCATGAATCACACCCAATGCTTGATAACAAAAATGTGACTTTTTTGTTATTACATAAAAACCTATCTTGTTCTCAATATCTTCATAAGAACGTCCTGTTCGCTTCATTTGATTTCTAATTGACCATTGATTTTTAATTTTTCCAAAAACACGACAATCAATATCATTTCGTTTCATCATCTTGGATATCGACCGTTCAATGCCGAGAATATAACGCTGTTCACGACGCGCATGTTGTACTTGTTCTTTTTGAAGAAGCTCATATTCACCAGGATATAAATAGCGAAATGCCATGTTCTCCAACTGATGTTTCATCCAGTCAATGCCCAATCGTTGTGCTAACGGCGCATAGATTTCCATTGTTTCTTTAGCAATACGTTCTTGTTTTTCACGTGGAAGATGATGCAATGTCTGCATGTTGTCAAAACGATCACAAAATTTCACCAAAATAACACGAATATCACGCACCATTGCCAAAAGCATTTTGCGAAAACTTTCCGACTGTAATTCTTCTTTCGTGTAGTAGGATATTTTTCCTAACTTCGTTACACCATCAACAAGGAAAGCAACCTCTGCACCAAATCTGTCTTCAATATCTTTGGTGGTTGCACTCGTATCTTCTACGGCATCGTGCAAAAGACCTGCACAAATACTAGGGACATCCAATCTGAGACGAGTGATTATCTCTGCAACGGAAAGAGGATGTGTAAT
Source organism: Myxococcales bacterium (assembly GCA_014238595.1). Lineage (GTDB taxonomy): Bacteria > Myxococcota_A > Polyangia > Haliangiales > J016 > JABAAV01. Next base: position 33,191 of record JABAAV010000002.1, on the reverse strand, counting down.
ATATAAATCTCCTGAAACACGTTTTTGTCCTTTATGAGAATCATTGGCAAATTCATAGGCAGATCGAATCAACGCAACATCTGCATGAGGATTGTATTCTTTTACTTTACTAAGAATCTCATCTATTTCGATCATCAATGTGACATCTATCGTTTGTTTTTTATAAAACGTTTGTGCGCATCTTCAATCAAAGTTTCTGCATGCATGATCGCTGTTTTTTCTGTTGGATATTCTAATATATGGTTATCTGATTGATAAATAGCACACATTTTATCATAGGCAACATCGATATCTTTGTTAATAACAATATGTTTATATTGTTTATAATAAAGCAACTCTTGATATACTTTTGACAACCGTTGACAAATAGATTCTTCAGATTCAGTTCCACGTGATCGAAGTCGATGCTCTAACACATCCATATCCGGGGGAAGTATAAACACAGTAATCGCATACGCAGGAAACAATTTAGATAAATTAATTCCTCCACGACCTTCAACATCAAAAACAAGATCAAGACCTTGTTTAAGAGAGCGTTCAATAAAGGCCTTACTCGTCCCATACAAAGATTGATGTACTTTTTCATGTTCCACAAATTCATTGTTCATAATCATTTGTTGAAAATGATCTTCGTTGACAAAAAAATAATCCTTGCCATCTTGTTCATCTTCTCTGGCAATTCTTGTTGTGTAAGAAATTGAAAACTCAATAGTGTCAAAATTATTAATCAATTTTTTAACTAAAGTTGTTTTCCCTGCACCGGATGGTGAAGATACAATGAGCAGTTTTGGATTATTCAACATTTTGAACTTGTTCACGAATCTTTTCTAATTGAGATTTTGCTTCGATAACTTGTGTTGTAATACTTTCTGATTGAACCTTTGAACCAATCGTATTGATTTCTCGTCCTAATTCTTGCACCAAAAAATCCATGCGACGTCCTATCGGTTCATCGAAATTGCTCAGATCTTCAAATTGTTCAATATGGCTCTTAAGACGAACAATTTCTTCGGACACATCTTGTTTATCAACCAAAATAGCAACTTCCTGTGCCATTCTTGATTGATCTAATGTGTGATCATCTAACAATGAAGCTATCCTCTCTTCTAATCGTGTTTTAATTGAATCGATTCGATTAGAAACATTTGCTTCAATATCAAATGTTAACGCTAGAAGTTCTTTGATGTGATTTTTAATATCTTTGTTTAAACGATTGCCTTCATTTTTGCGCATAACAATCAATGCATCCAATGATGTCTTCAATGCCACTTGTAGTTTGTTTGTCAATTGTGTTTGATCAGTTTCTATATCATCGTAAATCAATACACCGGGTTGATCACAAATTAAGCTTAATGGAATTTCATTGTCTATTTCTAAATGAGATGTCAACTGCTTTAAATTTTGATAAACATTTGACGCGATTTCTTTATTGATGGTTATTTTTTTGTTTTGTTGTGAAGATACAATGTTTACATGAATCAAAACGGAACCACGTGAAAGCATCTGTCGTACAGATGTGATTAAAGGTTCTTCTGCATAAGAATATGCTTGGATTCCACGACATTTGACTTCTAAATATCTGTGATTGACTGATTTTGTTTCTATCGTGATATGATGCAAGTCATCACTAACAACACCACTTCCATAACCTGTCATGCTCTGCATTATACTAAGTTCCATACCCTTTCATGGATGAAACATCTGTTTGAGGTTTTTTAATACGATCTGTTTTTTCAATACCTGAGAGAATTTCAATGTTAATTCCGTCAGAGAGTCCTACGGTCACGGGTCGTTTTTCAAATTGCCCAGAAGATACTTCGACTTCAACAAAAGGTTTGCCTGAATCAAACTGTAAAAATAATTCGTGAATCACCATCACCTGTTCGCGCTTGTTCAAAACAATCTCTGCAGTAGCACTGTAACCCGCACGAACTCTTAAATCTTGTAAATCTTTAAGTGCCGCTTTAATTTCAAACCGAGTCACGCCTTGAATCTTTTGTCCTTTAGGAGAAATCTGCTCTAAAATACCAAAAAAGGTTTTGTTGTTGATGGCAGCAATTCGAATGTTAAGCTCCATCGCTTCTTTAATTTGACCAATTTCTGATTCATCAACAGTCCCAACAAATATCATGTCGTTCATGTTGGCAACCACGGCAACCGTTGTTCCTGCATTAAACGTATTGCTTTCTGTGATTGATGTGCCTTCTTTGACAGGAACAGTCAACACTGTTCCAGAAAGAGTTGCGCGTATTAAATTTGCAGCTGTGGTTCCTGATTGTTGTAATGATCCACGTCTAATCAATTCAAGATTATTCTGTGCTGATTGAAGTTCTGTTTTTTTAAGATGAAATAGTTTTCTATAATTTTGAAGATCTTTCTCAGAAATAACCTGTTTTTTCCAAAGTTTCTCATGTCGATCTCTGTCTCGTTTAGAATGTTCAAAATTAATTCGAGCACGTTTTACTCTGCTTTCTGCTTCGTTCAATTGTACGATATTAGGAATAATTCGAACCTTAGCAATGACAGTTCCTTGTTCAATAAAATCACCTGAATTGACTAAAATTTCATCTACAATTCCTGACACACGCGATTTAATTTCAATTTCACGTCTTGGCTGAATCGATCCAGTCGCCACTGTCTTTTTTACAATATCTTCAAGAAAAGGGGTTTCTGTTTCTATAACAATATCTTCTGTCCCTGACCTGCCCCAAATGACTAACAAGGTCCATAAAAACAAAACACCAAATAAAGCACCTATTCCAATAATTAATTTTCGTTTCATTGTCACTGTTCCATTCTAGTTTGCTGCAAGAGCAATAACGGGATTTACCTGTGCAGAGGCTCGTGCAGGTAATACACCTGCGAGAATCCCTGCTAAAGAAATAACACACAAAGAAAGCATTGCAATACCAAAGTCGATTTGAGGAATGATCTGAGTTTCAGTTGAGTGTTTAAAAATCACAGTGGCAAGCTCAAGCGTACCTATAGCAAGCAATAATCCTATATAACCCGCAATACTCGTCAATACAAAAGATTCCTGAAGCACATGCGAAACAATCGACCATGGTGTGGCACCAAGTGCTTTACGGATACCAATCTCTCTGGTGCGTTCTTTCATAGTAATCAACATAATATTTCCAACTCCAATAATACCAGCCAATAAGGTACATCCTCCAACAAACCAAATCAAAAAATGAATGCCTGTAAATAAATCTTTGAGTTCTCCAAAAGCTTCTGCTGCATTAAAACTCCCAATAGCTTGATTGTCTATAGGATTCACACGGTGTCGTTTTTTCAAAATGCGCTTAATATTTGATTCTATGGTTTCGGCAGACAGCGTATCGTCCACCGTAATCGCAAGCCATCCAACACGGTTTTCATAGTTAAATACACGTTGAAATGTTGTAAAGGGGATAAATACTGAAGATATTTGTCGATCACCATGATTGGTTCCCTCTGGAGAATCTAAGACACCAATGACATAAAAATAAATACCATCAATCTCAAGCGCAAGCCCTGTGGGATCATCAATATCAACAAACAATTCATCTGCAACACGACGACCAATCACCACAACCTTGCGTGATTCTTCAATGTCCAGTTCGTTAATAAATCGGCCGTTAACCTGCTTCATCGGTTGAATATGTTGCATTTGAGGAAATTCACCAATGACACTATAACTCCGAGAACGATCTTTATATCGTATCCATGTTTCAGAACCATACCCTGATAGTTGATTGCGAGGGGCAATATGTTCAATACCGTGGACATTTGCTGCAATCAATTCGACATCATCATTAGTCAACGTAACCGGTTTGCCTGAAGAGAGTCCATCATATGGAATCGATGTGGTTTCTCCCCAAATATAAATACTATTGGTCACAGTACCGCTCATACTCTGTACAATGCTGCGCTCTACACCATTGCCAAAACCGAGCATAACGATGAGCATAAACACACCCCAGACGATGCCACATGCTGTTAATATCGCTCGAAAACGATTCTTGTTTAATGTGACAAATACTTCATGCCACTGTTCTTTATCGAAAAAAATCATACGTCTACTCAGCTCTCATCGCTTCAATGGGATTGACCATTGCAATTTTTCGTGCAGGGAAAAACCCTGCAAGAGCACCGGCAATAATTAAAAGTAAGGTTGCTGAAGTAACAATGTTCATGTCTACTTGGGTATCACGTAAAAATTTATCTCCAAATCCCATCTTTTCAACGACAAATAATACAAACACACCGAACATCATCCCAATATAACCTGAACAGATAGTAACAAACATCGATTCTTTGAGTACCATTCTAACCAACCGAGATGGTGTGGCACCTAAAGCCTTTCGAACACCTATTTCCTTGGTGCGTTCCTTGACTGTAATGACCATAATATTTCCAACACCGATGATGCCAGCCATAATTGTTCCGATAGCAACAATCCAAGTAAACAAACGGAGCCATGTAAAAACATCACTGACTTGCTCAAACCTTGTTTTGTTGTTCCTCACACGAATGGCTTGAGTGTCTTTTTCATCAAATTGATGACGCCGTGCCATTAGTCGTTGAATATCACCTGCTATTTCAACACTGTCAGCATTTGGATCCAGCGTTAGCATAACTTGATCAATCGTCCCATCTGGACGATGTAACATTTGTGCCGTAGATAAAGGAATATATGCTTTGCGAAGTTCTCGTTCAGAGCCATCATCTTTGAAGATACCTACAACACGATAGAGGGCTTCTCCCATATGAATGCTTTTACCGATAGCATCTTCAGAACCAAACAACGCATTTTTCACAGGAACACCTATCACGACTATTTTACGATTCATAACCATATCGTTTTCATTGATAAAACGACCTTGGACTATTTTTGTTTTTTCTAAATAGAGATGATCGGGATGTGTAGCACGAACATCAAACGATGCTTGTTTGTCTTTGTAACTCAGCGAAACAATTCCAGGCCTAATCCGTGATGTAATTTTGTCTGTTGCTTTTATACTGTCATGAATCATTTCATAATCTTCATTAGTAAATTGAATCTCTCGATCAACTGCCCTATTTTTGTAAGATATTGATGTTGCTCCGGGATAAATCCAAAGACTATTGACAGCATCATCTATAAAATTGTGACGAACATTGTTTTCGACTCCTTTGCTTGTACCCAAAAGAACCACCAACATAAAGACACCCCATGCCATACTAAATGAAGTTAAAAAGGTTCGTAGTTTATTACGCCGAATCATTAAAAAAACTTCTTGCCAGCTATTTAGATCAATCAACATGATTCAGTTGTTTATTTTGAAACAGCACTGTCAGAAATAATTTTTCCATCCTGAATACGGACACATCGTTTGGTTTGTTCTGCAATATCTTCTTCGTGAGTAACAATCACTACCGTGATACCTTCTTTGTTGATTTCATTGAGCACGGCAATAATATCGTTTGAATTTTCACTATCTAATGCACCGGTAGGCTCATCGGCTAAAATAATACGCGGCTTTGTAACCAATGCACGCGCAATGGCTACTCTTTGATTTTGACCGCCTGACATCTGAGAAGGAAGATGTTCTGCCCAATCGAGCAAACCAAAACGTTCCAATGAATCCAGTGCCATTTTGTGTCGTTTTTTAAATGAGACACCCTGATAATACAGCGGCAATGCCACATTTTCTGCTGCCGTTTTAAAGCCAATCAAGTTAAATGACTGAAAAACAAACCCGATCGTTTTACTACGATAAAGCGCTGCCGTATGCTCAGACATATCACGAATCAAACGACCATCTAAGTGATATTCACCAGAATCATAACTATCTAAAATGCCTAAAATATTTAAGAGTGTCGATTTTCCGGAACCAGAAGATCCCATCAGTGACACCATTTCTCCCGCAGCAATGGTAAGGCTTAAATCTTTAAGCACATGGAGATTCGTTGTTTCCGTATTATAACTCTTATTGATCCTTTGTAGCTCAATCATTAGCAATCCTTGGTTCAAAATGACATCGTCAAAATATCATAAGATACTAAGGTCATGTAAGAAGTCTTGCACCTATAGTTTCTATCATGCTATAGAATTTGGTGTGTTTTCTCAATTATTAAAATCTATTCTTCCCTTGGCTGTTTTTCTCTCCTTTACTGTCTTATCTGCACAAGTCTCCGCAGAAGATAGTGCTAAGAAGGTATTGAAAATTACCCTTCCACCCATTCCAGAGTTCAAAGTCCCATCGCCTTATCCAGATAATTCACATACGGTGTTGGAAATGAAACGACGTGGCGGACGTTTTCTCAATCAATCGGTACAAATAACGGGTTATATCATTTGGAAATATGACTGTATTACAGAATTGACAAAACAAGGCATGACCAAAAGGGCTGCTAAAAAAATCATTGCTAAAAAACCACAAACATGTCAACGACCCAATTTTTATTTGGGAGACAAACTCGATACTCCACGAAGCAAAGGACTTCGAGTGGTTGATGTCCCACGGAAATTAAGACGTGATGAAACACGTGGAATGAGCAGAAAAGAACGACGTGCACATAAACCTGCACCGAAACACAACGTAGGTGATCGTGTGACGGTTACCGGCACATGGCTAACTTCGTCACCATCAGGATTTATCGATTCTTTGGGATTGTTGTTGTATCAAGATCTTGCCAAAGCACGCATGTAATTAATGGGCATCGACCCAGTTTTGAGCTTTACCACTATGCACTGAAAGTGGGACATCGAGAACGATCGCGTGCTCCATGGAGTCTTTGACAACAGTCAGAGTCTCATCTGCTACATCCGTTGCACATTCCAGCACTAATTCATCATGTACTGTTAATACAATAGCTGCATCGAGATGTTCTTCTTGCAATCGTTTAGCAACAATAACCATCGCAATTTTCATGATATCAGCAGCACTACCTTGCAGTGGTGTGTTTTTGGCAATCCGTTCTGCTGCATTTCTTCTGATATAGTTGTTTGCTGATAAATCAGGAATATAACGACGTCGATTTAGAATCGTTTTTGCATAACCCATCTCTTTGGCAAAACAGACGAGATTGTCAAGATAAGGGGCTACTTTGGGAAATCGATTAAAATAAGTTGTTATATAGTGGTCGGCTTCTTGGCGATTCACACCAAGGACACGACTCAATCCAAAATCTGTTTGACCATAAACCAATCCATAATTGACCGCTTTAGCAACATGTCTTTGATATGCCTCGGGTGATTTGACATCGAAAATCTGACATGCTGTTTGATCATGAACATCCTCATTATGATGAAATGCATCACAAAGCGTTTCATCTTTAGAAAAATGTGCCAACAAACGTAATTCGATTTGGGAATAATCACAAGAAATCAATGTTCGTCCTTGAGGAGCAATGAAAGCACTGCGAATTTTTTTTCCTAATTCACTGCGAATAGGAATATTTTGCAAATTAGGATGCGATGAAGATAATCGTCCTGTTGCCGTTGAAGTTTGATGGAATGACGTATGGATTCGTTGCGTTTTAGGATCAATCAGCTTCGGTAACACATCAAGATATGTGTTTTTGAGTTTATTTAACGTTCTATACTCTAAAATAACATCCACAATTTCATGTTGATCTCGCATGGCATCAAGCACAGAAAAATCAGTAGAATATCCCGTCTTCCGTTTTTTCATCACCGGACTAATCAATCCAAGTTTTTCAAATAGAAACACCCCTATCTGCTTAGAAGAATCTAGATTAATAGGGCTCTCATTGAGCGTATTCACAAAATCTATTGCGTGACTTAATCGTCCTTCTAATTCTTCGGATAACTGTTTCAACACAAAACGATCCAACGCAATACCTTTGTGTTCTATCCTGCTTAATAGTTCTGCTAAAGGATATTCGACATCACAAGCCATTTGATAGATGTCACGTTTTTTAATGACATCAGTTGTTTGTTCACCCATTTGATAAATGGCCTGGACATAACTCAACATTGTCGTAGGTTGAGTGGATTTGTCGGAGGTGCAAGCTAAAAAATATAGTTTTTGTAATGAATAATCTTTTCGTGTTGAATCGATTAAATATGCTGCTAACATGACATCACAAAACAATCCCTTAATAACAATGCCTTGCGATAATAAAGCAGCATATGCATGTTTGATATCGTAACAAGTCTTAACGATGGTTTCGTCACAAAATACAGTTTCAAATACTGAAACAATATTCATCGATTCAGAAGAAAAATAAGCAGATCCTTTAGACAAACTATAAACAGCGATTCCTTTGATATCAAAAACATGGTTGTTTTTTTCGGCGTCTATATAAAATGAAAACTTTTTATCTGTTTGAATGGCAGCAATCCATTCATTCGCTAATGTCATATGACCAACAACAACACAGAAAGATTGTGATGTTACAATATCGGGTTGAGTTGATTGACCTAAAATCTCATTGGACAGCTTTCCAAATTCGAGCGTTTCAAATAATTCTACCAAGGATGCATTGTCTAGCTTGTCACAAATCCATTGTTCTTTTGATGATGTTAAACTGAGGTCATCAAGCAAAGATACAAGCTTGTAAGAAAGAAGGAGTCGTTTCTTTTGTTCTTCAACATGAGTTTGAACATAAACTTCCAAATCAGAAGAATTCACCTCATTTTTTTTTGCTTCATTGTTTGCTTTGTTAACAAATTTTGTTTGAGCAATATCCGAATTAGCAATGATATCATCAATGTCTCGATATTCTTTTAAGAGTTTGGTTGCCGTTTTCGCACCAACTCCTGCCAATCCTGGAATGTTATCTGAAGAATCACCAACTAACGTTAACCAATCATGCAATTGACAAGGAAACACGCCAAATTTTTTCTCTACAGTTTCAGGTAAGTAAACAGTTTTGCTCTTTGAATCGATGAGTTGCACCTTATCATCAACGAGCTGCATCAAATCTTTGTCACTGGAATAAATCGATACATCAAACCCCGCAGCACAACTCCTTCGACATAACGTGGCAATGATATCATCGGCTTCAACATTGTCAGCCGTCAGAACATGCCAGCCAAACCCTTCTGTGACCGGCGCAAAATATGGCATCTGTTTTTTAAGATCATCTGGCATTTCTCCACGATTGGCTTTGTAATCAGGATCTAATTCATGACGAAATGTTTTTCCTGGTCCATCGAAAACAACAACGACATATTCAGGGTTTTCGTCTTTATAAATCTGCCAAAGCATCTTGGTGTAAAGATATAATGCACCTGTGGGCATTCCTGCATTGGTCGATAAATTGCTGTGAGCTGCATAATATCCACGAAAAATATATGCATGGCCATCTATGATGTGAAGACGAGACATTTTAGACTATGACATCTTTGCCCATGTCTGATTCCTTTACAAACAAACAATCCAACAAACTTACAAAAGATTTTGAACAGGAATTAAAAACACTATCTCCTGAACAAAAACTTCTTTTTTTTGAATCATTGCAGCTTCTCAAAAAGCGTAAATACATACTTCTTATCGGATATCTGCTTGCCCTAATGTCTCTATTCCTAGGGATTGGTATGGTTTTTTATATGTACGCTGGTTATGTGTCAGGCTCATTTTCTTTGACATTGTTTCTTATACCCATTGGTACAGCATTAGTCATCATCATGATCACAAACTTCATCGTCAAACATCTCAAACCCAAACGGAGATCGCACACCTAATATTAAACGGTCTGCAGTTAATCGAGTGAAATACCAAGTTTAGAACAACGATTTTTCAAGGCTTTTTTATGTCCACCTTGATCAATTCGATCATAATAGTCTTGTGCTTGTTTTGCGTTACCTAAAGAGCAATGTGCAAACACACTCATTCTCAACGTTCCTGCATCGTTGGGACGTTCATTGAATATTGCTTCAGCATGATCGGCAACATATGCATAATCGCCTTGGCTGTAATGCTTTCGAATATTTCGGATTTGTTCACGAAGCTCATCGGACATCAATGGCGTTCTTTTGGAATCACTGTTCATGGAACGTAACGTATGCCTGTCAATGCTTCCCACTTTCGAAGCAAACACTGTATATGGATTCTTACGCGGCACTACAGTGTCTTCCTGTTTCGTTTTACCGTTCAAAACGACATCTCGTTTCACCTTTGATCTAATGCGATTAGGCCTAATACGCTTTGGCTTAGCAGGCTGCTCATTGGCTTTTTGAGTCTCTTCAAATCTTTTCTCCGCAGCTTTGATCACCTTAGTGTTAATAGGCTCATTGGATGAAAATACCAGAAATACAAGTACAACAACGGATAAAAGAAGTCCTATTCCGCTAATAATCAACATTTTTATATACATAATCTGTAATCCATCCCAAAGCGACCTGCTATTTTACAATAAAATCATTTAGAATATCCACCATGGATATCATAACAAGCTACATTGCATCAACATGGTCTACACAACATACCGACTCGCTCATTGATCTTTATAATCCCACCACAGAAGCAATCGTTGCACAAGCAGCGCCACTCGTCATCGATCCTCAAATAGCATTGGATCATGCCACCCAAGAAGCCGGTATTCTTCTTAAAGAGATGTCTTTTTCCGAACGCGCGGATTTATTACAAAGCATGGCATCATTAATTCATAAACATCGTGATGAATTAATCGAGTTAGCTATTATCAATGGTGGAAATACCAGAGGTGATGCTAAATTTGATATTGATGGTGCAAGTGCAACATTAGCTGCCTATGCTCATTTAGGAAAAAGTTTAGGCGATTCAACATGGCTTATTGATGGAGAAGGAATTCAATTAGGTCGTTCTCCTCGTTTTCATGGACAACATATCTATACACCATTGCGTGGTGTAGCAGTTCATATCAACGCATTTAACTTCCCAGCATGGGGAATGTTCGAAAAAGCCGCTGTTGCATTGTTATCAGGAACGCCTGTAATCACAAAACCAGCAACAACCACAGCTTTAGTCGCACATCGAATCGTACAACTAATCATAGAACAAAACATTCTACCTCAAGGTGCGCTTTCTCTTGTCATTGGAGATATCCGCCCTTTTCTTAAGGTTTTAACAGCACAAGACACCGTTGCTTTTACTGGATCAAGCAATACAGCCGCTACACTTCGTGTTCATCCAACATTAATACAAAACTCTGTCCGATTGAACATTGAAGCTGATAGTCTCAATGCATCTGTTCTTTGTGAAGATGTTGATGAAGACTCTGAAACGTTCTCGTTGTTCTTACAGGATGTCGCCCGTGATATAACGCAAAAAACAGGTCAAAAATGTACAGCAACCCGACGGATTTTTGTTCCACAGGATAAACTAGATATTGTTTGTAACGCTTTAGCCGAACGTCTATCAGAGATTCCAACGGGTGACCCTGCACAAAAAGGCAACATGGGACCTTTGGTTTCCAAAGATCAATACACCAATGTCAAAGAAGGCATTGCTCTGTTAGCGAATCAAACAGATGAAATCTTTGGAGGGTTAGGTGAAACGAATATGTCTCAAGGATATTTTGTTTCACCTGTACTGCGAAAAAGCAATGACGCGCTTAAAGCAACCACAATGCATGAACTTGAAATTTTTGGACCTGTAGCAACAATTGCAGCATTGAAAAAATCAGAGGATATTGAGCATGTCTTAGCTAAAGGTAAAGGGAGTCTTGTTTCTTCAATTTATTCTGAAGATAGAACGTTATTGCAAACACTGATTCCTCGTCTTGCAACATACAATGGACGTATCTATATCGGTAACGCGAAAATTGCGGGTCATGCGCCTGGCCCTGGCACGGTATTGCCGCTATTAACCCATGGTGGTCCTGGTCGAGCAGGTGGCGGTGAAGAACTTGGAGGATTGCGTGGGTTATCGTTTTACCATCAACGCACAGCGCTCTCTGGTGATAAGTCATCAGTGAACACGATTATTGAGAATATTGCTGCTATCTAACTTGATGAAACAATAAGTACTATCTTCTCAGTTCAGAGATACTTTCCATGGTGCTTGGTTGTGGATAAAACAAATAATTAGCAACATCTGGTTTGTTCGCATAAAGACTTTCATAATGGCTGTGATCAAACCCATCAGGAGGCTCTGAAATTTCACCAAAATCAACATGCATCATGTCATAATTTTGAAATACTCCAACCAATTGCTGAAACCTAGGCAATAGCGGTGCATCGTAAACACCGGCACGAGGAACTTCGCGTATAAAATAACGACTATCTTCTTGCTCTAGAAACACAGAGACTTGCTGAACACCAACAAGTCTTGCCATATTGCTCAAACAAATGCGTAAGTACATTTCATGAAGAGGTGTCTCGAGATCATCTGGCATTGATAGCTGTTTTTCCTGAATCTTCATTAACGAAGGATCGCGACCCATGCACAATATATAAATATAATCGCAGTAATCTTCGTCAGAACCACTACAATAAACAGTAGATGCTTTGAGTGTTGTTTCAATCTCTTGCGCCAAATCTTGCCCTTCATGCATACAAATTCCAGAGCCGAATCGTGCTTCATCATTCGGCTCTCCCCAAATACGCGAAGGATAAATTCTTTCTAGTGATTGATACACCTGATCTAACATCGGACCTTTACGATCCGTACATCCTGTCTTATTAGAACATTCAGTGCATCCACTCATAGTCAGAGAATATACCATCAAATTTGATTGAACAACAAAGTCAATCATTCAATACATTCACCAAATCGCTTAAAAATCATTCTTGAAATCATGTAAAATATGGATTCAATTCATGACAATCGCTTGTATCGATCACGTGATTCCGCTATATATTTTTACTGTTATTTTCAAAGGATTTTGACTATGAGTAATAGCCCTATCAATGCGATTAGCGATTTATACACATCGTTTCAACACAAGCATGAAACAGTGCGTAAACGGTTCAACCGCCCTCTCACGCTCACTGAAAAAATATTAGGTGCACATCTTGCGCCTATAGATCAGCCATGGGAACGAGGTGTGCATTACATGACATTAAATCCTGATCGTGTTGCCATGCAGGATGCCACGGCACAAATGGCATTGTTACAATTTATGAATGCAGGCTGTGATGAAGCCGCCGTTCCTAGTACGGTACATTGTGATCATTTAATCCGTGCAGAATCTGGTGCAAAAAAAGATCTATTGTCTGCCATAGATGACAATCATGAAGTCTATGAGTTTTTACGTACCGCATCGGAACGTTATGGCATTGGATTTTGGAAACCTGGTGCAGGTATCATTCATCAAGTGGTTTTAGAAAACTATGCCTTCCCTGGTGGATTGATGATTGGAACTGATTCACATACACCCAATGCAGGTGGCTTAGGAATGCTCGCCGTTGGCGTTGGTGGTGCTGATGCTGTTGATGTTATGGTTGGATTGCCTTGGGAAGTCAAAGCACCGAAGATTATTGGTGTCAATTTGACGGGTGAACTCAACGGATGGGCCTCTGCTAAAGATGTCATTTTAAAATTATGTGGAATCTTAACAGTATCTGGAGGTACCGATCATATTGTTGAGTATTTCGGTTCAGGTGTTTCTTCAATTAGTTGCACTGGAAAAGGTACCATAACAAATATGGGTGCCGAATTAGGAGCAACAACATCAGTATTTCCTTATGACGAACGTATGGAACGCTATTTAAAAGCCACACAACGCAAAGACATTGCAGCATTGGCAACTAAACACAAAACCGAACTCTGTGCGGATCCTGAAGTATCGAAAAATCCAGAACGTTTTTATGATCAAGTGATTCATATTGATCTATCCACGCTACAACCACATCTTGTCGGTCCACATACACCTGATCTCGCACGTTCTCTTGATGAAATGAAAGATGCAATCAAAAAAGAAAATTATCCTGATACCCTTTCCTCTTGTCTCATAGGAAGCTGTACGAACTCTTCCTATGAAGATATTGGACGGGCTGCACATATCGCAAGACAGGCCAAAGAACATGGATTAAAAGCAGCTGCACCGTTTTTTATCACTCCAGGCTCTGATCAAATCTACGAAACCATTAAACGAGATGGCTTGCTTGAAGACCTCAACAGTGTTGGAGGGAATGTTTTAGCCAATGCATGTGGTCCTTGTATTGGGCAGTGGAAACGAGACAATAAGGAAGCAAATACTATTTTAACGTCATATAATCGAAATTTCCCTGCACGTAATGATGGCAATCGATCAACCATGGCATTCATTGGAAGTCCGGAAATAGTTACAGCAATGGCTTTCGCAGGAAAACTATCTTTTAATCCGCTGACAGATTCTATTCGAACCGATCAAGGGACAGAAGTTACTTTTACAGCACCTCAGGCTGATGAACTTCCTGAAAATTCATTTGTATTTGATGATTCAGGGTTAATTGCTATTGACAAAAACACACAAACTCAATCCATCATCATAGATCCGCACAGTGAACGACTTCAACAATTAACACCGTTTACACCATGGGATGGTCATGACATGGAAAGACTTCCTCTTCTGTTTAAAGCAAAAGGAAAATGTACAACTGATGCTATTTCACCTGCTGGAAAATGGCTGCGCTATCGTGGACATCTCGATAATATATCCAACAATATGTTATCAGGAGGTATCAACGCCTTCAGCGGAAAAACAGGGACAACAAAGAATCTCCTTTCTAAAAAAACAAATATTCCTGTGAGTGATGTTGCACGAGATTATCAGGCTAATCACTTAGGATGGATAATTGTTGGAGACAAAAATTATGGTGAAGGATCCAGTCGTGAACATGCAGCGATGTCTCCACGTCTATTAGGTGCTAAAGCC
>JABAAV010000002.1:0-18259 GCA_014238595.1 Myxococcales bacterium | reverse complement strand
TAACCATCACATTACATCACAACGATGAGTCTAAGCATGTGTTCAAAGCCGCCCATACGTTATCTGAAGAACAAATCAATTGGTTTAAAGCAGGCTCAGCATTAAACACAATACAGCAATAAATTTGACCAAATCGTTATGAGTTGGCACTGGAATGATTTGTCAAATATTCGTCGTTTTTTCCACAGCATAGCTGGCGTTGGCTTACATTGTGCGCTCAAGAAAACGACGTATCTCACAAAAGCAAACCTCCAGCATACAAATCTCATTGGAGCTAAGCTCATGCGTGCCAATTTTGCTTATTCTAATTTTAAAGGTGCCAATATGGACAATGCGGATCTTCGCAAAACTGTTTTTCAACAAGCATCTGTTCAAGGAGCATCACTGCGACGCGCTAATTTAAGTTGGTGTGAAGCAGAAGGGATTGATGCACGAACAACTTGTTTCGATCAAACAGATGCAACTGAAACTGTTTTTAATCAAAGCAAAATGAATCGAGCATCTTTTTGCAATGCTATTTTAAATCGCACAGAATTTCATCATGCTGTTTTGTGTGATGCTAATCTTTCTGGAGCTATCTTAGAAAGCAGTCTGATGGAACATGCTGATTTTACAAGGGCCAATTTGTCTCAGGCTGTATTATGGTTTGCTGATTTACGTGCTTGTAATTTTACACATGCAAATTTGTCCTACGCCGATTTACGGGGAGCTGATTTAACGGAAACCTGTTTTGAAAATGCAATACTTGAACATGCTATCTTTGCCGATGATGCATTAGATGATAGCGGCAATTCTCTCAAATCGGCTTTATCAACACGAGATACTCATCCCGCACCTTCCATCAATCAGCTATCTCAAGCTCGGTGGAATGAAATTTCTATCCATGGCAAAACATACAGACGATAATCAACCGTTTATTTTGTTAAGCACATGTAGCTCTATGCAAGAAGCTAAAACAATTGCTTATCATCTGATCGAAGAAAAACAGGCAGCTTGTGTGAACATTGTTCCATCAATAACATCAATATATCAATGGAACGACACTGTTGAAGAATCATCAGAATATTTGTTAATCATTAAAACAACATCAGTTACTTCGTGTCAAACACGTCTCATTGAACTTCATTCATATGAATGTCCTGAAGCCATTGCTTTTCCCATTGACAAAGGATTTCCTCCTTATCTTGAATGGCTTACCACATCTTGTCGTTAACCACCTTCAAGATGGTACATTCGATCTAAATCCACACGAGAATCAAGCTGTGTTTTCATAATCCGGTGTTCTTCAAGCATCAATGTCGGATCGTTGTGAATGATACTTTGAGCAGTTTGTTTTGCTTGAATAAACAATGTCAAATCTCTGGGTAACATTCCAAATCGCAATGATGGCAATCCAGCTTGTTTAATACCAAACAATTCACCATGACCTCGAATTCTTAAATCTTCTTCTGCAATAGTAAAACCATCATTGTTTTTTTGTGCCATAACAGACAATCTTTGAGTCCCTTCATCGGTTTTTTGTCGATTTGTTAATAACACACATTCTGATGCTTTATTGCTGCGACCAATCCGACCACGAAGCTGATGAAGCTGTGACAATCCAAAATGATCTGCATTTTCAATGACCATCATAGTTGCCCTAGGAATATCGATGCCTATTTCTACAACAGTTGTGGATACAAGAACATCCAATTCACCTGTAGCAAATTGTTTCATTAGACATAAGCGTTCTTCCCACGAAAGTTTTCCGTGTAAACATCCAATATTTGCTGAAACATTTTTTTGTTTCAGTTCATCAGTGATCGATACAACATCGGCATATTGTTTTTTTCTATCTTCATCCTTATCTATCAAAGGACAGATCACAAACACACCTTCATGCTTCTGGATTTTCTTAGCAACATCTTTATAAGCTTTGTTGCGTCCTTGCTTACCATATAACACTACTGTTTCAATAGGAATGCGTCCTTGTGGTAAGTGCTGAATAACCGTAAGATCCAAATCCCCATGAATTGTTAAGGCTAATGTCCGAGGAATCGGTGTTGCTGTCATCACTAATAAATGTGGCACTGTTTGTTTGTTATATCGGCGAATTTTTGAACGTTGTTCAACACCAAAACAATGTTGTTCATCAATGACAACTAATCCAAGATCTGAAAACATTACTTCGTCAGAAAGCAATGACTGTGTTCCTATAAGCAAATCAATAGCGCCATTTTTCAGAAACGTTAATAGTAGTCTTCGCTGTGAAGCACTAACAAATGATGTCAACAATTCAACTTTCATACCTAGTTTGTCACCCCATTTTTTCATGACATCATAATGTTGTTGAGCCAACACGGTTGTAGGAACCATAAATGCTGATTGTTTTTTTGAAACAAATACTTGATAAATTGCTGCAAACGATACAGCAGTCTTTCCTGAGCCAACATCACCTTGAAGCAATCGATTCATTGGAATTCCTTTGGTTATATTCGTAGTTATTTCATTGATGGCGTTAATTTGATCCGAGGTAAAAACAAATCCAAATAAATCCTCTAAAGTTTCAATTAAAGCATTAGGAATTGTACAAGAAACAGATGTGCCTTGCCGGTATTCTTGGCGCCGTTTTTCCACAGCCATACTCAAAAAAAACATCTCATCGTATACTAATCGTTGATGCCAAACACTTGTTTTCTGATTAAGTAAATCTACTTCATGCATGGTTAGTGATGCTGAAGGATGATGTAAAGCCATAATGGCATCACGAATAGAGATCCAGTCTTTCGTTTGTTGAGCTGCTGAAGGAATACCATCTTGTATATTCTCAACACCTAACTCAAGCGCAGCATGACATGCTTTACGTAATTTCAAAGCAGGTACACCAATGACTTTTGGATAACGTGTGATAATGGGATTCAATTCATTTTGAAGAGATTCACCATCTTTAATGATCGAAATAATATCGGGATTTCCCATCTCAAACAACGAGGCACGATGACGCAGTATTCCAGATAATATAACTTCACTATTTTGAGGAAATCGTTGTTCCATTGTTGGATATGCATAAAACCAACGCACAACAAGTAAAGGCTCGTTATCTGCTTTGTTTCTAGAGATGCGAATATCTAACCATCTGGATCTTCCTCTGCGATAATAACGGCATTGCTGTACAAAACCCGATATAGTAACGCGATTGCCTACACTATGATGGAGAGATTCATCAATGATACGAACATGTCTAACATCATCATAATAACGTGGAATAAACCAAATCATATCGGAAACTGTTTTTAACCCTGCAATACATAAATGCTTTCCTAATGCAGATCCGATACCTTTGAGTTCAGTAACTGGAAGTAAAAGTGAATTTTGAGATACCACAAACCAAAAAACTATCCGAGAAAGGTGAATCGAATTTCATGAACACAAATGTAAAACGTATCACCTTCTTCAATGTTTTTGTGCTGTATACGTACACCATTGTGTTCAATACCGTTGGTTGAACCCATATCGTTAATAGAATAACTATTATTTTTAAATACAACGGTGGCATGTTTACGAGAAACATTGTTGTCTTGAATCATCAAATCAGTGTCTTGCATGCTACGACCAATGACAAACGAATCTTTCTGGACAGGGTATTTTTGATTACGAAAAACAACATACAATGTCGGTCGAGGTGTCTGTACACCGCCATCATATAAAGGAGACTGTATATCTGTCAAAACAGGCGGTGGCGGAATCTGAGAAGGTACAGCTGGAGCTTGAGATGTTGGTGATACATTCTCTGACACTATAGCTTCTACCTGTTGTGAAGGCATCTGATTCCCAAACACAGACTGCGGTACAGCGGCAGAAGATTGACTCTCTGATACACCATCTGGATTGTGGGATAAAACTTGAGCAGAAAGTTGTGTCGTTTGAGAAACAAAATTCGGAGCTTCTGGCTTATCTCCCAAAGATATGTCATTATTTGACACAATAGCGTAATTTCTTGCCTGAATATAATTGGCAATTGCTTCATTAATGAGAAAATCAACACTGCACTCATTGTCTTGTGCCATTGATTCAAGCGTTCGCAGAAGATCTACTTTACAAGAAAACTGTTTTGTTGTCTTTTGTTGCATATTTTGTCATACCCTAACATGAATCATCGATTTTTTTAAACAACGAATCTTATAACTCAACAATGATACTCGCTCGGTCACGATTTCACAAATTCGCCTTTCAACAGACATTGGATATCATTTTTCTTGGTTTGTGTCGATATTTAACCTGTATTTTATTGTTTTTGATGTCGATGGAACGAAGCATTGGTGCCCCATTGCTGGACCCCTATTTCGGGGAAATTGTTTTCTCTGGTCCCGCACATTCACGCCTATCGTCGATATATCTCAATCCGTCTGCTATCGCGCATGAGACTGGATTGCGTACCTATTCTTCAACAAGTTTGCGTTATGACAACAATAAAATCACGAATTTATCGCTGGATCCTCAAACAGGATTGTCTACAAATGCCAATCTTCCTAATCTTGCTGCAACGCATCTAACCCACAATGGCTTCGTAGGTGTTGCTTACAATTTTGACAACGATGCCCTAACGATTGCAGTAGCACTCTCTGCTCCGATTGCAGAAACGACTCCTTTTTGGGATAAATATGCACGCTATCATGCATTCAACAATGCACATTATAGTTGGTTTACTACGTTAGCATTAGCTTATCGTTGGAAAGGCTTGGGGATTGGTTTGGGAATTTCGAGTATTGCGCTGTCTCAAATGAATTTCTCATTTGCACGCGATACAACTGTTAAAACTGAATTTCAAACTTGTAAAGACGACATCGAGTGTCAAACATCAGAAACCGATCAAAATTATACCATTGAAACACATTCAGTATTTGATAATCTCACTTTACATTTTGGCCTTACTTATCGTTTTTGGGATAATTGGAATATAGGCATTGGAATTATCACACCCTCCGATAATGATAATTTGTTTCGTGTAACCAATACGGGGACTGCTGACATAACGACAGGAGATAACAACTACTCGACTACTGTTGATGCTGTCTATTCACTGCCTCTGCAAACACAAGTTGAAATCCGTGCAGGAATAACTCCATCAACCTATATTACGGGTGGTATTCAAATGATTGGATTAAACCATCATCAACAAGTAGACCTGATTTTTTTAAACACAACAATAGATGATGATATCCCATCATCCATTGTTCAACCTCGACAATTCAAACGTGTTTATAACATGACGCTTGGTCTGGAATCACAAATCACACCATCATCAATGTTGGGCACTCGATTCAAATATGAAACCGAAGCTGTCGATATCAATGCCATCACACCTACTTATATTGTGGGAAATAATATGGGCATTGCGGCAGCTTTTGAACAACAACTTTCCCCACAATACTCTCTTTCTCTTGGATATGGCTTGACTTGGTTTCCATCAAAAACAGTGACTGACAGCATCTACAACCCTCAACATTATGCTGCATGTGTTAATTCAAACTATACGTTTGAATCCTGCCGTGCGATACGAGAAGGTCGTGACATCTCATCAACAAATGGAACATATCAACGACATCAACACGCCATATCGATTGCACTACAGTATAAATATCAATAATCATTGCTTATGACTTCATGGACACTCACTGCTGAACAACCTTTTGGAAAAACGCTTTCCATTAAACGATTCTCTATGGAATCAGGAATGAAGCTCATCCTTTTACGTGATCCTTCTGCACCTATTTTTTCTTATCAAACATGGTATAGCGTTGGTTCTCGTCATGAAAAAAAAGGACAAACAGGCATGGCCCATTTGTTCGAACATTTGATGTTCAGTCAAACAAAAACAACGAATCACGGTGATTTTGACAAACTTATCGAACATGCCGGTGGTGACAGCAATGCAGCCACATGGACGGATTGGACTTTTTATAGAACAAGCCTTCCCTCCAATGAAATGAAACTAGCTGTTGGTCTTGAATCTGATCGAATGCAGAATCTTTTATTACAAGATCAACTTATTGAATCTGAACGGGAAGTCGTTATCAATGAACGAGAACTTCGTGTTGACAATGATATTGATGGTTTTCTAGAAGAACAACTGATGAAAGAAGCTTTTAGTACCCATACTTATCATCATCCCACCATAGGCTGGATGAATGATATTAAAACTATTTCAAAATATGATATGGAACATTTTTATCGTACTTATTATGCACCCAATAATGCTACCGTTGTGATTGTTGGTGCGATTGATGAAACCAAAACACTTGATCTAATTTCAGAATATTATGGCACTATTCCTGCTACCACATTACCCAAAGAACACTGCCAACCAGAAGACATTCAAACTAGTGAACGTATTTCACAGTTTACAAAACCTATTGCAGCTGATCATTGCTTCATTGGATATAAAGCACCACCACAAACCAACACAGATTGGATTATACTTGACTTAATCGCACGTCTTTTAACCGATGGGTCTTCTTCATGGCTCTATCGAGATTTGGTCATTGACAATGAATTGGTATCATCAATAGATGCTGGAGTACTCCCTTTTCATCATCCGGGATTATTTCAGATATCTATTGCCATGAACAGAAATCAACACAGAGACAAAGCACTTTTATCAATCACAAATGCCATTGAAAAACTACAAAACGATACTATTAACGTTCAAGAACTATCTAAAATAAAACAAGGCAGTGAACTTGCGTTTCATAATGCATTCACCACTTTTGACGATCGTGCTGAAATGTTAGGACATTATGAAACAGTATTAGGTGATTTTGCTTCTGCATTTACCATTGCCAAAACAATTCAATCCATTACATCACAGGATATTCAACAAGTCGCACAAAAATATTTGATTCCTCAACAAAGAACCGTTGTCATTGCAACACCAGATTAATATTTATGTTGAATACTGCTCAAACAACGCCTGTTTTTATTGAATCATCTCATGATATTCCTTTAATTGGGTTTAATATCCTTGTACGAAAAGGAGCATCCGAAGACGTTCTCGGACAAGAAGGTCTTACTGCTGTTACAGCAGAAACGATGAGACGTGGTACACAAGAATTATCACGCACTGAACTTGATAATAAGATTGAATATTATGGTGCCAGTATATCGATGACTACAGGACGATATGCTTTCTCGTTGAGTGGATTATGTCTTTCACGACATATTGATACGCTCTGGGCATTAGCATCAGACATCATTGCAACGCCTAGCATGAAAGAAGATGAATTTAAAAAAGTCATTCGTGAATCTATCTTCTCGTTAGATGAAATTCGTAATGATGATAGTGATCTGGCTAATCGTTATTTTACTAAATATGTTTCTGTTGGACATCCTGCGGCACGAACGATCATCGGAACCAAGCAATCATTGGATGCTATCGATATCAACCATGCACGAAATCTTCTGAACACATATGTCGTTAGAGACAATATCATTGTTGGATTTTCTGGGGATATCACTCAAACAAAAGGACAGCGCTTATCTGAACAATTAATAACAAGATTGCCTCAAACAAAACTACCTCCAAAAACAAAACACATTACTGTGGCACCTCTTGATTCAAAGCATACTTACATTATCGATAAGCCAGAACGTACGCAGGTTCAATGGTCATTGGGTCATGGCGCTCCACAATGCGGACATCCTGATTATCTAAAATTATTACCTATAGAAACAGTGTTTGGTGGTACTTTTACATCACGCCTCATGCAAGAGATTCGTGCAAAACGAGGGTGGTCTTATGGTGCAGAATGCAGCATTTCACAGGGTCGTTAACCGTTATGGTGGCATATTCATCTTGCTTCTTCGAATGAAACGGCTGCATCTGCTTTAAAACTAACATTACAAATGTATCAAGAACTAGCTGACCATGGCATCACCGAAGATGAATTTGTTTTCGCCCAAAAACATATCACAGCATCATGGAGTTTTAGTCGAGCAACAGCCTTGGATAGATTGCGCATTGCAATAGAATCAGAATTATACGAACTTCCTGAAAACTTTTGGCATACATTGCCAGAACAAATTGCAAATCTCACGAGACAACAAGCAAACGATGCTGTCAAACAATGGGTGATGCCTAACAAAACAAAGATTGTTGCTGTAGGAACTGCGGAGTATTTGGTTCCGATGTTATCCGATGTTGACACTGGACCTATCGATGTCATTGCATATGATAGCTATTAGAGTGCAGACTTGTATGTTGATATCAGCCCATAAAATCTTGCATTCGGCAATAATTGATATCCATGGATATTAAGTCGAGACACAGCAATATTGTCTTCATGCCATAGCGGAATAATCGGAAGATCAGTCGCTAATATTTGTTGAACTTCTCCATACAATTTTATTCGTTGTTTTCTATTACTCATTTGTCTTGCTTGGCTGACTAAATCATCCAATTTTGTATTGCTGTATTTCCATCGGTTCATCAATCCTGGGTTTTTAGATGTTGGAATACGTTCAGAATGAAAGTAGGCATAATAATAATCAGGTTCAGTAATTGTTGCTGTTTGCATTGATGCTAATTGAAAATTACCTTGTTTAATATCATCAAAAAACACACCAAATTCATACGATCTAATATCAACTTTAATGCCCACCAATTGAAGCTGCTCTGCAATCACTTGCGCAATAGAACGGCGAAAAGGATTAGAACTCGTTTTATAGTTCAACGTAAATCTTAGTTTTTTTCCTTCTCCATAGGGATATCCCGCTTCATCCAAAAGCTGTTGAGCCAACTGCGGATTATAATTATAGCCCGCAACATTGCCATTATAAGCCCAATGCATTGCTGGTAATAATCCGGTTGCTTCTGATGCATATCCGTGGAGTTTGGTTTGAATAATCCGCTTTCGATCAATGCTATAGGCAATTGCTTGACGAACTTTGGGATTAGATAAAATAGGATCATGATTATTCATCATCAAATAAGTTAATATAGAACTGTTTGATGATGTGATCTTAAGATCAGATTGCATTTTCACAGAAGAAAGTAAATCTAATCGAACTGAATTTTGAGTTATATCAGCATCACCACCAACTAGAACTAACAATCGTGCATTCGTATCTTGAACAAAACGAAACATCACCTTCTTTGTTTTAGGTGTTTGGCCATAATAATAAGGGTTCGATTGAAACACAACAACATCTTGATTTCGAGATTCCAACTGATAAGGTCCTGCGCCTATCACGTGATTTTGTGCCATATTGTTTTTTGAAATAATTCCAAAATCCAAATCTGATAATAATGTTGCAAGCGGTTGTTTAAGATGAAACTCAACCTGATTGTCATCAATAGCTTTGACCGATACAAAACGATCAATAAAGCCTTTTCGATACAGACTTTTCGTAGCAGGATCCATCACTGACTGAAAAGTAAACGCAACATCATGCGCCGTCAGGACAGTCCCATCAGAAAAACGTAAATTATCACGAAGTAAAACACGCCATTTTAGATCCGTGATCTTGTGGATAGATTGAGCCAATTCCAATCGAGGTTCTGAGTTTTTTGTATCTACGGAAGTCAGCCCTGGAGCAATCAATCGTGATAATTTAACATCATAACTTGTCAGTGAAAATCGTGGATCAATATCACGGATTTTTTGTTCGACAACAAACACGACCATGTCATCGGACGTTCCTCTTTGTTGACAAGAAAATCCAAAAAAAACAATTACAATGAGAAGTTTTTTTATCATTTTATATTTTATCATGCCACTCATCTTACGCATTGCTACGATGCAAGGTACCATAACAGCAACTTTCATGATGACAAAATCATTCTATATCAAAAATAGTATTGTAGTGCTTTGCATTTTGCTTGTTGATATCAGTAGTGCTTATTCAGCACCAGTGCCTAAATGCAAAAGCAACACGCATCAAGAATCGGTTGTTCTTGTGAATTCAGAGACAACCTTAAAGCAAGGCATTGAAACATCCATTAAAAACAAACGAAGTTTATCTTCTATGAAGATTGGAATTTCGATTTTTGATTTAAAAAACAATCAATTTCTTTATCAAAACAATGGACATATGTCCTACAACATTGCTTCAGGTGTAAAAATAATTACAACTGCGCTTGCCCTTCAAAAATTAGGTTCAGGATATCGTTTTCAAACCGTAGTTACGATGCAACATCCCAACAATCAAGGCATCGTTGAGGGGAATCTATACATCAAAGGATTTGGTGATCCCTCATTAAACATAGAGGCTTTAGAACAAATTGTTAAACAAATTAAACGCAGAGGCATTAAAAAAATCAATGGTTCTTTAATTCTTGATCAAGGATATTTCGATAACAACAACAGTGCACCCCATTTTGAGGAACGACCTTATGAACCTAGAGCTTTTCGCGCACCTATCAGTGCTCTATCTACCAATTTCAATACCATAGGAATTCATATTTATCCCGCACAAAACAATCAAAATGCCTATGTGACACTCTCTCCATCAAATAAATACCTTCATCTTATGGGTAAGGTAAATACATCTCATAAACGATCGCGTATTCAACTCAATATCGATAACCAAAAAGATTTCTTGCAAGTTCAGGTCGGTGGTTACATTCAAGAAAATTCAAAACCACGTATTTTTTATCGACATGTACCGAATCCTTTTTTGTTTTTTGGTCATACTTTTTTAAATATTCTATCAAAAAACAATGTTGATATTGTTTCCAAAGATTTTAAGCATGGCGTTGCTCCATTAAATATCAAACCTTTATTCATTCACAAAAGTCGAACACTCACCCATATACTTCGAGATATGAATAAATATTCAAACAACTTCATTTCTGAAATGATCTTTAAAACCATTGGTGCTCACGAAAAAAAATCGCCGGCAACATGGGAAAAATCACAGAAAATAATTCGTGATTTTCTTGTTGACGATATCAAGCTTGCCCCAAACTCCTTCCGAATGAACAACGGATCAGGGCTGTATAATTCAAATCGCTTTTCTACTGATCAGGTTATTCAAATTCTCACGTATCTTCATCATGATTTTCGATATAATGCTGATATTTTATCTACACTGTCCATTGCAGGCACGGATGGTACGATGAAAAAGAGAATGAATAATTCAGCTTTATTGTTGCGCGCGAAAACAGGATCGCTTTCCAAAACTTCCTTTTTAGGAGGTTATGCTGCTATTAATACTGACAGAGTTATTGCTTTTGCTATCACCATGAACAATTTGCCCTATTGTCGAAGTCGCATTGCACACGCTCGAAAACTACAAGATGATATTGCATCTTTAATCATCCAATATCTTCGAAACACAGCACCAAAAAAACTTTCTTCTCACACGAACTTGATGTAGCATTCTTTGACTATGCAAAACTCATACGCTTTAATCACTGGAGCCTCAAGTGGATTGGGTGAACAATTTGCACATATATTAGCAAGCAAAGGTTATCACCTGTTACTTCTCGCACGCCGAGAAGAACGTCTAAAGTCCTTGGCAGATGTTCTGCGAGAAACTTATCACATCGAAGTAATTTGTATTCCATTAGATTTAACACAATCTTCTGCGACCGAAACACTGCTTGAACATATCAAAGCCCATCCTGTTGATATTTTGATCAACAATGCCGGCGCAGGTCATTATCAAAACTTTCATCAAGCACCACTTGAAAAACATCAAAGTCTTATTGCCTTGAACATCACCTCATTGACAGAATTAACACATCGCTTCTTAGACATCAGAATGCCAACCAAACGCCGATTGTACATACTCAATGTTGGCTCAATTGCGGGTTATGTCTCTATTCCTTTTTATACCACCTATACCGCAAGCAAAGCCTATGTGAATCATTTTTCAAGAGCATTGTCTCGAGAACTCTCACAAACAACAGTCTCAGTCACAGGATTATATCCTGGAGCCACAAACACTGAATTCAATAAAGCGTCAGGATTGCCTGAAGATAGAACAACCACATTGTTTTCTATGTCAGCCAATCGTGTTGCTAATGCAGGGATCACAGCCATGTTCCAAGGAAAAATTAATGTCATTCCAGGATTTTTAAATAAAACAATGGTTCTATTCTCTCATATCATTCCAGAAGGTCTTATCCGATTGATATTACAAAAAATATTAAAACCACCTAAAAATATCGATAAAGTGACTTCTTGAATCAGTGTTTCTCAACGAAAAAGATAATGCTTCCATCTGGAACGAATCAGATTCTGGACACTATGAAGTTTGGTATATCACTTTAAATCACCAGGCATTAAACACAGGTTATTGGGTTCGATACACCATTCACCATCCAACAAACCAAGAAGCGTATGCACAACTCTGGTTTGCGGCATTCAATACTAAAAATCCGTCAAAAAACATTGCGATTAATCAAAAATTTCCTATCGCATCTTTGAAAACCAATAACAGTCCATTCAATGTATCGATTGGTAATTCACAGATCAAACATGATAGTGCTCATGGAGAAATTAGTGGTGCAGGTCATCATATAAAATGGGAATTAGGTTGGAAACCTAATTCAACCACACATCGGCATCTGCCTGATTTCATGTATGCCAATCGAGGTCTCGGACAAACCACTGCACTGTCTCCAAACATCGATATTTCTATTCATGGCACCATTACCATCAATGGAGAGTCAATCGTCTTAGAAGGCGATAGAGGTGGACAATCGCATGTGTGGGGGAAAAAACATGCACACACCTGGGCATGGGGACATTGTAATGATTTTGATGGTGGTGGCGCTGTTTTAGAAACCGTTACGGCACGGATTAAACATAAACGTCTACTGTTACCACCAGTAACGATGCTTAGCTTATCGTTAGGTGGCCAACTGTACCAATGGAATCAACTTCAGCATCTTCCAAGAAATTTTGGAAGATATAAAACAGGTCATTATACGTTTCGAGGTAATGGTGCATTAGCACGAATTTCAGGGACATATATTTGTCGTGCTCAAGATATGGTCGTTGCAACATACACAGATCCAGACGGAGATAAAATTTGGTGTTCACATACAGATGTCGCTAATTTAGAAGTCACATTATGGACAAGAGTGAATCGTTTAGCCCCATGGAACAAAATAACAACATTGTCCGCACCTCATCGAGGACATTTTGAAATAGCACATCGTACTGACAATTTAGAAGTAACAAAACATCACACAGAAATACTTTCTGCAAACTCAATGACATGACAACTGATCTTCTATATTCACCATTGAACGCCATTCATCTTAAAGAGAAAGCAACAATGGTACCTTTTGCAGGATGGTCAATGCCTATACAATATCCCCAAGGTGTCCGTCATGAACACAATGCTGTTCGACAAACATCAGGACTTTTTGACGTTTCTCACATGGGCTTGGTTGTCATCTATGGTGATGATGCCGAACACACAATACAAAATCTCATCACCAATGATATTTCAACACTCATTGATGGGTCATCATTGTACACTGTTTTTTGTAATGAATCCGGTGGCATTATAGATGATTGCATTGTTTATCGAGAAAATAACAAACGCTATCTTATCATTCTCAATGCGGCCAATCATCACAAAGATACCGAATGGATCAAGAATCATCTTTTAATGGACACAGCATTTTTGGATTTATCCAAAGATACAGCGTTGATTGCGTTACAAGGTCCTGAGGCTGTTTCTTTAATTTCTGATTTATCAAAAGACAACTTACAAGAGTTACAAAGATTTCATTTCAAAAAAGCATTGATCAATGATTTGTCTTGTACCATCGCACGCACGGGGTATACGGGTGAGGATGGTTTTGAAATTATATGTAATAACGAAACATCTATTGCTTTGTGGCAACTTTTACAAACCAATGGAGCAACACCTTGTGGATTGGCAGCAAGAGATACACTACGACTCGAAGCAAAGCTATGTCTTTATGGCAATGACATTGATGAAACAACGACACCGTATGAAGCCTGTTTAGGTTGGTTGGTTAAACCCAATGCTAGTGATTTTATTGGCAAAGAATCTCTGATTGCACAGAAAAAACAAGGCATCTCCAAAAAACTCGTTGGATTTGTCATGAATGATCGTGGTATTCCACGTCAAGGTTATCCCATTTTATCTTGTGAGAACAAACCTATTGGCAAAGTAACAAGCGGCAATGCGTTTATCACGCAAGGTGGTGCCATTGGTATGGGATATGTTCCTAGTGAACATGCAACAATCGACCACAACATCTTGATTGATTGTCGTGGTAAATATATATCTGCCACTATTGTTAAAGGTTCCTTTTATTCAAGATCATAAACAGGAGAGATTTCCCATGCAAAATTACCCAAAAAACCTTGTCTATACCAAAGATCATGAATGGGCTTTGGTCACTGATAACATTATTCGTGTAGGCATTACACAGTTTGCTGTTGATCAACTAGGCGATGTCACAATGGTTGATTTGCCTTCAGAAAATCAATCTATTTCCAAAGGTGTTATTTTTGGAAGCATAGAAAGTGTCAAAGCTGTTTCTGATCTCTTTGCACCAATCACAGGCACTGTAACAAAAATAAACAGTGCATTATTGGATGCCCCAGAGCTCATCAACGATGCCCCCTATGACAATGGATGGATGATTGAAGTTAGCATTGATGATCCAAATGAATTAAAAGAGCTTCTCACTGCCACTGATTACGAAGCATTTATTGCACAATAATTCCATGGCACCCACACGACTTCAAAAACGTTGGAGTAGTCGTCTGAGAACATTTGGTATTTTGTTGATTATTTTAGGTGTTGTTGCTGCCGCTGATCGATGGGTTGGATTAGGTTCAGCATCTTCAGTAACTTCAATCGGCAATGACACACCACCGTCTTTGGTTATCGCGATAATTATTCTGCTTGGAGGTATTGGATTGTACGGGTTAGGTCGTCATTTCAGATAATCTATAACGTGCAGTCATCGCTCAATCATTGCTGTACTGAACATTGATCAGTTCAGTACAGCGCTCAGTCTGGACAGCATGCCATCGTATTATTTTTTAGCAGAGGCATCCATCCGTGAAAAATAATCTTTAGTAAGCCGCAAGACTTCAGGCAACAAAAGAACAATTGCAATTAAATTAGGCAACGCCATGAGTCCTAACGCCATATCTCCAAAGGCCCATACTAATTCGAGTGCAAAGACAGCACCTAAGAAAACAAATAGGACATAACACAATCGATAATGGATGAGATATTTTGCACCGAACAGATATTCCACACATCGATCACCGTAATATGACCATGAAATAATTGATGAGATAGCGAATAAGAAAACCGACAGCGTTACAATCCATCCACCATAATCGGTAATAGGCTCTAACCCCTTGGCAAAGGCCCATTGCGTCAAAACAGCACCCGTCTGCAACATGTTTCCTCGAACAATCCAATCCATCGTTCTGCCATCGGAGGTATACAGTTGTTTTTCAACAGCATCATAGGTCAACATTCCTTGAAAAGGAACGAATCTGTCTTGTGCATCGTAACTTCCTAAAGAAGCACCATCAACAGAACTACCATTGACCATAAATGAAATTTGTTCTTGTTGGCCATTGGTCACGGCGATTGTGAATCGAGTATCTTGAGATGCTGTATTATTCATTTTGACTTCTTCTATTTCGGTTAATGGAAGAAGAACATCATTCTTTTTGATATCCCATGTACCTGTCAAAATAATAATCAATCCTGTCAATGTACAAATAATCAATGTATCAATCACTGGCCCCATCATTGCAACGGCACCTTCACGAATAGGCTCTTTCGTTTTTGCAGCAGCATGAGCAATTGCAGCACTTCCTAGCCCTGCTTCATTGGAAAAAAGACCACGACGTACACCCCAAAGTAATGTTGTACTGATACTTCCTGCAACAACACCGGAAACACCTGCTTGTGGATTAAATGCATTGCTAAAAATAGACATAAATGCACCAGGAACATCACCGAGATGAAGCAACAAAATAAGCACTGCGCCAGACACATAAATTCCAGCCATAATCGGTGCAATTTTACTGGCGACTTTGGCTATGGATTGAATACCACCCAAAATAACCGCACCAATCACAATCGACAAAATAACACCGACAACAACATGGGAAACACCGAAAGAATCAAATGCACTTTGAGATACAGTATTTGCTTGAACCATATTACCGCTACCAAAGGCAGATAAAATGGCACACCCTGAGAAAAAGATTGCTGCAGGCTTCCATGCTTTTCCAAGCCCTTTTTCAATGTAATACATTGGACCACCCGATGCATTACCATCTGAATCAAATCCACGATATCGAACAGCCAAGGTACATTCCGTATATTTAACAGCCGTACCTAAAAATGCAGTGATCCACATCCAAAACAATGCACCCGGTCCGCCATAATGAATCGCCAATGCAACACCTGCAATGTTCCCGATACCGACCGTTGCAGATAACGCCGTACAGAGTGCTTGAAAATGTGTCACATCCCCTGGGTCATCAGGGTCATCATATTTGCCTGCAACCACGCGTAGAGAATGTCCCATACGACGTACTTGAATAAACGATAGCTTGACGGTCAAAAACAAGCCAACACATAATAACAAAGCAACGAGCCATGGAAAAACAGATGGATATGCCCATAGATACGTATTAATATGCTCAACAATTTCTTTCATAATAGTTCACCTTTTCTGTGTTAATCATATAATCATAGAAAATCAGTTAATAATAGATTCAGACTTGCATTCACCAAGCTCCATCATCAAATATATTAAAATTCGCTCTTGAGGGAGCAGTCCTTCATGCGACTGATCGGCAGTATGGTATGTGGAATACATCACACGACCGCATCCGACAGGTTCAAAGGTTACTGTCATCGGTTGACATCCTGCATTTGGACAATTTGTGGGAATCCCATTAACATCACCCACTACATAGACTTTGGGTGTATCGACAACAGGTTGTCCATCCTCATCGATACCCAAAGATACCGATTGGAGCGATTGAATCTGTGTCCAACCATCACTGATAGGAAAACTTTCCGAATTGATGGTACCCATTGCAGTGTCCCCATCAAGAGAGGAAAGAATGGGAATAAAACTCTCTTGATCCATCAGCCATAGACGCAAATCATCATCTGCGGCATAGGCATAATGAATGTCATAACTGGGTATACCACTGGCCGTTTTAAATTGCTCAGAATCCCAATCAACACCATCCCATGCTGAGGCTGGTGTATCTATAACAAATGCATTATCGCCAATCATAGCATCGGCGAAGGTCATCTGTTCAGGGAAAATATTATCAACATAATCACCAGACCAATCTGTGACATATAGTTTTCCTCCACGACGAATATATTCTCGGATGTTTTGCCACACAATAGGTGGATAGGTTTTCAAGCTATGTTTTTCATTCAAGCCATCAGAGCAAGGAAATAATATTATCTGATACTGACTCATCAATTCAATATCTTGTAATAAATCCATCACCGTTGGGGTTTCCTCGTCAACATCAAATGATTCAATGTTGGCACCACGATAAATTTCGTAAAAGCCTTCATGGCTATCCATAATAAATTCGTTTAATGGATCAATCTGACCAATACCAAGTTTGGCCAACACATCTTGAATCTTGTCATAGTCACCAGTCACCAAAGCAATACTGGGTATTTCTGTTCCGTATTCTGGATCATGGAGACTAGGCAACGTCGTTTGTGCTTCATCGAGCTCTATCAATTCATCATCGGCAATCGTGATTTCAAACGAACGACGAAATCCACCTTTGCTAATCGTTACCCAATAATCACCACCAGCAATTTCATTTAAAGAAAACGTTCCATCATGCTTCGAAAACGCATGTTTTTGTGAAGGCACAGCACATGCAATACATGAAAGACGATGATCCAATGGTTCAGGCTTGAACGACGACACATAAATCAATGCATTGAAAACAGGTATGGCATGTGATGGATTAGACAATGCCGTTGGATTATTGGCAGGCATCCACACTGTTCCGGCAATACCTGTCGTACCCGATTCACGGCTAGGATTATCGTTACTTGCATCAGAGGCATTTGTACCAGAAAAATCTTCAGACGAAGCAGATGAACAGGTGCATGATACAAAAAACAAACACGTAACAACAACTATATAAAGACGCTTCATCAACAATCCTCCCAATTATCTATATGAACAGTAGATACTCGTAAACGACCTGCCATTGTTAACAAATGAGCATCATTTGATCAACAATGAGCATCATTT